>NZ_JBITTH010000042.1:0-61479 GCF_044541755.1 Streptomyces sp. NPDC085524
CGGCGGAGTGTCCCCGCAGGACGAGCGCGCAACCACCGCCCCACCCACACACCCCCGGCGAAGGGCAGCCCCGGCCGGGGCCGCGCCCCGCACACAAGACCCCGGCCAAGGGGTACGCCGGGGCAGGGCACCCCCACCCACGAGCTCCGGCCAAGGGGCAGGGCGCCGCAGGGCCTACCAGCCCCGGCCCGGGCGCCAACCTCAGACGGCCTCGCGCCCGCGGCAGGGCGGCGGGTCAGCCCCGGTAGGGGGTGGGGCGTACTTCGAAGCCGCCCGGCCGGACCCCCGCCGCCGGCTCGTCGTGGACCTCGACCGCGCGGACCACCGCCGCCGGCGGACCCGTACGCGCCCACGCCACCATCTCCGCGACGGCGTCCTCGGCTCCCTCGAACAGGGCCTCGACACCCCCGTCGGGCAGGTTCCGCACCCAGCCCGACACCCCGTGCGCCACGGCCTCGCTGCGGCAGGTGTCCCGGAAGAACACCCCCTGCACGGTCCCCGACACGATCACGCGCTTGCGTACCATGCTCCGACCTTACGGCGGGATCGAGCCGTTCTGCGGGTGCCTGCGGGTCACGGGACCGGCGCGGCGGCAGACTGGAGGGGCCACGAGCCGACCGGAAGGAGCAACGTGCCCGTTCCGATCATCATCGACTGCGATCCCGGACACGACGACGCCCTCGCGATCATGCTGGCGGCCGGTGATCCGGCGGTCGATCTGCTGGCCGTCACCACGGTCGCGGGGAACCAGACGCTGGAGAAGACCACCCTGAACGCGCGGCGCGTCTGCACCGTCGCCGGGATCACCGGGGTGCCCATCGCGGCCGGATGCGACCGCCCGCTCGTCCAGCCGCTCGGCGTCGCCGCCGACGTGCACGGAGCCTCCGGCCTGGACGGGCCGAGGTTCCCGGAACCCACCGTGGACGTCGTCCCGGAGCACGCCGTGGACCTCATCCACCGGACGCTGACCCGGCATCCCGAGCCGGTCACCCTCGTGCCCACGGCCCCGCTGACCAACATCGCCCTCCTGCTGACGCGCTATCCGCAGGACGCCGCCCTCATCCGCGAGATCGTCCTCATGGGCGGCTCGACGGAGCGGGGCAACCGCACGCCGGCGGCCGAGTTCAACGTGCTCACGGATCCGGAGGCCGCGGACATCGTCTTCCGCAGCGGCGTGCCGGTCACCATGTGCGGTCTCAACGTGACCCACCAGGCGCTGGCCACGCCCGAGGTGGTGGCCCGCTTCGAGGGGCTCGGTACGCCCCTCGGGCACATCTGCGCCGAACTGCTGACCTTCTTCGGGTCCGCGTACCGCACGCTGTGGGGGTTCCCGCACCCGCCGCTGCACGACCCCGTCGCGGTGGCCCGCGTCATCGATCCGGGTCTCGTGCACTGCGTGGACGCCAACGTCGTCGTGGAGCTGCACGGCCGGTACACGCGCGGCGCCACCGTGGTGGACCCCCACCGCTACGTGGACCGGCCCGTGAACGCCCGGGTCGCCGTGCGGCTGGAGACCGACCTCTTCTGGGACCGGATGGTCGCCGCCGTCGCGGCCCTCGGATAATGGGGCGATGACGCTCGAAGAAGGCCAGCGGGTGGAGCTGGCGGCCGACCTCAGACTGACCGGGTCACTTGCGCAGGCCGGGGACGACCCGGCGCGGACGGTCCCCGTCGCCGGCTCCCTGTCCCTCGCGTCGGGCACCGGGGGAACCGTGGAGCGGGTGTACGACGGCGCGGACCGGCAGGAGCAGCCGAGCCCCGAAGTCGTGGAGTACGTACGCCTCAAGTCGCTCCTGGACGACTTCGGCCACCAGATGCCCCCGGGGAGCAGGAAGCAGCTCGAGGAGCAGGTGGCCTCCCTGGAGCCCGAGTGGATCGCCCACCAGGAGCGGGAGCCCCGGGTGACGGTACGCGTCCGCCTCGACAACGGCTTCGTGCTGGACGAGGCCCGGCAGGACCTGTTCACGTCCGCCTGACACGGGGCGGGGAGTGGGTGATCATGGTCATGCCCCTGCCCGCCGCCCCGCCTGAGGACGCAGCCTGTGCCTGACGACGAACCGGTCTTCCAACGGAGCAAGTGGGGAACGAACCGCTATTACTACAACCCCCGCAACCCCGTGGGGCTCGCCCTCATCGTCATCTCGCTGCTCTTCGCCGGGACGATGATGGTCCTCGTGGCCAACCGGGCCGGACCGTTCGCACCGGAGCCCGAGCCCGTGCTGCCCAGCGCGCCGCCCTACCACTACGCCCCGCCGGTGCCTTCGGGCAGCAGCCCCGTGCCCTGGCCCCCGCTGCCGCCCACCACCGGCCCCGGGGGCTCCTGAGGCCCACGGGGCTGGAGTGCGGGGGGCGGGTCGGCGAAGATGGCATCGTCACCCGTCACCATCGCCACCGTCGCGCGCGAGTCGTTGGCCGATCGAGGAGCGTCCTGCCGATGTCCAGCCCCGGTTCCGGTTCCGGTTCCCGCAGGCGGCCGCCGACGATCGCCGATGTCGCCCAGGCCGCCTCGGTGTCGCGGACGACCGTCTCCCACGCCCTCAACGGGCTGGGCAAGGTGGACCCCCGGACCCGCGAGCGCATCAAGCAGGTGGCCGCCGAGCTCGGTTACCGTCCCAACCTGCGGGCGCAGCGCCTTCGCCAGGGGCAGGCGAAGGCCATCGCGCTCGCCTCCTCGATGCCCTTCGCGGTGGCCGGCGGGCCCTCGCGGCTCGGCTTCTACATGGAGGTCGCGGCAGCCGCCGCCGAGCGCGCCCTGCTCCACGGGTACGCGCTCGTCCTGGTGCCTCCCGTGCAGTCCGGATCGGCGCTGCACTCCCTCGACATCGACGGCGCGATCGTCGTCGAGCCCGGCGAGGACGACGCGGCCGTCGCGCAGTTGCGCGAGCGGGGCCTGCCGTACGTGGCGCTCGGCCGCGAGATGCCCTCGGGCACGGACGCCCCGTACGTGGACCTGCGCGGCGGTCTGGTCGCGGAGCTCCTCCTGGAGCACCTGCGCGCCCAGGGGACCCGTCATCCGGCGCTCATCATCGGCGCGGGCACGCGCCATTCGGCCGTCGACGCCCGCGCCGCGTACGAACGCGCCGCCGCCGAGCAGGGCTGGACCCCCGTCGTCGCCACCGCTCCGGAGGAGGGCGGGGAGGAGGCCGGCTACGAGCGCTGTGCGGCCCTGCTGGCCGAGCACCCCGAGACCGACGCCGTCTGCGCACTCGTGGACGCCTTCGCGGTGGGCGCCGTCCGCGCGATCCGGGACAGCGGCCGGAGGATCCCGGACGACGTCATGGTGGTCACCCGGTACGACGGGCCGCGGGCCCGCACCTGCGAGCCCCCGCTCACGGCCGTCGACCTCCAGCTGGACCGGGCGGCCTCCGAGGCGGTGGAACTGCTCCTCGCCCGCCTGCGGGGCGGGGCCCCCGCCGGCACGGACGGCACCGCCGCCGGGGCGGCCCCCTCGGCGGCGGTGCCGGCACCCGAGCCCCGCGTCATCGCGCGGGCCTCGTCCCTGCGCGTCACGGCGCCAGAATGAGCACTGCCCCGGAGACGAGGGCGAAGACGAGGACGAGGGGCCGCATCTTCGCGGCGTCGATGCGGTGGTGGGCCAGCCGGCTCAGCCACGCCCCGAGGGCCAGCGCGGGCAGCAGCAGTGCGGCCCAGCCCAGTTGCGCCGGGCTGCCCTGACCGGTCGCGAGCAGCAGGGCGAGGGAGACGACCTCGCCGATGAGGAAGCACACGGCGACCGTGGACCGCAGCTCCGCCGGCGGACGGTGCTGGTAGACGAGGGCCAGCGGCGGGCCGCCCACACCGGTCGCGGTTTCGGTGAGGCCCGTGACCAGCCCCGCCCCGAGGTAGGCGGCCCGGCCGGGCACGAAGGCCGGTGCGGCCAGGCTCACCACCGCCGCCAGTACGGTCGCCACGCCGACGACCAGCCCGAGCCGCTGCTCCGGCACCGCCCAGAGCAGTACGAGTCCGCCCGGGGTCGCCGCCAGCCGGGCCGCCGTGATCCAGCCCGCGCCGCGCAGGTCCAGGGAATGCCGCTCGCGCCAGGCCACGTACACGTTCAGCGGGATCATCGACGCGAGGACGAACACCGGGAGCAGGGCGGGGGCCAGCAGTCCGGCGACGGGTGCGACGACCAGTGCGAACCCGAGGCCGCTGGTCCCCTGGACGAACGCGGCGGCGGCCACCACGAGGGCGAGGACCGCCAGGGTCGAGGCGCTCACCGTGCGGCGCTCCTCTCCCGGACTTCCGCGGACGTGCGGTGCACCCGGTGGACCCCGGCCCGGGCGACCACGTCCCCGGCCAGCTCGGCCGCCCGCCGCACGAGCGCGGGGCCGTCCCAGCCGACGGGCCTCCCCTGGAACATGCGCAGCCGTCCGGCGACGACCACGGCGGTGATCTGGTCGCGGTTGGCGCGCCGGACCAGTTCCCAGGTCAGGTCCCAGGACGGGCGCATCTCCGGCCCGCTCACGTCCACGAGCAGGAAGTCGGCCGCCGCCCCGGGCTCGATCCGGCCGGTGAGTGCTCCGAGGCCGACCGCGTCCGCGCCGCCCGGGCCCGCGTGGTCGAGCCAGGTCCAGCCGGCGCCGCAGGAGGAGTCCCCGGCGGCCAGGCCATAGGTGAGGCGCTGCGCGAACTCCGCGGCCTCGACCAGGCGGAAGCCGTCGCCCCGGGTGCCGTCCGTACCGAGTCCGAAGCGGATCCCGCGTTCGGCCATGGTGGTGGCGGGTGCCACGGCGTTGCCCTTCCAGGCACTGGCGACGGGGTTGTAGCTCACCGCGGCGCCCGTGTCGGCGAGCAGGGTGAGCTCGGAGGGGGTGACCAGGGTGACGTGGGCGGCAAGCAACTGCGGTCCCAGGGCCCCGACTTCCCGCAGGTACTCCAGGGGTCGCAGGCCGTGCCGGACGAGGGAGCGCTCCACGCCGGCGAGGTGCTCGTTGACGTGGATCTGGACGACGGCGCCCGCTTCGGCGGCGAGCCGGGCGGTGGCCCGGAGCGTGTGGGCGGTCGCGGCCTCGGGGACGGCGACGGCCAGCGAGGGGTGGACCAGTTCCTCCCCCTCGTAGCGGGCGAGGTGCTTCTCGGCGCGGACCAGGACGTCGGCCGACGTACGGGCGGGGCGCGCGGCGTCCCCGGCGTCCTCGGCGTCGTGGCAGACGAGTCCGAGCACGCAGCGGATTCCGGCGTCACGGGTGGCCGAGGCCACGACGTCGACGTCCACGGAGGCCCGGGTGCCGGCATCGGCGACGGTGGTGAATCCGCCGCGCAGCGATTCGAGCGCCGCCAGTTTCGCCGCCACGTAGGCGGATTCCTCGTCGAGCGCCCCCTCCAGCGGGACCCACACGCGGCGGAAGATCTCGGAGGGCTCGCCGAAGGCGAGTGCGGAGCCGAAGCTCTGCGTCAGGTGGTGGTGCGCGTCGACGAATCCCGGCATCAGTACGTGTCCGGGCAGCCGGAGGGGGGTGAGGTGCGGGTGGTCGCGCTCCAGGAGCGCGACCGGTCCGACGGCGCGGAAGGAGCCGCCGGCCACGAGGACCGCGTACTGCTCCTTCGGGCCGTCCGGGGTCATCACGACGGCGGGGGCCAGGAGTCGGACCTCGTCGGCGAGGTGGTCGGGGCGCAGGCCCTCCGGGGCGGGGCCGCCGGCCGCGTTCACGCCGTACTGCGTCAGGTCGGTCATCTCACTCTTTCCGTACGGGTCATGCGTGGGGTACGGCGCGGGACTCGCCCGCGTCGACGAGTCCGGCGAGGGGCTCGGCGGCGCGCGCCCGGGCGAGCCGGGGCCGTACGTGGTGGAACAGGACGTTGAGGACGGCGGCGGTGAACGCGCCGACGGCGACGCCGCTTTCGAGCAGGATCCGCGCCCCGGACGGCAGGCCCGCGTAGAGGCCGGGGACGAGGATCGGCAGCAGGCCCAGCGCGATGGCGACGGCGCAGATGAACCCGTTCGAGTGCCGCTCCAGGTCCGCCTTGCCGAGCATCTGGACGCCGAGCACGGTGATCACCGCGAAGACCACCATCGCCGTGCCGCCGACGACGGCGGACGGGATGACGCTGATGGCGCGGATGACGGGGGCGAGGAAGCCGATGGCGATGAGGACGACGCCCGCGGCCGCGGTGACGAACCGGCTGCGCACTCCCGTGACGCGGACGATCCCGATGTTCTCGCCGCTGGTCACCATCAGCGGCAGTCCCAGGAACCCGCCGAAGAGGGAGACCAGTGCGTCGCCCCGGATGGTGCGGGGGACGACCGTCCGCTGGTCGATCTCCTTGCCGACCGTCTCCGCGTTGATGACGGTCTGCCCGGTGGCCTCGGCCATGGAGGCGAGTCCGTACAGCATCAGCGGCAGGGCGGCGACCAGGTGGAACTCGGGCGTGCCGAAGGGCATCAGCTGCGGAGCGCTCAGGATCCCGCCGTCCGCGACGCCGCCGAAGTCGAACCGGCCGAGTGCGAAGGCCAGGGCGGCGCCGGCGATCAGGCCGAGCATCACGGCGAGTTGCCGCACGATGCCGGTGAACAGCCAGTAGAGGGCGACGGTGAAGCCGATCGTGGCCATCCCGAGCGCCAGGTTCGTGGTGTTCGCGAAGCCGGGCGTACCGGGCCGGCCGGTGACGAGCAGCGCGCCGACCTTCACCAGGTTGACGCCGACGATGACGATCATCGTGCCGATGACCAGGGTGGGGAAGAACTTCAACAGGCGCGAGAAGACGGGCAGTACGACGAAGTAGAAGGCGGCGCTGATGATCACCGCGCCGGTGGCGGTGCGCACGCCGTGCTGTTCGGCGATGGCCAGGAACAGGATCAGCGGCGCCCCGCCGGGCAGCATCACGAACGGCAGCCGGGGCCCGAACTTCCAGGGTCCCAGGGACTGGATCAGGGAACCGACCCCGGAGAGCACGAAGGCCGCCGAGAGCAGGTTCACGGTGAGACCGGGGTCGAGGTGGAGGGTCGCGCTCATCAGGAAGATCGCCGAGACGGGGGTAGCCGCCATGACGAGGACGTGCTGCACGCCGAACAGGAGGATCCTGCTCAGCGGTCGGGACTGGTCCACGGGGTGGGGGAGAGTGCTGGGACTGGACACGTTCGAGCTCCGTTCGGCTCGCTCCGGCTCTGGCCGCGATCCGGCCCCAGGCAGGGGCCAAATCGATTTGGCCAAATCGATTTGGCCGCCAGTATGTGAGGGCCCCGGAGGCCCGTCAAGGGTTGTGGACGCACCGGTTCCACCGACGCCCCGACCCACTCGCGGGGAACCCGCCCGCAGTCGGCCGCCTCCGGCGCAGCGGACAACACCGCGAAATCGGGCCCCATTTGGGACCGGACGGGACGACCCGGCCCGCCGCCGTCTCAAAAACGGCCTCGGCCGCTTCTGCGTCTCCCCGCCGTCGGGTACCGTCCGGAGCCATTCGATCCGGTCACCTGCCGTCGACCCGCTTCGAGGACCCATGCCCGTTCGTGAAGTCCCCACCCGCAGCGCCCGTCACGGGCGCCTCCCCGTGCACGCGACCGTCCCCCGGCCCACTCCGGGCCCTCCGTCCCGCACACCGGCCGGAGGAGCTCCGGTCCGCTGAGGTTCCGCACCACGCGCCGGGGCCGCGCCGCCGACCGCGCCGCCCGTAATCCCGCCCACGTCCGGAGACGCTCACGCTCGGCGGCGCACCGCCCGACCGCATCCACCACTACCCGTTCGAAACCCCGTCCCGGCCGCATCCTGAACCAGGGCCGGCTCACCTCCGGGACGGCGCGGCCTCGCCGTCCCGGAGGTCATCGGGGTCGACCCGGTCGACGACCACGACCGCCACGTCGTCCGCCAGCGCACCCTGCGTGTGCCTGAGCAGCGCCTGGCGCAGGCCCTCGAGGAAGGCGGGTCTGGTGTAATCGCGCATCGCGGCAAGGGCCACCGGGAGGTCGAAGAAGGCGTTGGAGCCGTCGCGGGCCTCGATGACCCCGTCCGTGTGCAGGAGCAGCCGGTCCCCCGGCTCGAACGGATAGCCCTCCGTCCGCCCGGGAGGGCCGACGATGAACTCCTCCAGGCCGAGCGGCGGCAGCGAGGCCGCGGGCACCAGGGGCCGGACCTTGCCGTCGCTCAGCAGCAGGGGCGACGGATGGCCCCGGTTGACGATCTCGATGACGGGGCCGTCCGGGATCTGGGCCACGACGGCGGTGACGAAGCCCTCCAGCAGCGCTTCCTCGTCGTCCGCCACCGCCGCACCGACGCCCGCACCCGCCAGGGCGGCGTCCCGCCGCAGGGCCGCTCCGCAGTGGTTGACGACCTCGACGAGGTCGTCCTCGTAGTGCACGGACTCCCGGAACGCGCCGAGGACGACGGCGGCGGCCCGGACGGCCGGCAGACCCTTGCCCCGCACGTCCCCGACGATCATCCGGACCCCGTACCGGGTCTGGACCGCGTCGTAGAGATCGCCGCCGATCTGCGCACCCGTCTCGGCCGCCAGGTACATGCTGGACGCGCGTACGGGTCCCAGCCGGTCCGGCACGGGTCTCAGCAGGACCTCCTGGGCGGCCTCCGCGATCCGGCGGACCTGGTTGAGCTCGTTCTCCCGGCGCGTGAGCACGGCGCGGCTCGTCATGACGCTCGCAGCCGTCACCAGGGAGAGGGCGACGAGGTTCGTGTAGACCTGCTGGCCGCCCCAGGCCTGGTTGTGGGTGACGGTGATCGCGCTGACCACCAGCGCCGTCCCGGCCGCCGCGAGGGTGCCCTTGGGCCCCATCGTCACGGCCGCCAGCGCGGGCGTCGCGACCAGCAGGGGGCCCGTGTAGACGAAGTGGAGGGGGGTGAGTTCGATGACGAGCACCACGAGCGCGATCACGAAGGGTACGCACTCCGCGAGCGTGAAGAGGACGTGGTGGTGACCGCCGGCTCCCGCTTCCGGGGGCGAGCGCAAGGGCGCTCTCATGTGTACAGCCTGCCCCGCCGGGGCGTACGGCCGCCACTCCTCGGTGCACCGGCCCCCGGGGGAGCGTCCGGCCCCCGGGCGGCTGCCGCAGCCGGCACGTCATGGCATCCGCGGAGCCACCCGGTGGTGTCCCGGAGGTGTCCCCGAGGTGTGCATTGCTCCACTTCTTTTAGGAGGGCCCCGAAGGTGGCTTGAATCCGCCTCTTGCGGCCCGCTCGTCAGCCGCCTGGGCTCCGCGGCGGCCGCGTACCGGCCGCCGACCGGCCCAGTCAGCCCCACTGAACGACAAACCCGCTGGTCAAGAGGGTCGAGCGCCGCCGACGGGGCCCTGAACACGGTCGGGGGCCGAGGAGCCGGAACGGAAGAATCCGTTACCCGCCACCAGGCGCAAGTCAGTGAATCGACGGAACGCGACTAACCGGATTGGCCGGTCGTACAAAACAGCCCGGGACAAGGCCGTTTGTCTTCAGGGAATCAACCGACGGCGGCTTGACCGATGGTCCTGCGGGCACGTACTTTCGACCGTACCTACTCGAGAGCCGCTGGAAGGAGGCGAAGCCGGATGTCGACCATCTCCGGACTTCTTCGTCTCGCTCACCAGATCGCCTGGGCTCCGGGTCGAGTAGCACACGGCGCTTAGCAGCCACCTCTCCGGCGTGCCCGTTCTCAGGGCCCCGGGACGTTTCCATCTCTGTCACCACCTGCGGCGCGCCTTGCGTGCCGATTCGGCGCACTCCTGGTTCTGAGCTGCGCCGACGAAAAAGAAAGCTCCTAAAATGGCGACTAGGGTAGTCCGATCGACCGCGCCCCGAAATGAGGACGTGCCATGGTAGAGGCGCGCATCACGGTTAACGGGAAAGAGACACCGCTTTCCCCTTCCGCACCCCACACCACGGTGCTCGATTTCCTGCGCGAGCGCGGCCTGACCGGTACCAAGGAGGGCTGCGCCGAGGGTGAATGCGGCGCATGTTCCATCCTGGTCGCCCGTCCCGGCGTGGACAAGCCCACCGACTGGGTCGCGGTCAACGCGTGCCTGGTCCCGGCCGCGGCACTCGACGGCCAGGAGGTCATCACCTCCGAGGGTCTCGCCACCCCCGGCGAGGCCGGCGAGGCCCCCACGCTGCACCCGGTGCAGCAGGAGATGGCCGTCCGCGGTGGCTCGCAGTGCGGTTACTGCACGCCGGGCTTCATCTGCAGCATGGCCTCCGAGTACTACCGTCCGGGCCGCTGCGCCCAGACCTGCGGGGATCAGGCCGCCGACTCGCACGCCGAGGGCGACGCCGAGCACGGCCCGAACGGCTTCGACCTGCACTCGCTGAGCGGAAACCTGTGCCGTTGCACCGGATACCGCCCGATCCGCGACGCCGCGTACGCCGTCGGTGAGCCCACCGAGGACGACCCGCTGGCCCAGCGCCGCGAGCAGCCCGCTCCCGAGCCCGCCGTCACCGAGTACACCCAGGACGGCCGCACCTTCGTGCGCCCGGCCACCCTGGCCGAGGTGACCCGGCTGCTCCGCGAGCAGCCGAAGGCGGTCCTCGTCGCCGGCAGCACCGACTACGGCGTCGAGATCAACATCCGCTCCCGCCGGGACGACCTCGTGGTCGCGATCGACCGCCTGCCCGAGCTGCGTGAGCTGAAGTTCGAGGACGACTACCTCGAGATCGGCGCGGCGGTGACGCTCACCGAGATCGAGCGCCGCCTCGACGGCAGCGTCCCGCTGCTGGCCGAGCTGTTCCCGCAGTTCGCCTCCCGCCTCATCCGCAACAGCGGCACCCTCGGCGGCAACCTCGGTACCGGCTCCCCGATCGGTGACAGCCCGCCGGTCCTGCTCGCGCTGGAGGCGTCGCTGGTCCTCGCCGACGCCGACGGCGAGCGCGTGGTCCCGCTGGCGGAGTACTTCACCGGTTACCGCCAGACCGTGCGCCGTCCCGACGAGCTGATCCGCGCGATCCGCATCCCGCTTCCGCTGTCGCCCGTCACGGCCTTCCACAAGATCGCCAAGCGCCGCTTCGACGACATCTCCAGCGTGGCCGTCGGTTTCGCGCTCGAGATCCAGGACGGCATCGTCACCAAGGCCCGCATCGGCCTCGGCGGCGTCGCCGCCACCCCGATCCGCGCTCTCACCACCGAGGCCGCCCTCGAGGGCAAGCCGTGGACGTCCGAGACCGTGGAGGCCGCGGCCCAGCTGCTGCAGGCCGAAGGCACCCCGATGAACGACCACCGCGCCAGCGCCGAATACCGCTCCGCGATGCTCGGTCAGAGCCTGTTGAAGCTGTTCGCAGAGACCCCTGAGGCGGTGTCGTCATGAGCCATCTGTCCGAGATCCCCGAGAAGCCCGTAGTCGGCGTATCCATGCCGCACGAGAGCGCGAACCTGCACGTCACCGGTGCCGCGCTCTACACGGACGACCTCGTGTACCGCACCAAGGACGTCCTGCACGCCTACCCGGTCCAGGTCATGAAGGCCCGTGCCAAGGTGACGGCGCTGCGCACCGAGGCCGCCCTCGCGGTGCCCGGTGTGGTCCGCGTGCTCACCGTCGCCGACGTGCCCGGCGTGAACGACGCCGGCATGAAGCACGACGAGCCGCTCTTCCCGGACGAGGTCCAGTACTACGGCCACTCGGTGGCCTGGGTGCTCGGCGAGACCCTGGAGGCCGCCCGTCTCGGTGCGGCCGCCGTCGAGGTGGAGCTCGAGGAGCTGCCCTCGATCATGACGCTCAAGGAAGCCATCGCGGCCGAGGCCTTCCACGGCGCCCGCCCCCTGATGGTGACCGGCGACATCGACGCCGGCTTCGAGGAGTCCGCCCACGTCTTCGAGGGCGAGTTCCAGTTCCAGGACCAGGAGCACTTCTACCTCGAGACCCACGCGGCTCTCGCCCAGATCGACGAGAACGGTCAGCTGTTCATCCAGAGCAGCACCCAGCACCCCTCGGAGACGCAGGAGATCGTCGCGCACGTGCTCGGCATCCACAGCCACGAAGTGACTGTGCAGTGCCTGCGCATGGGTGGCGGCTTCGGCGGCAAGGAGATGCAGCCGCACGGGTTCGCGGCCGTCGCCGCGCTCGGCGCCAAGCTCACCGGCCGTCCGGTCCGCCTGCGGCTCAACCGCACCCAGGACCTGACCATGTCGGGCAAGCGCCACGGCTTCCACGCCAAGTGGAAGATCGGCTTCGATGCCCAGGGCCGCATCCAGGCCCTGGACGCCACGCTGACCTCCGACGGCGGCTGGAGCCTGGACCTGTCCGAGCCCGTCACGGCTCGCGCGCTGTGCCACATCGACAACACGTACTGGATCCCCAACGCGCGTGTCGCCGGCCGCATCGCCAAGACCAACAAGGTCTCCAACACCGCCTTCCGCGGCTTCGGCGGCCCTCAGGGCATGCTGGTGATGGAGGACATCCTCGGCCGCTGCGCGCCGCAGCTGGGCCTGGACCCGATGGAGCTGCGCGAGCGCAACTTCTACCAGCCGGGCCAGGGCCAGACGACGCCGTACGGTCAGCCGGTCACGCAGGCCGAGCGGATCTCCCTCATCTGGGACCAGATCCAGCAGAACGCCGGCATCGCCGACCGCAAGCGCGAGATCGCGGCCTTCAATGCCGCGCACCCGCACACCAAGCGGGCGCTCGCGATCACGAACATCAAGTTCGGCATCTCGTTCAACCTCACCGCCTTCAACCAGGGCGGCGCTCTCGTGCTGATCTACAAGGACGGCTCCGTCCTGATCAACCACGGTGGCACCGAGATGGGCCAGGGCCTGCACACCAAGATGATGCAGGTGGCCGCGACCTCGCTGGGCATCCCGCTGCACAAGGTGCGCCTCGCCCCGACGCGGACCGACAAGGTTCCCAACACCTCCGCCACCGCGGCCAGCTCCGGCGCGGACCTCAACGGTGGTGCGATCAAGAACGCCTGTGAGCAGCTGCGCGAGCGGCTGCAGCAGGTGGCCGCCGGCCAGCTGGGCGGCAACGCCTCGGACGTGCGCATCGTCGACGGCGTCGCACGCGTCCTCGGCAGCGACAAGGAACTGGCCTGGGACGACCTGGTCCACACCGCGTACTTCCAGCGCGTCCAGCTCTCGGCGGCGGGCTACTACCGCACCGAGGGTCTGCACTGGAACGCCCAGACGTTCCGCGGCTCCCCGTTCAAGTACTTCTCCTACGGCGCCGCGGCGGCCGAGGTCGAGGTGGACGGCTTCACCGGCAAGTACCGCATCCGTCGCGTGGACATCATCCACGACGTCGGCGACAGCCTCTCCCCGCTGATCGACATCGGTCAGGTCGAGGGCGGCTTCGTGCAGGGTGCGGGCTGGCTGACGCTGGAGGACATGCGCTGGGACACCAGCGAGGGTCCGAACCGCGGTCGTCTGCTGACGCAGGCGGCGAGCACCTACAAGCTGCCGAGCTTCTCGGAGATGCCCGAGGAGTTCAACGTCTCGCTGCTGCAGAACGCCTCCGAAGAGGGTGCGGTCTACGGCTCCAAGGCGGTCGGTGAGCCTCCGCTGATGCTGGCGTTCTCGGTCCGCGAGGCGCTGCGGCAGGCCGCCGCGGCGTTCGGGCCGAGCGGTCTCAGCCTGGAGCTCGGTGCCCCTGCGACGCCTGAGGCGGTGTTCTGGGCGATCCAGAACGCGCGTGCAGCCGGCGCGAAGCTGGACGTCAGCGAGATCTCCGCTGACACGGCCGCTTTGAGCAATGTCTGACATGACGTGGGTGGCCGCGGTCGCGCGGTTGCGGGCGAACCGGGAAGCCGGAGCGCTCGTGACCGTCGCGACCGTGCGCGGCCACGCGCCCCGCAAGGCCGGCGCCAAGCTCGTCGTGGGTCGCAATGAGACCTGGGGCTCGATCGGTGGCGGCAACATCGAAGCCGTTGCCATCGACCGGGCCCGCGAGCTGATCGGCACGCCCGATCCGGAACCGGAACTCATGGAGTTCGCCCTCAACGACAAGGTCACCAGCCGGCACGGAGTCCAGTGCTGCGGTGGGGCCGTCAGCGTGCTCGTCGAGCCGCTGCCGGTGGTCGAAGCGGTCGCGATCTTCGGTGTGGGGCATGTGGGGTTGGAGCTGGCCCGGATCCTGGCCCGCCACAACCTCGATCTGCACTTGATCGACACCCGTCCCGAGATGCTCTCCGACGAACGGCTCGGCGTGCTCTCGGACGCGGTGGCGGACGTCAACGTGCACCACACGTTGCTGCTTCCCGAGGAGGTGCTCTCGGAGCTGCCGCCCGGCACGCACGTCCTGATCATGACTCATGATCACGCCGAGGACGCCGCGCTGTGCGACGCCGCTCTGCGCACCAGCGGTCTCGGCTCGGTCGGCCTGATCGGGTCTTCGGCCAAATGGGCGCGGTTCCGGCAGCGCCTGGCCAACGAGGGCGGCCACGACGCGGCCACCATCGACCGGATCAAGACCCCGATCGGGCTGACCGAGATCACCGGCAAGGAACCCGCGGTGATCGCGGTCAGCGTCGCGGCGGACCTGCTCCGGACCTTCGAGCAGGACCGGCAGTGGGCCGTGTCGAACGCGGTTCCCTCCGTGGTGCCGAACGCGCCCGCCGCCAACAGCGTGTGAGTGTCCGGCCGGGCCCGTCGCCCGGCCGGCACCCCGCCACCGTCAGGGTGGCCACGGCCCGTCCGCGCAGCCCTGCGCGGACGGGCCGTGGTGCCTGACTTCCGCGTCCGGGACCTGGACGCGATGCTCGCGCAGCTGCGCGCCAAGGGCGCGGACGTGGCCGCCGGGACCCAGGACATGGACGGCGTGGGCCGGTTCGGCTGGGTCACCGATCCCGAGGGCCACCGCGTCGAGCTGTGGCAGCCCGCCTGACGGGTCCTGACGCTCCGGACATGCGGAGCCCACGATCGGATGCTGCAATGGCTGTGGCGGGCTGACCCCCGCCGTGCGTCCACAAGTCCGCTCGTGAGGAGTGGTTGCGGTTGTCCGGAACCAAGCCTGGCCCTTCCGAAGCGACCCAGCCCGAAGAGGCGAACCTGCTGGGTGAACTGCTGCGCAGTCCCGGCTATTTGAAGACCCTCGTGTTCTGCGCCCTCATCGGCGTTCCGGTGTCGCTCGTCGCGTTCTGGTTCCTGGTCGGACTCCACGAGCTGGAAAAGCTGATGTGGGACAGCCTGCCGGATGCGCTGGGCTGGAGCGTCCCCCCGTGGTGGTGGCCGCTGCCGCTGCTGCTCGTCGCCGGCGTGACCGTCGGGCTCGTGGTCAGCCGTATGCCCGGCGGGGGCGGCCACATCCCCGCCGGGGGACTGCACACGGGCGGCGCATCGCCCGGAGCCCTGCCCGGCGTGGTGCTCGCCGCCGTGCTCAGCCTTCCCCTCGGTGCCACGCTCGGCCCCGAGGCCCCTCTGATCGCCCTCGGCGGCGGCCTGGCCCTCCTCTTCAGGGACCTGGCGCGGATCCCGGCGAATCCCCAGAGCGCGGCGCTCCTGGGTGCAGCGGGAGCGGCCTCGGCGATCGCGGTGATCTTCGGAAGTCCGCTGGTCGCGGCGGTACTGCTGATCGAGGTGGCAGGGGTGGGCGGCCCACAGCTGTTCGCCGTCATGCTGCCCGCCCTGCTGTCGAGCGGGGTGGGCGCCCTCGTGTTCACCGGCTTCGGCCGCTGGACGGGGCTCGATGCGCCCAGCCTCTCCATGAAGGTGGGCGCCCCGGCTCCGCACCTCGACGCCGGCGACGTGATCTGGGCGGTCCTGATGGCCGTGGCCATCGGTGGCGCCATCCATCTGATCATGCGCGGGGGGCAGCTCACCGCGCGGTTCGTCGCGAAGCGCACCGTCCTCCACACCACGCTGTGCGCCGCGGCCGCCGGCGTCTGCGGCGCCGTGTACGCGCTCACCACCGGCCGGACGCCAGCCGACGTGGCGTCCTCAGGCCAGGCCACGCTGGGCCGGCTGGCCGCCGATCCGCACAGCTGGGGGGTCGGAGCCCTGATCGCCGTTCTGCTGTGCGCGGGCGCCGCCTACACCCTGTGCCTGGGCAGCCTGCGCGGCGGCCCGGTCTTCCCCTCGCTGTTCCTCGGTGGTGCGGCGGGCGTACTGCTGGCCCCCCTGCCGGGCCTGGGCGTCGTACCGGCCATGGCCGCCGGGATGGCGGCCGCGACCGCCAGTGCCCTGCGGCTGCCCGTCAGCACCATCGTGCTCGTCGTCCTGGTGCTCGACAGCGCCGCCATGACCCCGGTGATCGTCCTGGCGGCCGTCGTGTCGTTCGTGACGACCCAGCTGCTGACGGTCCGCTCCGCACACCGCCCCGCGGGCCGGCCCGCGCAGGCGCCGGCCACCCCTCCCCCGGCCCCTGGTGCACCGGGGGCGGCCGGCTCCGCCTGAGCTCTCCGCCGTACCTCCGCCGCACACCGAGGAGCCGCGCATGCCCCCCACTGCATCGGGCGAACAGTGGCTGCTGCGCCGCGGTGCGCAGACCGCGGTGGTGGTCGAGCTGGGCGGCGCCCTGCGCGAGTACGAGGTGGACGGGCGGCCGCTCCTCGACGGGTTCGCCGCCGACGAGCCGATCACCGGCGGCCGCGGGCAGCTCCTCGTACCGTGGCCGAACCGGGTGGCCGGCGGGCGCTACGGATTCGGCGGCGGGGAACGGCAACTCCCGCTGACCGAACCGGAGAACGGCAATGCGATCCACGGCCTCCTGAGGTGGGTCCCCTGGCGGCTGCTGGCGCGGAGCGAGGACGAGGTCACGGTGGGCACCACCCTCTTCCCGCAGCCGGGGTACCCGCACCGGCTGGAGGTCTCCGCCGCGTACCGGCTGGGCCCGGACGGGCTCGAGATCACCGTCACCGCCGCCAACCCGGGCGACACCGCCGCGCCCTACGGCGTGGGCCAGCACCCCTATCTGACCGTGGGCACCGGCCTGGTGGACGACGCGCTGCTGACCGTGCCGGCCCGCTTCCGGCTCGGCACCGACGAACACGGCGTGCCGGCCGGTCAGGAGCCGGTCGAGGGCACGCCGTACGACTTCCGCACCGCCCGCCCCCTCGGCGAGCAGCACCTGGACACCGCCTTCACGGGGCTCGACCTGGATCCCGCCGGCCACTGCGCGGTGCGGCTGGCGCACCCCTCCGGCGACCGCGGCATCGACGTACGGCTCCTCGAGGGCGTGCGTTACGTGCAGGTGTACACCGGGGACACGCTGTCGGAGCCCGGGCGGCGGCGGCGCGGTGTCGCCGTCGAGCCGATGTCCTGCCCGGCGGACTCCTTCCGCAGCGGTACGGCGCTCACCGTCCTGCAACCGGGCGGCAGCCACGTCTTCCGGTGGGGCCTGGCCCCGTGGGGATCCTGGTGACCCCGGACACCGGGCCCCCGGCGCCGGGGCGCATGACCGGCGCCGAGTTCCGCGCGCTGTACGGGGAACTGCGCGAGCGGACTCCGCGTGCGCCGGACGACCGGCGCGGGGCGCTCGGGCACCTGACGCCCGGGCGGGTCGTCGCCGCCGCGGCCGAGGTCCGCTCCGGGCGTACGGTGTCCCTCGCCGCGCCCGTCGAGACCCGGGCCGGGCCGGACGATCCCGAACCGGCGCGGCACCGGATGATCGCGCCCGCCGGGGGTGAGACCGGTGCGACGGGCGGCGACGGGCTCCACTTCGCGCTCGACCGGTTCGCGATGAACGTGCACGGGGACGCGGACAGTCATCTCGACGCGCTGTGCCACGTGTTCTTCGACGGGGAGCTCTACAACGGCGTACCGGCGAGCAGCGTCACCTCCCGGGGCGCGGGCGCGCTCTCCGTCGACACCGTCCGGGACGGCATCGTCGGCCGTGGCGTGCTCCTGGACGTTCCGCGGCTGCGCGGCGTGCCGTGGCTGGAGCCCGGGGACCACGTGACGGCCGCCGACCTGGCCGGGGCCGAGGCGGCCCAAGGGGTCCGGGCCGGGCCGGGGGACGTGCTGTTCGTACGGGTGGGGCACCGCCTGCGGCGCCGGGAGCTCGGGGCGTGGAACGCCGCGGGGGCCCGGGCCGGTCTCCACCCCACGGCCGTGCGGTTCCTGGCCGAGCGGCAGATCGCCGCGCTGGGCTCGGACGGCAACAACGACACCGCGCCCAGTGCGGTGGCCGGGGTGGACTTCCCCGTGCACGTGCTGGCGGTGCACGCCATGGGGCTGCACCTGATGGACTACCTGCAGTTCGAGGAGCTGGCCCCGGCGTGCGCGGACGCGGGCCGGTGGTCCTTCCTGTGCGTGGTGGCGCCGCTCAGGCTCCCTTCGGGCACCGGCTCGCCGGTGAACCCGATCGCCGTGCTGTGACGGCGCGATCCCCGCGGTCGCCGTTCCCGGGGAGGAGGGATACGTTCGAAGAGGTGGGGTGGCTGCCGTGTCGCGGCAGCGCGCAGCGAGCGGGCCGGTGACAGGGCGGCCCCACGAGCGCAAGGACGGTGGTCGCCGTGGGCGACTCCCCGCACTACGACGTCGTCATCATCGGTTCGGGCGCCGGCGGCGGTACGCTCGCCCACCGGCTCGCCCCGTCCGGGAAACGGGTGCTCATCCTCGAACGCGGTGACTACCTCCCCCGCGAGCGGGACAACTGGGACTCCACCGCCGTGTTCGTGAAGGGCAAGTACCGTGCCCCGGAGTTCTGGCTGGACAAGCACGGCGACCGGTTCCCGCCCGAGGTCAACTACTACGTCGGGGGCAACACGAAGTTCTACGGCGCGGCCCTCTTCCGGCTGCGGCCCGAGGACTTCGGGGAGCTGCGCCACCACGACGGCGTGTCCCCGGCCTGGCCGATCCGGTACGAGGACCTCGAGCCGTACTACACGCAGGCCGAGCACCTCTACCTGGTCCACGGCCGCCACGGGGAGGACCCGTGGGAGGGGCCGTGCAGTGCCCAGTACGCCCGTCCGCCGGTCGAACACGAGCCGCGGATCCAGCAGTTGAGCGACGACCTGGAGAAGCGCGGGCTGCACCCCTTCCACCTGCCCATCGGGGTCGATCTGGTGCAGGACGAGCACGGGCGGGCGACCAGCTCCAGCGTCTGCATCCGCTGCGACCGGGTGGACGGCTTCCCCTGCCTGGTGCGCGGCAAGTCGGACGCCCAGGTGATCTGCGTGGAGCCGGCCCTGCGGCACCCGAACGTCGAGATGGTCACCAACGCGCGGGTGGTCCGGCTGGAGACGGACCCGGCCGGACGCAGCGTCAGCAGCGTCGTGACCCGCGGCGAGGACGGTGCGGAGGCCTCGTACACCGCGGACATCGTGGTCGTGGCCTGTGGAGCCGTCAATTCGGCGGTGCTCCTCCTGGCTTCGGCCGGCGACCGCCACCCCCAGGGGCTGGCGAACAGCTCGGGCGTGGTCGGCCGGTACTACATGCGCCACAACAACCTTGCGCTGATGGCGATTTCGAGGGAGCCGAACGACACCAGGTTCCAGAAGACCCTGGCCCTGCACGACTGGTACCTCGGCGCCGACGACTGGGACTACCCGCTGGGCGGCATCCAGATGCTCGGCAAGTCGGACGCCGACCAGATCCACGGCGAGGCGCCCCGCTGGGCGGGTGCCGTGACCCCCGACATGCCCTTCGAGGTCATGGCCCACCACGCGGTCGACTTCTGGCTGTGCGGCGAGGACCTCCCCCTGCCCGACAACCGGGTCACCGTCGACGGCGACGGCACCATCCGTCTCGTGCTCGACGAGAAGAACAACATCGCGGGGCTGACCCGCCTGCGGCACAAGCTCCAGGGGATCCTCAGCCATCTGGGGATGCACGAGCACCGTCTCCTGACGCGCAGCATCTACCTCCACAAGGGCATGCCGATCGGCGCGACGGCGCACCAGGCCGGCACCGTGCGGTTCGGCGACGACCCGGCCACCTCCGCCCTGGACGTGAACTGCAAGGCGCACGATCTCGACAACCTGTACGTGGTCGACACGAGCTTCTTCCCGAGCATCGGCGCGGTCAATCCGTCGCTCACGGCGATCGCGAACGCCCTGCGGGTGGGCGACCACCTGCTGGAACGGCTCGGCTGACCCCGGCCCCGTCACCCGCCCCCCTGTTTCCTCCGACCGGGGGGCGGTGCTCGGCCGCGTGGCCCAAGACCGCCCCGCACGGGACGCCGGTCCGCGGAGGGGGTGCTTGGGTGGCGTTCGGACGCTGCCGGGCCGCGGTCCGGCGGCCCGCGCCGGGCATTCGAGGAGGCGGTCTACGTTGAGTTCCCACCGGAAAGGACCGCGGGGAGTGATCCCCGCCCACCTGCTCAAGGGTCAGAGGGCCTTGGTCACCGGCGCCAACAGCGGGATCGGGAAGGCCACGGCCATCGGCCTGGGCCGGGCCGGCGCCGACGTGGTGGTGAACTACGTGGCCGGTGCGGAGGAAGCCGAGAAGGTGGCCGAGGAGATCAGGTCGTTCGGCGTGCGCGCCGCCGCGTACGAGGCGGACGTGTCGCAGGAGGACCAGGTCGTCGCCATGATGGACCGGATGGTCCAGGAGTTCGGCACGATCGACATCCTGGTCGCCAACGCCGGACTGCAGCGCGACGCCCCCTTCGAGGAGATGACGCTCGCCCAGTGGCAGAAGGTGATCGACGTCAATCTCACGGGCCAGTTCCTGTGCGCGCGGGAGGCGACGAAGGAGTTCCTGCGGCGCGGCGTGGTCCCGGAGGTGTCCCACGCGGCCGGGAAGATCATCTGCATGAGCTCCGTGCACCAGATCATCCCCTGGGCGGGGCACGTGAACTACGCCGCCTCCAAGGGCGGCGTGCAGATGCTGATGGAGACCCTGGCCCAGGAGCTCGCGCCCAAGCGGATCCGCGTCAACGCGATCGCCCCGGGCGCCATCCGGACGCCGATCAACCGGAGCGCGTGGGAGACCGAAGAGGCCCGGGAGGACCTGCTCAAGCTGATCCCGTACGACCGCATCGGCGACCCCGAGGACATCGCCCACGCGGCGGTGGGCCTCGCCTCCGACCTCATGGACTACGTCGTCGGCGCCACGCTCTACGTGGACGGCGGGATGACCCTCTTCCCCGGCTTCGCCACCGGCGGCTGAGGCCGGCGGCCCGGCCCGGCACCCGAGCCCGGCGCCGAACCCCGTCCGGCCCGTGATCCCGAGCGGCAAAGGAACGCATGCACACCACGGTCCACCTGCTGGCGGCGGACAGCCCCGCGCAGCTGCTCCCGGCCAGGGAGCTGATGGCGTTCACCCTCGCCTCTCACATCATCCTGGTGCCGATGGGCGTGGCGCTGCCGCTCATCACCCTGGTCATGCACTACCGCGGCCTGCGCAGGAACGACCCCACGGCCCTGCTGCTGGCCCGGCGCTGGTCGGCCGTGATGGCCGTGCAGTTCGCGATCGGCGTGGTCACCGGCACCGTGCTGTCGTTCGAGTTCGGCCTGCTCTGGCCGGGGCTGATGGGCCGGTGGGGTGACGTCTTCGGCATCGGTTTCGGCGTCGAGGCATGGGCGTTCTTCCTCGAAGCGGTGCTCATCGCCATCTACCTGTACGGCTGGCGCAGGCTGAAGCCCCGCACCCATTTCCTGCTCGGCCTGCCCCTGCCGGCCACCGCGCTGCTGGGGGCCTTCGGCATCCTGGCCGCCAACTCGTGGATGAACACCCCCCAGGGGTTCACCCTCGACTCCGCCGGCAACCCGGTCGACGTGGACGTCCGGAAGGCGGTCTTCACCCCGATGTTCGGGCCCGAGTACTGGCACTTCGTGATGGCGATGCTGGTGACCGCGGGCTACGTCGTGGCGGGCGTGTACGCCGTCGGGTGGCTGCGCGGGCGCCGGGACCACTACCACCGGCTCGGCTTCGCGGTCCCCTTCACCCTCGCCGCGGCGGCCACCCCGGTGCAGTTCGTCCTGGGCGACTCGATCGCCCGGCAGGTGTTCCACAAGCAGCCCGTGAAGTTCGCGGCGACGGAGCTCGTCTGGGACACCGGCACCCACGTACCGGAGTACCTGTACGGCCGGCTCCATCCGGACGGGACCGTCTCCGGTGGCATCAGGATCCCCCAGCTCGACTCCATCCTGGCCGGGTTCACACCGGACACGCAGGTGACCGGGCTCAGCTCCGTCCCGGCGGGCGACCGGCCGAACGCCACTCAGGCCACGATCGCGCACTGGGCCTTCGACACCATGGTCGGGATCGGGAGCCTGCTCCTGCTCCTCGCCCTCTGCTACGGCTTCGTCCGGCTGCGCCACCGGCGGCTGCCCGCCTCCAAGTGGTTCTACCGCGGAGCCGCCTGCGCCGGCGTCGCCTCCGTCATCGCCGTCGAGTGCGGCTGGATCACCACCGAGGTGGGGCGCCAGCCCTGGATCGTCTACCAGAACATGCGCGTCGCGGAGGCCGTGACCTCTACCCGCTCCACCACCCTCTGGATCATGTTCGGTCTGGTGATCGTCGTGTACGTGTGCGTCTTCGGGGTGTTCCTCGGGATCCTGCTGAAGATGCGCGACGGGTGGCGCCTGGCCGACGGACGGGCGGCCGGGCGGGTGACGGGCGGGCCTCCCGCGGAGGAGCCGGAGGCGGTCACCCCGTACGGTCCGCGCCCGCCCGCGGGAGGTGACGGGTGATGGCCGGCTTCGTCGCCTTCGTGCTGCTGCTCGCGGTGGCCGCGTACGCCTGTGGCGGCGGCACCGACTACGGGGCCGGCTTCTGGGACCTGACGGCCGGCGGGCCCGAGCGCGGCAAGCGCCCGCGGTGGCTGATCGACCACGCGATGGCGCCCGTGTGGGAGGTCAACAACGTCTGGCTGATCTTCGTCCTGGTCCTGATGTGGACCGGGTTCCCCGTGATGTTCCAGACCGTGTTCACCGCACTGTGGCTCCCCCTGGCGCTCGCCGCCCTCGGCATGGTCCTGCGCGGCGCCGGATTCGCCCTGCGCAAACCCGCCCGGCGGCTGGCCCGGCGACGGCTCTACGGCACCGTCTTCGCCGTCTCCTCCCTGCTCACCCCGTTCTTCCTCGGGGCGGCGGCCGGCGCCGTCGCCACCGGCCGGATCGCGCCGGGCGTCGAGGCCTCGGCCGACGCGTGGGCCAACCACGCGTCCCTCGCGTTCGGGCTGCTCACCGTCGCCGCGACCGCGCTCCTCGGCGCCGTGTTCCTGACCGCCGACGCCGCGCGCTTCGACGCGCCCGACCTGGTCGGCTACTTCAGGCTCCGCGCCCTCGCCGCCCTCGTCGCGGCCGCCCTGGCGGCGGTGTGGGTGCTCGTGGTGACCCGGGGCGACTCCCCCCACGTCTGGCACGGGCTGACCCACGGCGTGGGGCTCGCCCTGGCCGTCGTTTCCCTGGTGTGCTTCGCCGCGACGGGGCTGTTCGTGGTGCGGCTGCGGACGCATCCGGCCCGTTTCGGCGCCGTCGGCACCGTCGTCGCGGCCGTCCTCGCCTGGGGGTTCGCGCAGCGCCCCTACCTCATCCCCACCTCGCTGTCCGTGGCGGAGGCGGCGGGGGATTCCGAGACCCTGGTCTGGCTGACGGTGGTCAGCCTGGTCTCCCTGCTGCTCGTCGCCCCGGCCGTCTTCTTCCTGTACTGGCTGGACACCCACGGCGAGCTGGAGCCCCTCACCGATTCCGATCTGCGCCGCACCGGCCCCGCGACGGGCGACGAGTCGCCGTGAGCGGGGGGTCACACGGGGCCGGCGGGCATCGGCTCCGCGACCCCGGCCCGTTTGTACGTGCGCATCAGCACGGGTGTGACCGGTTCGTTCCGGACGGGCCGGCCGGCCGGCCGGTGCGAGGGGTGCCCCGGGCCGCACGTGCCGGGGCACCCCTCGCACCGGGTGGCTACGGCGCGGCCGCCGGCATCGCGTAGCCGAGGAGGCCCTCCCTCGTGTAGGGCCCTTCGCAGTCGGCCCTGCCGCTGACGAAGTGGTCGAACACGGACGGGATGTAGCACCGGTAGAGGGGCACGGAGCCCGGCACCGGCTTGGTGTACACGTATCCGACCGCTCCGAGGGGCTGCTGGCCCTCGCACCCCGGGTCGGGGGTCAGCAGCGAGTGCTCGGCCACCTTGCACTCGTAGAGCCGGACCGTGCCGGGCGCGGGGTCCCGGAGCACCTTCCAGACCCCTTCGTGGGTGAACCCGGCGGGCAGGGGGCGCGAAGAGGCGAGGTGCCCGGCGTGGGGGCGGTAGCCGCGCACCAGTGGCGCGTAGGGGGTGGTGTGGCCGCTGCTGCGCTCCCAGGTGCGCAGATAGCCCTCGGCGCCCCGCATGAGTTCGTCCACCACGTCCTGTCCGCCGGTGACCCGGATGTCCTCGATCCAGTCCGGTACGAGGCCGTAGTGGGTGCCGCCTCCGTCGGTGTTGACGTCCCAGACGCGGGAGCCGGTGACCTGCCGGTCGAGGACCGAGCCGCCGTCGGGGCTGCGGAAGGGGTAGTGGACGGGGTTCCCGGCCGCGGCCCGGGGGCCGGGGAGCCAGGCGAAGCCGTTCATGTCGGTGCCGATCCCGTACCCGGCTCCGTACTCGGCCCGCAGGTCCGCGTGCCGGCGCGCCTCGGCGGTGAACGCGGTCGCCTCGTACATGTGGCCGGTGATGAGGCCGCCCAGGCGGTAGACCCGCTCGGTCCAGTTGTCGTCCGTCCAGCCGTGCGTGGACAGGACGCCGGAGTACTGCTCGGCTTCGAGCACGCGCAGCGCCTGGTTCGCCGCCTTGACGCTCATGTGGTCGAGCTCGAGCATCATGTTGCGTTTCGTCATGCCCAGCACCGCGTACTCGCCCAGTGCGGTCAGGCCCCGCCGGTTGCACTGCGCCGCCTGCAAGGAGGCGCCGTACCGGGGCAGTTCGACCCCTTCGGGCAGCGCGGAGCGGATCCTGGCCTCCGCCTCGGCCCGGGAGGTGCCCGGCTCCTCGGCGGACAGTCCGGCGGCGAGCCCGAAGCCGATCGGGTTGTCGTGCTCGGGGCCGGCGCAGGGCTCGGTGCTCCAGAAGGTGCCGGTCGACAGGAACTGGCCGACGTTGACCGCCATGCCCGTGGTGCCCGTGTCGAACCGGACGCCGCACAGGGCGTTGTCGAACTTGTGGCACAGGAACATGCTGCGCACGCCGAGCCGGTGCAGTTCGTCCAGGCCCCGGTCGATGTCGGCCATGGTGCAGCGGGCGCCGTCCAGCACCTGTTTGCAGCCGAAGGGTTCGGAGGTCTCCACCCCGAGGACGACGGCGAGTTTGCCCGCCTGGACGACCTTGCGGGCCTGGTCGGGCTCGGTGACGACCCGGAACCAGCCCTTGCCGGGGCCGCCGTACATGGCGTCGACGTAGTCCTGGAGTTCGTACGTCTTCTGGATCTGGAGCCTGATCGCGGTCATCTCGTCGCAGCCGCGGTCCTTGAAGAAGTACAGCGAGCAGATGACCCCGTTGGTGACCATGTCGTTCACCAGGACCCGCTGGCCGCCCCGCCAGGCCCGCTCGACCCAGGCGTAGTAGGTCTGCTGGTGGGTGGAGGAGTCGTGGGCCGGCCAGTCGCGGAACGTGGGCCAGCCGTTGGGGTCGTGCCGGCCGTCACCGCCCTTGGTGATCATGTCGAAGAGGGCGAGGACGCCGTTCGGGTAGTGCTCGGGGCAGTCCTTGAGGGCGTCCGCCACCCCTGCCGGGGAGAAGGTCCTTCCGCAGACCAGCCGTCCTCCGAAGCCTTCGTTCGACATCAGGTGGACGTGCGCGTCGACCCAGCCCCGGACCCGGCCCTGGGCGTCGGTCCCGGTGAACGGCTCGCCTGTGACGCCCACTTGGGAGTCCGGGGCCGGGCGCGCCACGGGCTCCCACCACTGCGGGCCCGCCGACGCGCCGCCGGCGGCAGGGCCGAGCACCAGCGTGACCATCGCGAGGACCAGGCCGAGTAACAGGTACCGGCGTCGTGCGAGGACTCTTCGTCGATTCATCCCGAACCCTTTCACGATGAGTTCATGACGATCTGGCCGCCTCGTGGGCGCGGACCAGGGCCAGGTAGTCCGCCGCCAGCCGGTGGCAGTCGCCGGGCCACCGGGCGGAGACGTAGTTGCCGTCCTTGACGGTGAAGCCGCGTCCGGGCCGGGCGGCGGTGTCGCGGACGGGCAGCGGCGGGCCGGCCAGGAAGTGCCCGGGATCGGCGAGGGCCGCAGTGACTTCCTGCTGCACGGTGGTGCGGTACGTGCGGTAGTAGCGCCCCAGCCAGAGCCGGGTGAGGTTCCACCCGGTCAGCTCCAGCAGGGAGGTCAGGGCCGTGGTCCGCCGGCCGTGCAGGACCGAGCGCCCGGTGGCGGGATCCTCGGCCCGGGCGGCGAGCAGCACGCCGTGGCAGACGGCGCCCACCGGCAGCCCCTGGGTGAAGAACCGGGCGAACAGCCGCTGGGCGGTGGCGTCCTCGAGGAGGGTCCGCATGCCCGCGGCGTGGCCGCCGGGTACGAACAGGCCCGTGACGCCGTCCGGATCGACGTCCGCGTACGAGGAGGGGGCGCGGAACCAGGGGTCCTCGGTGAGGCGCCGGTAGGCGGCGAGTTCGGCGCGGCGGGTCATCAGCCAGGGCGACAGCCAGGAGAAGCCGAGGTCCGTGAGCCTGGGGTCGGCGTACGCGGCCTGCCCCGCGGGGGTGGCGAACCGCACCTCGAAGCCCGCGTCCCGCAGTGCCGCCCAGGGCACCGCCGCCTCGGTCGGGTCGTAGTCGCCTGCGGGCAGCAGGAAGAGAATCACGCGTACTCCTCTGAGCGGTGCGGACCGGGGCCGCGGCAAGGGCCGTACGCCGCCCCGGCGCTCCGCGGGCCCGGATCCCCTCGGTGTCCGAAGGCGACCTTAGGAGCGCCCCGCGGCTCCGTCATTCACCCCGGCGGCCAACCCGTTGACTCCCCGGACCCGTTCGCCGCGGCGCCCCGCCCGCAGGCCCGCCGGCCGCTCCGCCCGCCGTCTCCCGCCGACGGCAGGCCGCGTCGGCGGGAGACGGTGTTGACGCGGCCGGTGCGCCCGCATTGACTGGCGGCCGTGTCCACCACCGAGCCGCCCTCCGTCACCTCGTGCTACGCCCTCGCCGTGCTGAGCGCCGCGGCGGACGGCACGGGCGGGTCCGGTTTCCGGTCCCTGCCCGCGGACCGGCTGACGTTCTCGGAGATGCGCGTCGTGTGGGACGAGGTCCTCGGCGCCCGGGACGCCGGCCCGCACACCGGGCTCCTCGTGGGCGACCGCATCCGGCCCACGGGCCTGCACATCCTGGGCCACCTCGTCCTCACGAGCGCCAGCCTCGCGGACGCCGCGCTGGCGGCCGAGCGCTACCACCCCCTGGTGAGCCAGGCGGGCCGGGTGACCGTGGACCGCCGCAGGGACGTCGGCCGGGTCTGCTACCGGCCGACCGTCGACCCGGCGGACATGCACCCCCAGCAGGTGGAGGCCGTCGTCAGCAGCATGGTGCGGGCGGGGCGCTGGATCGCCGGTGACGGCTGGGCGCCCCTGTCCGTGTCGTTCGCGCACCCGCGTGCGGGGTCGGCCGAGCCGTACGCCCGCGTCCTCGGCTGCCCGGTCGTCTTCGACGCCCCGGAGAACGCGATCACGGTCGCCAACGAGGACCTCGACCGGCGCCGCCCGCTCCACGATCCGGCGCTCAACGCCCTGCACCAGGCGTATGCCGACCGGCTCCTGCACCGGCTGTCCGAGCCCCCTGCCGTGGCCGAGCGGGTCCGGCAGTGGCTGGAGCAGGCGGCGCTCGGGGACGCGGGCCCGGAGGGCCCCGCCAAGGAGCTGAACCTCAGCATCCGGACGCTGCGCAGGGCACTGCAGGCGGAGGGCACCTCGTGGCGGGCGCTCCTCGACACCGCCCGGCACGGCCGGGCCAGGCGGCTGCTGGAGACCACGGCCCTGCCGCTGGACCGGATCGCCCCGCTCGTCGGCCTGAGCGGTGCGACGGCCCTGGTCCGCGCCTTCACCCGGTGGGAGGGCATGCCTCCCGGGGCGTACCGCAGCCTCGGGTCCCGGAGCGGGGCGCCGGATCCCGGGGAGGCCGGCAGCGGGTGAGGAAGGTCACCGCCCGGCGGCTCCCCGGGCGGCCGGCTCCGTTGCTAACTTGTCCGGCGGCCTGATGATGCGGGCCCCGGACGAGATGCGCCGTACCCGGTTACGCACGACGACGCGCGAGGTGCCGCCCGAGCGGCGCCGACCGCTGTCCGCACCCGGGCAGCGTCCTCGTCGAGCAAGATGGGCCGTACGCCATGACCGTGCCACTCACCCGCAGCCTGTACCGGACGACCGCGCACGCCGCCGGGGGCCGCACCGGATCCGTCCGCACGGACGACGGGCGCCTGGACGTCCGCCTCGCCCCGCCGCGCAAGAAGGTGCCCGGCACCACCAATCCCGAGCAGCTGTTCGCGGCCGGTTTCGCCGCCTGCTTCACGTCCGCGCTCGCGGAGGTCGCCGCCGAGTTCGGGGCGGACGCCTCCGCCGCCCACGTGGCCTGTGAAGTGCAGCTCGGCACCACGGACACGCCCGCGGGCTACGGCCTCGCGGTGGCCCTCACCGTGAGCCTGCCGGGGTGGCGGGCCGCGGACCTCCAGCCCCTGCTGCACCGGGCGGACGCGGTCTGCCCGTACTCGCAGGCCGTACGCGGCAACGTACCGCTGACACTCCTGGCCGTGGACGGACCCGCCGCAGATGACCGGGCCTGAGTCCGGGCCCGGACCCGCGGACCTCGTCCCGGACGGCCCCGGCGTCCCCGTGCCGGAGCACGGCGCCTGGCTGCGCCGCGGCATCAGCCGCAACGGCGGGCCCCTGGTGGAGGACCGCGAGGTGGTGTGGCTGCAGGCCGGTCCGTACTACGCCGACAGCCGGGGCTTCGCGGGTACGACCACCTTCGACGGCTCCGCGGTGCACTTCCACCACCTCACCGGCGAGCCCGGCGAGGACGCGGGCACCTTCCGGTGGGAGGGGGCGGACCTCGTCGAGCGCGGCACCAACCCGGACGGCAGCACCTTCCTGGAGATCTGGACCCCGCTGCCGGGCGTGGACGGTGCCGCCGGCTCCTGGTCCGGCCGGGACCACCACGTGGTGCGCGTCGGCCGCCACGTGGTGCACGTCGATTTCCGCGAGGGCACGTACTGGCGGCTTTGAACCGGGCATGACGGCAGGTCACCGTCCCTTTCCCGCAGCGGCGTTGTCAGTGGTGGCCACTACGTTGGAGGTGTTGCAAGGGCCGTATTCCGACAGGAGTGGACGATGACCGAGAGCAGTGTTCAGCCCGCGCTCAGGGTTGTGCTGACAGACGTCAACGAGCGTGTGGTGGAGGCGTGGCGGGCGGCGTTCGCGGACACCCCCGGCATCGAGATCCGCCGGGGCTCGATCCTGGACGAGGACGTCGACGCCTGGGTCACCCCGACGAACTCCCGGGGCCGGATGGACGGCGGGGTCGACGCCGTCATCAAGCGGTACCTCGGATCCGGCATCCAGCTGCGGGTGCAGCGGGCGATCCGCGACCGGTTCGCCGGCACCCTCCCGGTGGGCAGCGCGGTCTGCGTCCCGTCGGGGGCGACCGTCCCCCGCTACCTGATATCGACGCCGACCATGGTGCGCTCCTCGCAGAACGTGAGTGCCACGCTGAACGTGGCCCTGGCGTGCGCCGCCGCGTTCCAGGCCGTCCACCGGCAGAACCGGAAGGAGCCGGGCAGCATCCGCTCCGTGGCGCTGGTCGGCATGGGTGCGCAGACCGGCCGGGTCCCGGCCCGGGTGTGCGCGAACCTGATGTGGACCGGCTACACCCTCTTCCACGACCACTGGTTCGAGGACGACGACGAGCTGCGCGCCACGATCACCGCGCAGCTGGACGGCATCGAGAGCGCCCCGGTCGAGCAGCGGGTGCGCATCGTGCCGCCGACGGCCGCCGCCCCTGCCGCCGCCGCTGGCGCTGCCGCAGCGGACGCGCCGGCTGCGGCTCCGGCGGCGGAGCAGCCCTCCGCGGACGACCCCCTGGCCCTGGCGGAGCTCTTCGACGGGGGCGGTGAGCCGTGGATCCCGCTGCTGAAGCCCGTCATCGAGGCGCAGCCGGATGCCGCCCGGTTCATCGGGAAGGGCCGCAGCCCCGAGGTCGTCCCGGTCCGCGAGCTGACCTTCCAGGCGCTCAAGCCCAACCCGCCGCACAAGTGGAAGGTCGTCGTCTTCGGCCAGAACCCGTACCCGCGCCCGGAGAGCGCGACCGGCATCGCCATGTTCGACAACACCTTCAACGACTGGAAGGACAGCCAGTTCGGCAGGGTCGTCAGCATCCGCTGCATCATCAAGGCTGCGGCGATGTGGAAGTACGGCATCGCCAAGAAGACGCCCATCGCCGACGTCCGCGCGCTGTTGAAGGAGCGGGAGACGGTCCAGCCGCCCGAGTGGTTCCAGGCGATGCTCACCCAGGGCGTGCTCCTGCTGAACGCCTCGCTCACCGCCAGCGGGGACGGCGCGATGGGCGCCGACCAGCACACGGCGTTCTGGCGGCCCGTCGCCGAACGGATCGTCGAGGAGATCCTCAAGGCCAAGCAGGAGGCCGACGAGGAGGACCGAGGGGTCGTGTTCGCCTGGTGGGGTGCGCACGCCCGCAGCCTGAAGAAGGTCGTCCTGCGGCTCCAGGAGAAGTACCCGGACGTCGAGGTCCGCCACATCGACCACGCGAACCCGGCGGCGCAGGGCGACATCTTCTGCGAGGGCGACCACTTCGCCCTGGTGAACGAGGCCCTCGCCTCGCTGGGCGCCGACGGCGTCGACTGGCTGCCCAGCAAGGGGTGGAACGAGGGCGCGGCCGGGGCGGGCGGCGGGGACGGGGGTGTCGCGGCCCGCATGGGCGCCTTCATCGAGTCGACCATGAACCTGCACCAGCTGTACCTGGAGCGCCTCACCAGCGTCAAGGACGAGGGCCTGGTCCTCCCCGCGATCACCGGTGTGTTCGACACCCCGCTGATGGACTTCCAGGAGGCCGTCGCGCCGGTCGCCGCGACGCTGTCCGGCATCACCGGACACGTCGACCGGTCGCGGGACTTCGGCAAGCGGAGGGCGGACGAGACGGCCACCGGCCTGTCCGCCGACGCGATAGCCGCGCTCTACCTCTACACCTGCGAGTCCGCCTTCTACCGGGAGATCAACGCCGTCCTGCGCTCGCCGGACCGGACCAGGGTCACTCCCTACCTGCCGTACCTGCGGCTGCTGTTCTCGGCGGTCTCGGGGCTGCCCGCCCACACGCAGCCGCTGTGGCGCGGTGTGTCGCTGGACCTGCGGGCGCAGTACCCGGTGGGCCGGACGGTGACCTGGTGGGGCGTCTCCTCCTGCACCTCCGAGCTGAAGGTGGCCCGGTCCTTCCTGGGCAGCCGCGGCAAGCGGACGCTCTTCGAGGTGACGCCGGCCCAGGCGGTCGGGATCAGGAACTTCTCCGCCTTCACCGGCGAGGAGGAGTACATCCTGGCGCCGGGCACGCAGCTCAAGGTGACGGACGTGAAGAGCGAGCGCGGCGGGCTGTGCACGGTCAGGCTGACCGAAGTGGCCGAATCCGCCATGGTGTCCTGACCCCTGCGCTCGGGGCCCCGCCGCGGAATCGTATGCAGCGGGGCCCACGGGGTGCGCGCGGCGTCAGGGGCGTCAGGACGCCGGCACCGGCTTCTCCGGCGCCAGGGAGTTGCCCGCGGGGATGCGGCCGCAGTCGGACGGGGCGTTCCTGCCCGCAAACCGGTCGTCCATCCAGCTCATCGCGAGGGGCGCCCAGACGACGGGCACGCCGACGTGGCTGAGCAGGTCGAACTGCTTGTACTCGATCGATCCGTTGCCGGTCGAGCAGTACTGGCGGGCGAGCGCCCGGACGTCTCCGGCGACCATGACCCCGTCACCGGTGCCGATGCCCGGGCGGTTGCCGAAGGTGCCCTCGAAGACACCCCCGTTGCCCTGGGCGATGAACCCCGGGACGGCCGGGGTGGGCGCCGAACCGAGGTTGATCCGGTTCACCGCGTCGACGAAGGCGGGCACCGAATTGGGGTCGGCGTACTGCGGCTTCGCCATCTTCTTCCAGGTCAGCCCGGGGTAGCGGCCCAGCGCGTCGACGATCGACCCGCGCTCCAGCTTCTGGTAGACCTCCAGCCCGTAGCTGTTCAGGTAGGGCTTGAGGTCGATGCCGTACGACCGGGAGACCCCGATGAGCGCCATGGGGATGACACCCGTCCACACGAGGGAGCCGTCCACGTACTTGAGGTTGTGCGCCGGGTCCACGAGGAGGCCGCCCTCGGCGAAGCCCACGAGCTTGTCGTTGACCTCGGGCGCGTAGGAAGGCGCGAGCGCGGCGGCCCAGTTGGTGGCGATGGCGCCGCCCGAATACCCCATGAGCCCGAACCGGGTGTCCTGGTTCATTCCGGTCTCCGCGGACCTGGTGGCGGCGCGGATCGAGTCCAGCGTGTTGGTCGCGTACTCCGGGCCGGCCGCGAAGTTCGAGGTCTGTCCCTCGGTGTCCGGGATGACGAGGTTGTAGCCCTGGAGCAGCAGCGGTGCCAGGAAGAGGGCCTCGGCGTTGGCGATGGCGCCGCCCAGGGTGAGGCCGCCGGCGATGGCCCGGGAGGGGCCGTCCTCCGGGTTGAGCGAGTCGTAGAACGACTGGTAGGACACCGCCTTGCCGCCGTCGCCGCTCAGACTGCGCACCACGGTGGTCACGTTGGCGGACGGCCGGCCCTGGGCGTCGGTCGTGCGGTAGAGCAGCTGGATCGCCTTCACCGGGGTGGGGAGGCCCACGAGGTGGTACTGGAGGGTCCGCGTCTTCAGCACGGTGCCCGGCGCGAGCGAGGACAGGGGCTCGCTGCCGGTGTACGTGTAGAACGGGTCGCTCGCGGTGGCGCTCGACGCGGTGGTGCTCGACATGGCGGCGTTCGGCGTGGTGAGCTCGGCGGCCGTGGCTGCCGGAGCGGCGGTCACGGCCATCGCGACGACGACGGCGGTGGCCAGGAGACGGACAGCGTTTCTGGGCGCAAGCACGGCGGTCCTCCGCTGCGGGTGGGGGCGTGGGGATCCGGTGGAGGTTGCGGTCGGGGGACGAACGCGGCTGGCGATCCACCGGGAGAACGTGTTACCAACTGGTAAGTAACGTCCCGGAAACCAGAATGCGGGCGATCCGGGGATGTGTCTCCGGGTTGTACTACAGAGAATCGCGAGGTGAATTGTGACCGGATCCAAACCCGTGGAAGGCGATGACGAGCCCCAGTTCGGCGGAGTCCCGGTCCACAAGCGGCTCCTCGCCGCCGCGCCGGCCCTCGCGCCCGCGGTGACGGCCCGGCTGGTCGAGCAGCTGCCCGCCTACGGAGCGCTGCCCTCGGAACAGCTCCGCGGCGAGATCACCAAGGAAGTGGACCGCGGGATCCGGGCCTTCATCCAGGTGCTGCGCGGCGGCGAACTGCCCGAGGAGGCCGAGCTGGCGCGGATCAGCGAGTCCTCGGCCCGGCGCGCCGACGAGGGCGTACCGCTGGAAGCCGTCGTCGGCGCCTACCACTTCGGCGCGGAGGAGTGCGCGGCGCAGGTCCTCGCGACGGCCGAGCCGGGCGACCTGGCGGACGTGCTGCTGGTCCAGCGGCGGCTCCTCGGCTACCTGCGGCTGGTGAGCTGCGCGGTCGCGGCAGGCTACGTACAGGAGCGGCAGGCGGCGCTCGGCGACGAGCAGGTCGCACGGCAGGCCCTGCTGTCCCGGCTGCTGGAGGGCGGCAACCCGCAGGCGGCGGCCGCCCGCGCCGGGATCCGGCTGCCTCCCTCGTACCTCGTCCTCGGCATCGCCATGGGACCGCACCCGGACGAACTGCGGCCCGGCGTCAACCACTCCGTCGCCGCCCGCCGCAAACTCCGGCGGCTGCGCAACGAACTGCAGCGCCAGACACCGGGCGTCCCGCTGTCCGTGCTGTCCGGCGACGGCGGGCTGGTGCTGATCCCGTACGGGAAGCCGGCCGCGGAGTTCGCCGCCACGGACCGGGAGCGGCTCACCCGGCTGGTCGAGCAGCTCGGCCGGATGTGCGGCGCCGAGCTGACGGTGGCCGCGGCCGCGGCCGCACCGGACGGCGTCGCGGACGCCGCGCGGATGGCCGGCGAGGTGCGCAGGGTCGTGGAGGCGTCCGGGCGGGGTCCCGGACTGTACCTGCTCGACGACGTGCTGCTGGAGTACCAGCTGAGCCGCCCGAGCCCGGCCAGGGACGGGCTCGCCGCGCTGCTCGGCCCCCTGTCCGCGCGCCCGGAGCTGCTCGAGACCCTGCGCACCTTCCTCGCCTGCGGCCTCGACCGGCGCCGGGCCGCCGCCCGGCTCCAGGTCCACCCCAACACGGTGGACTACCGCCTGCGCAGGGCGACGGAGCTGACCGGACTGGACGCGGCCCGGGGCGCCGACCTGCTGACCCTGCACGCCGCGCTGGCCGCCCACGACGCCGTACGGCGGGGAGAGCCCGACTCCGGCTGACCCGCGCGGGGCGGCGCACCCGGGCCGTGGCACACCCGGGCCGACAGACCGCGGCGGACGCGCCACGGCCGGCACACCGGGCCGACACGCCCGCCGGATGCGGCGGATCGCCGGCCCGGTCGACGAGGATCGCACTGCGGCCGGCTCCGGGCCGGACGGGCCCGTCGTCCTTCGCACCCCGCCGGAGTCACCATGGCCCACCCACGGACCCCGCCCGCCCACGGCGCTTCCGGACCTCGCTCCTGCCCGTCCTGCTTCCCATCGCGGCCCTGATCGTGGCGGCGGTCGGCCTGTGGTCGTGGCTGCAGTTCTCCGAGCGGCAGACAAACGACACGGTCCACACCGTCGGGTCCCGGGCCGCCGACCAGGTGGACGTCGAGGCCACCGTCCAGCGCGTCGACGCGGCCGCCAGGGAGCTGGTCCTGCGGGTCCGCGTCATCCCGCGCGGGACCCTCGGTGAGGAGGGGGGCATCGCCCCGGTGTCCGACCTCACCCTCCAGACGACCGAGGCCACCCTCGGCGACCTGGCCTACAAGGCGCACGAGCGGCTCGCGACCAAGGACGTACAGATCGCGATGACGGGTGGGTCGATCAGCGACTACCCGTTCGACACCTATGAGACCGACGTCGGGTTCGGGGCGCTGGTGGGCGGCAGGGAAGTGCCGGTGCGGATGCTGTTCTCCAACAACGACACCCTCTTCGCGACGGACGCGACACCCGTGCCCTCCCGGCGGGGCGCCGTCGTGGCGCTGGAGGTGTTCCGGTCGGAGCCCTCTGCCTGACCGTCACGGTACTCACGGGCGTCCGCAGCGCCATCCGCACCGACGGCATCCCGAACTCCTGACCGGGACTCGAAAAGACGGTCGGCATCCGCCGGAACCGCTCGCGGGTTACCCGACGGTAGGGAATGATGGCAGGCGACCATCCACACGGCCGGGGGCTGAGCAGCGGTGACGACTTTCGACGAACTGACCACGGTGCACGCCTTCCGGGACGACGCCCTGGGAGAGCACGACGCCGTCGGTCTCGCGGCGGCGATCCGGCGGGGCGAGGTGTCCGCCGCCGAGGCCGTCCGGGCCGCGCAGGACCGGGTGCGTGCGGTCGAGGCGCGGCTGGGCGCGGTCCAGACGTACGTCGAAAACCCCGTGCCCGCCGCCTCGACGGGCGGCGCGTTCGCCGGCGTGCCGACCTTCGTCAAGGACAACACCGACTACGAGGGGCTGCCCACGGGCCACGGCAGTGCAGCTTTCCGCCCCCGCGCGGCCCGGCAGCACGCGCCGTTCGCGCGGCAGTTCCTCAGCACCGGCGTCACGGTGCTGGGCAAGACCCGGCTGCCCGAGTTCGGCTTCAGTCCGACCACCGAGTACGTGGGTGCCGAACCGGTGCGCAACCCGTGGCACACGGACTGCTCGGCCGGTGGTTCGTCGGGCGGCAGTGCGGCCCTCGTCGCCGCCGGTGCGGTGCCCATCGCGCACGCCAACGACGGCGGCGGCTCGATCCGGATACCCTCCGCCTGCTGCGGGCTCGTCGGCCTCAAGCCGAGCCGCGGCCGGGTCGTGCCGAGCGCCCTGAGCCGCCAACTGCCGCTCGACATCGTCTCCGACGGGATCGTGAGCCGTTCCGTACGCGACGCCGCCGCGTTCCTCGCCGCCGCCGAGACGTACCGGCCCAGCCGCAAGCTCCCGCCCGTGGGGCTGGTCGAAGGCCCCTCGTCCCGGCGGCTGCGCATCGGGTTCCTCATCGACTCGGTGCACGGCGTGCGCACCGACACCGCCACCCGGGAAGCGGTCGAGAAGACCGCGGCGACGCTCGGACGCCTCGGCCACACCGTGGAGCCGGTGGAGCTGCGCATCGACCCGGTCTTCGCCGACGACTTCCGCACGTACTGGGGGATGCTGTCCTTCCTCCTCGGCGTCACCGGCCGGAGCCTCGGTGAGGACTTCGACCGGCGCCGCATGGACAGCCTCAGCCTCGGGCTCCGCGAGGACTACCTCAGGAACTGGCGGCGGACCCCGGGCGTCGTGCGGCGGCTGAAGCGCACGAAGGAGGCGTACGCGGCATCGTTCCGCGGGCTCGACCTCGTGATGTCGCCCGTGCTCGCCCACACCACGCCGCGGATCGGCCACCTCAGCCCGACCGTCCCCTACGCCACGCTGATCGAGCGGATCGTCGGGTACGTGGCGTTCACCCCGGTCGACAACGTCGTCGGCACGCCGTCGGTGTCGCTGCCCACTGCGAGCTCGACCGAGGAGGGCCTGCCCATCGGCGTCATGTTCTCCGGCCGCCCCGGCAGTGAGCGCAAGCTGCTGGAGATCGCGTTCGAGCTGGAGGCCGACCGCCCGTTCCGGCGCATCCAGGACCTCTGACGCCCCTGCCGTCCGCCATGTGATTGCGTCCTACATCCACTCTGCGGCTGCCCGGAGTGCGCGCTCCTGTACCTGCCGGTACCGTCGAAATGCGCGCGTTCCGCCCACACCGCTGCGGCGTGGCCCCACTGGGCAGCCGCAGGACGCCGGCACAGGAACGGACTCCCATGACACTGCACCGAGTCAACGCGGCGGCAGCGGCGGCCGCTCTGGCCTGCCTGGCGGCGTTCGGCCCGCTCCCGAGCAGTGCCGCCTCACCGTCCGCCGATGCCGCCGGGCCCAGCCCGGCGGCTCCGCCGCGGTTCGTGCCGGGCGCCTGTCCCAGGACGCCCGAGCCGATCGAAGCGCTGAGCACGGCACGGTGCGGGGTCCTGGAGGTCCCCGAGAACCGCTCCCGCCCCGGCGGGAGGACCATCGAGCTGGCCGTGGCGGTCATCAAGCCCGTCTCGGCGAAGCCCGCCCCCGACCCGGTGGTGTTCATGGCGGGCGGCCCCGGCGCCGACACCTTCGACGACATCCCCTTCCTGATCGGCTCCGGCCTGAACAAGGACCGCGAGCTGATCGTCATGGCCCAGCGCGGAAACCTGTACGACCGGCCGAACCTGGCCTGCCCGGAGGTCGACCGGTTCAACGAGAAGGCCGTCGGCTTCGGTTGGGACTCGGCGGCGGCGAAGCAGCTGATGCTCAAGGCGTTCCAGGAGTGCCGGGACCGCCTGACGGCCGACGGGACCGACCTGAGCGCCTACAACAGCACCGAGAACGCAGCGGACTTCGCCGACCTGCGCACGGCTCTCGGCATCAAGCAGTGGAACGTCTACGGGTATTCGTACGGCACCAACCTCGGCCTCACCTACCTGCGCCTGCACCCCGAGGGCATCCGCTCGGTGGCACTCGACTCGCTCAGCCCACCGCAGGTCACGATCCTGCCGTGGGGCTGGAGCAGCGCCAAGGAAGGGATCGACAACACCTTCGACGCGTGCGCGGCCGAGCCCGCCTGCAAGAGCCGCTACCCGGACCTCCGCAAGACCCTGAACGAGCAGGTGCGCAGGCTCGAGGCGAAGCCCCTGACCCTGAACGCGACTCCGCCCGGAGGCGGGAAGCCGGTGAAGGTCGTCCTCGACGGAGGCACCCTGCTGAACATGACGGTCGGCTTCAACGTCAAGCCGGCCGACCTCCCCGCGGCACTGGAAGAGCTGAGCCGGGGCAACCCGGAGCGCTTCGCGCAGGGCCGCGCCAAGGACTCCGTCCAGCCCATCGGCATGACCGCGCACGGCCTGACGCAGTCGGTGGCGTGCAGCGAGTGGGTACCGGGCACCACGGAGTCCGACGTGCTGGAGGCGGGGCGCGCGTCCTTCCCCACTTGGCCCGCGACGGTCCTGGCACAGACGCCGCAACTGCCTTTCCAGTACGACGTGTGCGGGGTCTGGAAGGTCGCGGACCGTGCGGCCGAGCACCGGATCGCCACCGTCAGTCCGGTGCCGGCGCTCGTCGTCTCCGGGACGTTCGACATGAAGACCGGGGCGAGTTACGCGAAGGACGCCTCCCGCACCCTGTCCCACTCCACCTCCGTGCTGATCCCCGGGATCGGGCACTGGGTCGTCCCGCAGTCACCGTGCGCGCAGAGCGTTCTGGCCTCGTTCCTGGCCGATCCGACCGCGCCCGACACGAGTTGCGTGGCCGGTCTCGAGCCCGCACCGTTCACGATCACCCCGAAGTGACCGGGAGGACAGATGGCTTCCCACCCCATGCCCCGCCACCGGCGCACCGCACGACGGATCCGCGCGACCGCGGCCGGTGCGGCGGCCGGACTCCTCATCACCGGCCTGCTCGCCGCGCCCGCCCAGGCGGAGGACGACGGCGGAACGCCGATCGGTACGACCGCCGGGAAGGCGGGCGACGCGACCTACGAGCCGGGCGCCTGCCCGAAGACGGCGGAGCCGGTCCCCGAGCTCAAGGGGGCCCGCTGCGGGACGCTCACGGTGCCCGAGAACCGCGCGAAGCCGAACGGCCGGACCATCAAGCTGGGCGTGGCGATCGTGCCGGCACGGGCTGCCGAACCCGAACCCGACCCGATCGTGTGGCTGGCCGGCGGACCCGGCGACGACGCGGTCGGGGAGGCGAAGATGGCCGTCGACGGCGGCCTGAACCGCGACCGGGACCTGATCCTCATGTCCCAGAGGGGCACGTACTCGGCCGAGCCGAACGTCCTCTGCCCCAACATCGACGAGTTCAACGCCCGTGCGGTCGGCCTCGTCTACGACGCACCCTCCACCGGACGGCTGCACGTCGCGGCCACGAAGGCCTGCCGCGACAAGCTGGCGGCCCGCGGGATCGACCTCAGCGCCTACAACGACATCGAGAGCGCCGCCGACTACGCCGACCTGAGGAAGGCGCTGGGCGTCAAGAACTGGAACGTGTACGGCATCTCCTACGGCACCCACCTGGCGCTCAACTACATGCGCCTGCACCCGGAAGGACTCCGGTCGGTCGGCATCGACGGCATCCTGCCGCCGTCCAGGTCGGGTTCGGCCGCGACCTGGAGCAGTGCCAGACAGGGCTTCGACGGCCTGTTCAAGGCCTGCGCCGAGCAGCCCGCGTGCAACCGCCGCTATCCGAACCTGTCGGCCACCTTCGACCGCCTCGTACGCGAGCTGGAGGCCAAGCCGATCACGACCACGGTCACCGTCCCCGGTCAGCCGAAGCCGGTGAAGGTGGTCCTGGACGGCGGAGCGCTGGTGAACTGGATGACCTCCGCCACGCACGTGGCGCCCCTGGTGCCCGCGGAAATCGACGAGCTCGCCCACGGCAAGCCGCAGCGGATCGCCGAGCAGTACGCGGGTGGCAAGCTCAGCCCCGCCGCCATGGGACGCGTGGCCCACGGGCTGGTCTACGGCGTCTTCTGCAGCCAGTGGACTCCGTACGAGGACCGGGGCGCGGCGGTCCGGGGCGGGCAGGCGGCCTTCCCGTCCTACCCCCGCTCGGTACAGGCCCAGTCGCCGCAGCTCAACTTCCTCCACGAGGACTGTGACGCCTGGAAGGTGCCCGCGGCGGCTCGCTCGGTCCGGGACGTCACCCGCAGCGACATCCCGACGCTCGCCATCTCGGGCGGGTTCGACTCCCAGACCGGCGCGGACAACGGCCCCTACGTCGCCCGCACGCTGGGCAACGCCACCGTGGTGACGGTTCCCTACGAACCCCACGTGGTGTTCGCGACGTCGAAGTGCGCGCAGGAGATCACCGTCTCCTTCTTCGACGACCCGTCCGCCCCGGACACCGCGTGCCTGAGCGGCCTGAAGCCGCCCGAGTTCGAGATCGCCCCCGGAAGCCCGAGTCCTTGAGGCCGTGCCGGCGGGCTCAGTCGAGACAGAACTCGTTGCCCTCGACGTCCTGCATCACGAGGCAGGACTCGTCGAAGCCGTCGGCACGCAGCAGCCTCACGCGCACGCCGCCGAGTGCGACCAGCCGGGCGCACTCGGCCTCGAGCACGGCGACGCGCTCCTCCCCCACCAGACCGGTGCCGACCCGCACGTCGAGGTGCACCCGGTTCTTGACGGCCTTGCCCTCGGGAACGCGCTGGAAGTACATGCGCGGCCCCACACCCGTCGGGTCCATGCAGACGAACCCCGCGCCCTGGCGCTCGGGCGGCAGGGACCGGTGGTGGTCGTCCCAGGTGTCGAACCCCTCCGGGGGCGGCGGTACGACGTACCCCAGCACCTCGCACCAGAAACGGGCGACGCGCTCGGGTTCCGCGCAGTCGAAGGTGACCTGGAACTTCTTGATCGTCGACATCCGCCCATCGTAGGGCGGGGTGTACCTCCGGGCCCGCGCATTTTCCGGCTTGCCCGGCGGGACAGGTGACCGTCGGACACACGAATCGTTGGACGTCCCAAACGATCACGCGGAGGGGCCGGAGATGACTGGACGAGCCAAGGCCGCCGGGCAGTTGTTCCTCGGGAACGCCGAGGACGTGACGCACACCGCGGAGGCCCTGGCCCGGGGTCACGCGGTGGCGCACGGGTTCGGCAATTTCTACGCCCTCACGGCACGCCCCGACCGCGGCGCCGTCGAGCGCGTGAACCTGATGAAGGGCCGCCCCGCGGGCCAGGTCGGCAGCGTCACCACCGTCGGCGCGCACGTGCCGTCCCTGTTCGACTGGTGCCGGCTGCCGGCGGAGTTCCGGCGGCGGCAGATCGGGGACCTGGTCGAAGAGCTTTTCGCCCTCGGCCCGTTCGGGTTCCGGGGCCCCGCCGCCCAGCACGTCCCCGCACACCTGACGGCGGTCCAGGACGGAATCCCGACCGTGCAGCTCATCGGGCCCGGCTACCGCTGCCCCTCCAACGCCTTCCTCGCCGCGGCGCTCGAGGCGACGGACTCGGACTTTCTGTCCGTCACCTCGGTCAGCCGCTCCCGTCACCGGACCGGAGCGGCCCACGAACCCGCCCACTGGCAGGCCTCGGGCCTGATCGCGGAGTTCGGCCACGAGCCCGGGGTCACCACCCTCATCCACGACGACGAGGCCGCCGCGCGCCGCCGGCACCCCCATCACGAGCCGATGTCGACCACGGTGCTCTCCTTCCACCGCGCCACCGGCCACGACCGTTCGGCCCTGCCCGCCCTGACCCTCGAACGGCACGGCTCCCTCTCCGCCGACCACACCCGGGCCATCGCCGCCAACCACGGCTTCGCCCTGGTCATCGGCCCCCGGGCCGAGCAGCGGCTCACCGCGCGCGCATACGCCGGCTGACGGACTCCGCCGTACGCCGTAAGCCCACGGGGCGCGCTGGGCGTGGGCAGGCTGATGCGGTTCATACCGCGCTCGGTGATCACCGCCTCCGATCAAATCAGACACATCCGAAACCAAGGGGATTCGAACAGATCACAACAGTTCAATTGCCGCGAATAAACGGACGTCAAGCCGCCCGCTGTCCGTTAATCCTTTAGGCTGACCATCTCATCCCGGGCTGACGAATCAGGATTTTCAGTTACGGGAATCCATGGAAAGCGCGGCCGATTGCAGGGGAATGTCAGAAATTGATGTACCGGCCTTCAGGAAACCGTCGCAGGTGATGGGGCTGGAACTCGCCAGGGCTTTGACCGAGGCACCGCTGGACCGGATCTCCGGAACACTGCTGGTGGCCGGGGATCCCGGCGGATCCTTCCACCTCAGCGGCGGTGCAATCGTCGAGGTGGTCTCTCCGGGTGCGCCCGGGGCGGAGACCCTGCTCCTGCGATCCGGCCGTATCCGTGAGGCGGACTGGGCCTCCGCCTCGGAGTCCAGTACCGCAGGACGTCCCATCGGAGCCGAGCTCGTCGCCCGGAAACTGGTCGGCGCCGCGGAATTACAGCTGATATGCGTGGCGGCCGCGCTGGATGGAGCCCTCGCAGTCGGAATGGGCAGGATCGACGGTTTCAACCTGGAGCGGGATGCATACGGCTGTCGACTGGCCGCGCCCGAGGCCATCGAACCCGACTGGCTGGTACGTGAGGCGGAACGGCGGATCCGGGCCCTCGTCTCGCGCCGGCACCCCTTCTCGCCCTTCCGCACCCGGCTCGGCCGGACCGAGGCCGGCACCGCGGCCCTGGACGCCGCAGCCGCCGGTGAGCGTCGGGAGATCCTGCTCCGGCTCAACGGCCGGCGCAGCGCCCGGGACATCGCGTTCCTCCTCGGCCGGAGCCTGTACGCCGTCACGGTGGAGGTGTCCCGGCTGCTGGTGGAGGGGCTGGTCGAAGCGGTGGTACCCGCCCGGGCCAAGGACCACCTCTTCGGACCCGCCACCACTGCGGGCGGCCTGCCGCGCCGGCTGCCGGGGGCGAGCGGCGTCAACGACATCCTGCCGCTCAGGCCGGCGGCCGGTCACTAGGGCCTCCGACGGGGCGGCGCGCAGGACGTACCGGCGGCGGACACCTTCGCGCGCCGTCGGCGGCACACGCACATGAACGAACACGACAGGAGAGCAGTGACAACCAGGAAAGCCCAGCTGGCAGCAGAGGTGAGGACACTGAGGGACCAGGTCGTCGGCGTCACCGACGTCGTGGTGGCCTCCGTCGACGGCCTGCTGATCACCGCGGAGACCGACGACACCGCGGAACCCGAGAGCCTGGCCGCCCTCACCGCGGCGACCCTCAACATCGCCCGCCGGGCAGGCTCCATGACCAGCAGGGGCATGCTCCACCACACGGTGTCGCGGTTCACCGACGGCTACCTCGTCACCCACGCCCTCGGCGAGATGGCGCTGATCGGGGTGCTCGGCGACGCGGGCATGGACATCACCCGCCTGCACACCGAGACGCAGGCCTCCGCGCAGCGCATCACCACCTTGCTCACCGAACCCGCCGCGGACGCGGACGCTCCGCGACGCGGAGCAGCGGGACAGACCGACGGCACCGAAGAAGGAGCACGATGAGCGGGTCGGAACCGCGAGGACCGCAGACCATGGCGGGGCGGGTCTCGAGCATCGTCAAGGCCCTGCGCGCCGACGTACCGGACTGTGTGGCCGCGGGAGTCATCGACATGTCCACGGGCATGCTGCTGTCGGTGGAGACGGTCGACTCGCATCCGCCGGAGGTGCTCGACATGCTGGCGGCGGCCACCCTCGACCTGTTCCAGGGCCGCAACGTGCTGATGATCGAAGGCATCTTCAAGGAGCGCCGCGGGGTCGTCAGCGACCGCCACTACTTCCAGGAGATCCTCGTCAACAGCGACAACCTCACGCACCTCTTCCTCAGGGTGGAGAGCGACGACGAGGTCGTGGCCGTCGTGGTCTGCCGCAAGACGGTGAACGTGGGCATGCTCTTCGCCCAGGCCCGCCGGGTCCTGAAGGACCAGGGGCAGCTGTGACCGGCGTGCCGCCCCGCCCGTGACGGCACGTCCGTACAGGGCCTCCCGGACTTCTCGTCGACCGTCCGGTCGACGAGAAGTCCGGGGACCACGCCCTACTCGGTGCCCGGTGGCGGCGCACACCATGGTGAACCTCGAGCCCCACTACCGCCCGTCCCGACGGAGGTCCCCGACGTCGTCCTGACCGGCCACGCCCCGAGCGGGCGGACGGCCGAGTTCCGGCCGCGGCACCACTGACGCGCCCGTCGGCCGGGCGCCCGGGCGCACAGCACCGACAGGAGGAAGGAGGGGAGTCCGGTGGTCGAGGAAACCCCTGGCAGCAAGCCCTCCGCTACGCCAACCGCGCCGATCCCCGCGGCTACGACTCGCCTGCGGCGAGGGGGAACTCCGTCCAGACGGTCTTGCCGTCCCGGGTGTAGCGGGTGCCCCACCGTTCGGTGAGCTGGGCCACCAGGAAGAGGCCGCGGCCGCCCTCATCGGTGGTGCGGGCCCGTCGCAGGTGCGGAGCCGTGCTGCTGCTGTCGGAGACCTCGCAGATCAGGCTGCGGTCGCGGATGAGGCGCAGGGTCAGCAGCGCGCCGCCGCCGTACCGGTAGGCGTTCGTGGCCAGTTCACTGACGACCAGTTCGGCGGTGAAGGCCAGCTCCCCCAGCCCCCACCGCGTCAGCGTGGCCTCCGTCAGCTGCCGTGCCCGTGCGGCGGCGGTCGGCTCCGCGGGCAGTTCCCAGGAGGCGACCTGCTCCGGCGCCAGCACGCGGGTGCGGGCGAGGAGCAGCGCGACGTCGTCCGGCGGGTGATCCGGCAGCAGGGCGGTCTGCACGTCCGTACACGTCTCCTTCAGGGAGCGGCCGGGCCGGGACAGGGCCTCTCGCAGCCGTTCGAGTCCCTCGTCGAGTTCGAGGCCGCGAGCCTCCACCAGGCCGTTCGTGTACAGCGCCAGCAGGCTTCCCTCGGCGAGTTCCAGCTCGGCGGACTCGAACGGAAGTCCGCCCAGCCCCAGCGGCGGCCCCTCGGGAAGGTCGGGCATGCTCACCGCCCCGTCGGAGGTCACCACGGCGGGCGGCAGGTGACCTGCCCGGGCCAGGGTGCAGCGCCGGGAGGTGGGATCGTAGACCGCGTAGAGGCACGTCGCGCCGACGATCTGCCGGCCCGGCGGGCGTCCGCCGGCCGGCTCCTGCTCGGCTGCCAGGCGGTTGACCAGGTCGTCCAGGTGGGAGAGGACCTCGTCCGGGGCGTAGTCGAGGCCGGCCAGGGTGTGCACGGCCGTGCGCAGGCGGCCCATGGTGGCCGCGGCGTGCAGACCGTGACCGACGACGTCGCCGACGACGAGGGCGACACGTGCTCCGGAGAGCGGGATGACGTCGAACCAGTCGCCGCCGACGCCGGTGGCGGGATCCGCAGGCAGATAGAGGTGCGCGACCTCGACGGCGCTGTATTCGGGCAGCTCCTGCGGAAGCAGGCTGCGCTGCAGGGTCAGCGCGGCCTGGTGCTGCTGGGCGTAGCGGCGTGCGTTGTCGATGCACAGGGCGGCCCGCGCGGCGAATTCCTCTGCGAGCGTGAGGTCGTCCTCCTCGAACGGCTCGGGCCGCTCGGCCCGCCACAGGCTGAGCAGGCCGAGGAGCAGGCCGCGGGCCGTCAGCGGTACGACGATCAGCGAGTGGGCGCGCAGCCCGAAGGCGCGCCGGGTGCGCTCCGGATCCTGGAAGTACCAGCCGGGGCTGCTCCGGAGCACCGGTTCGAGGATGGGCTGCTGCTCGGCGAGGCACTTGGCCTGCGGGGTACGGGGGTCGAAGTGGAAGACCTCTCCGGCGGAGTACATCACCTGCAGCGCCTCCGCCATGACCGAGTGGACGGCCATTCTGCGGACGGCTCCGCTCCCCTCCTCGGCGGTCTCGTCGTCCCGGGCGACCGACTCCAGCAGATCCACCGAGACGGCGTCCGCGAGGTCGGGGACGGCGACGTCGGCCAGCTCCCGGGTGGTCCGGCCGAGGTCCAGTGTGGTCCCGATGAGGGCGCTCGCCCGGTTGAGCAGGGCGAGCCGCCGCCGGGCCCGGTAGCGGTCGGTGACGTCCTCCACCAGTTGGGTGACTCCGAGGATCTCGCCGGAGAGGGCCTCCATCCGGAACGCCGACACCGAGACGACCCGCTCGCGGCCGGGGTCGCTCCGCAGGCGACAGGGCTGTTCGGTGAAGATCAGGGGGACGCCCGTCTCCAGCACCCGCCGCAGACGGGATTCGATCGTCTGCAGGTCCGGACCGATGAGGAAGTCGCCGATGCGCCGGCTGCGGATCTCCGCCGTGGAGAGCTGTGTGAACCGGGCCAGCGCCCGGTTGATGCGCAGGATGCTCAGGTCGGGGGCGTGGACGGACAGACCGATCGGGGAGCGCCGGAACAGACCGTCCAGGACCGATCGGTCGGTCTCCCACTGGAGCACCTCCTCTGCCGGGGCGATGACGAGGAACCACTCACGGGACGGTCCTGCGCGGATGACGGCGCGCGCCCGGAATCCCAGCTCCACCCGTCGCCCGCTGCGGTGCCGGACGTGCAGAACGCCGGACCAGCCCCCGTCGCGCTCGCACGCGGCCGCCGCGTCCCGGACCGCCTCGTGGTCACGGGGGTCGACCAGGAGCTCCAGGGCCGTGCGGCCCAGCACCTCGTCGGGCGGGTAGCCGAGGTGCTCCTGTGCGCGCCCGCTCCAGCCGACGACCCTGCCGTGGTCGTCCAGGACCGCCGAGGCAGAGTTGTGCAGCGCGAACGGGTCCTCGGGCAGCTCACCCGATCCCGGCGCCGGTGCGTCCATGACTGCCACCCTTCGACCTGCTCGACCTGCTCTGCCTTCCCAGCGGACCGCACGGCGGGCAATGCCGCGGCGACTACTCGCAGTGACCGGAGTTCAGGGCTCGAGCAGTCGGCTCCTCTTCAGTATCGCCGCGCGGCTGCAGGTCGGCAGAGGGTCGTCCGGCGGCCGCCGGACTTGCGCGCCGTGGCGGGTGCCGGGGGGGCGGCCCGGATGGGCATGCCGCCTTCGGAGTAATGACCGTTCTCCCTGTTCGGCCGTGCCACGCTGTGGTCCCGATTGATCAGGGTCGTGTCAGGAGACCGAATGCACCGCTCGGGTGAGGGGTTGGGTGAGCGGATCCGTCCTGCCCTGCGGGCAGAACCGAAGGCATCGGTGCGGACGCGGCGCAGTCCTGGCGCCGGGCGCCCGTAATGGCGGGAAGCGAGGAGGGGAACCACCCGGGGCAGCCGCACGTTCCCGACCTGCACCTGCGCCTGCGTACCGAGTTGGCCAGGATCGACGAGCAACTCCTCTCCCTGCTGGCCGCCATGGACCGGCTGCAGGGCCTCCTCGATGCGGTGGTGTCCATCAGCCAGGAGGTGGAGCTGCACGACGTCCTCCTGCGCATCGTGACCACCGCCATGGACCTGGTCGGCGCCCGCTACGGGGCCATGGGCGTACTCGGCGAGTCCGGCGAGCACTTGGAGCAGTTCATCACCGCCGGCCTGTCCGAGCAGGAACGCGCCGATCTGGCCGCGACCGGTCTGCCCCGCGGCCGGGGTGTCCTCGGGCACCTGATCCACCACCCCGAACCCCTGCGGGTCGACAGCATCTCGGACCATCCGTCGTCCGTCGGGTTCCCGTCCGGCCACCCGCACATGCACACCCTGCTCGGCGTCGCCATCAGCGTCCGCGGCGAGATCTACGGTGACCTCTACCTCTCCGAGCGGCGTGACGGGCAGCCGTTCGACGTCCACGACGAGAACGTCGTCCTCGCCCTGGCCAGTGCCGCCGGAATCGCGATCGAGAAGGTCCGCCTGTTCGAACGGGTGCGCCTCGGGGCCGAGCAATTCCAGCGGCTGCTGCTGCCCACCCTGCCGGACCTGCGGCCTTTCACCGCCGCCGCCATCTACCGGCCCGCGGCCGAGCCCAGCCAGCTCGGCGGGGACTGGTACGACGCCATCCCGCTGGCCGACGACACCGTGGCGGTGGTCATCGGCGATGTGGTCGGTCACGATCTGAAGGCCGCGGCCTCCATGGCCTCCACCCGCAACATGCTGCGGGCTCTGCTGTTCGAGCAGACCCGTCCGCCCAGCACCGTCCTCGCCCAGCTCGACCGCACCCTGCACGCCATCACGAGCAACCCCGTCACCACCACGACCCTGGCACGCATCGAACCCGAGGAACCGGGCTGGCGACTGCGCTGGAGCACCGCGGGCCACGTACCACCGCTGCTGATCGCCCCCGGGCGCCCGGCGGAGTACCTCTTCGCCGAGCCCGGGCTGCCGCTCGGCGTCGACCCCGACGAGCCGCGCCCCGACCATTCCCGCTTCCTGCCGCCGGAGTCCACCGTGGTGTTCTTCACGGACGGGCTGGTCGAACACCCTGGGTACTCCATCGACGAGAGTCTCGACCGGCTCGCCGAGCTCGCCACCGTCCATGCCGGCCTGCCCCTGCAGGAGTTCGTCCAGGCCCTGGCCGATCACCACCCCAGCGACGGTCACGACGACCTCGCCATCCTCGCCCTGCGCACCCCGCGCCCGGATGCCCGTGGCGCGTAGCCCGGCCGACGGCGGCATGGAGGATCCGAGGGATCCGAGGGATGATGGAGTTCGGGGCGATATCGATGTGGAGGTATCGCCTGATGGGTGTCGCGCGGCCCGGACGTCTCCGGCAGGCCGGCCCGGCCGTCCTGCAGATCTGCGTCGTTGCCGCGCTGTACTACGGCTCGGCCACGCTGGGCCTGGTCCAGCAGCTCGTGGGAGGCCAGGTCACCCCGCTGTGGCCGCCGACCGGCATCGCCGTGGCGAGCCTGCTCCTGCTCGGTCTGCGGGTCTGGCCCGGGATCGCGCTGGGCGCGTTCCTGGTCAACGTCCCGCTCGGCCCGTCGCTCCTGGCCGTCCTCGCGATCACGGCGGGGAACACCCTCGCGCCCGTCTGCTCGTACGCGCTGCTCCGGCGTACGCGGTTCCGCCCGGAACTGGACCGCTTGCAGGACGCGCTGGGGCTGATCTTCCTCGGTGCGCTCACCGGGATGCTGGTCAGCGCGACGGTGGGCAGCGGGACCCTGGCCGTCTCCGGTGAGCTGAGCGCCGGGGAATTCTGGCCGACGTGGTCGGTCTGGTGGACCGGCGACGCGATGGGCGTACTGGTGGTGACGCCCGTCCTGCTCGTGCTCCGCTTCGCACGCTGGCCGAAGGGCGCGCCGCCGTCCCGTTGGGCGGAGGGGCTGCTCCTCGCGGCCGCCACCGTCTTCGTGGGCTTCCTCGAGATCAGCAACGCGCCTCTCCTCTTCCTCGGCTTCCCGCTGCTGATCTGGGCGGCCTTCCGCTTCCAGCTGGCCGGGGCGGCGCTCTGCGCCCTGTCCGTGTCGACCTTCGCCATCGTCGCCGCTGCCCGCGGCTCAGGCCCGTTCGCCGGTCATGACCTGCTCACCAACATGATCACCCTCCAGGCGTTCAACGGTTCGTCCTCCCTGACCGCGCTGCTGGTCGCGGCTGCCGTCAGCCAGCGCAACCAGACCCAGGACGAGATCGCCCGAGCCTGCGGGCTGCTGGCCGACATGGTGGCCAAGGCCACCGCCGGCGACCGCCGCCCGAGGCTCCCGGGCCGTGGGGGCGAGCCGGAGAAGGAGGCCGGACGAACCGAGTAGTCGGCGTGCCCGTGCCTAAGCGGGCAGTGCGGGGAAGACGACCAGGGAGCCGTCCTTGGTGCGGGCCATGTCGATCGTCACGTCCGTGGTGCGGCTGTCGACCATGACGCCGTCGCCCAACCGGTGAATCCGGTGTGCCGCGCTCAGGAGGCGATCGACTTCACCGGTCGTGAGGACGGGCAGCAAACCGTTCGGGCGTGCCAGTTCCAGTGCCGACAGGCGCACCAGGACCCCTGCCACGGCCATGAGCACGAGCGGAGCTGCCACGGTGAGCGCCGTCCCGCCGGCGGCCGCCTTCGCCTGGACCACCAGGCGGTACAGGCTCTCGCCGGAAGCGGTCGCCCTGGCCACCGTCAGGGAACTCCGCGCCGATTGCGTGACGGCGCATCACCGCCGCGCGCCGCGGCGGCAGCGAAGTCGACCCGGCGTCCGCCCGCAGGCTCGTCGAGGAATTCCGCGCAGCCGTCGACCGCATCACGCATGAGGACCACGCCGCTTCGGCGAGCCGCCCGTCCTCCGGTCGGTGGCTCAGCCTGCGGGCGGGCGCGGGCGGACGTCCCGGTGAACGCCTTGGGCCGGCGCGGCAGAGCCGGGTTGCAGCCCGAGCAGTGCCGCGGCGGCCTCCGTGGTGAAGCGGTGCCACCGAAAGGCATCGCGGATCATGGTGTGGCCGCCCTTGGGCATGGCGAGGCCGGAGACCGAGGCGCCCGCGCGCTGGGCGCGGGTGAGGAAGGCCCAGGTGTCCCCCGCCCGGGTGACCCGGTCGGTTTCGTCGTGGAGCGCGACGACCCTACGGCCGTGCAGGTGCGCCGTGGGTTCGTCGGGTGGGCACCAGGGGGCGAGGGCTACCACTCCGGTGACCTGGGGGTCCGCTGCGGCGCGGAGCGCGGCCCGGCCGCCGAGGGAGTGGCCCACCAGTACGACGGGCACGGGGCCGGTGAGTGCGCGCAGTTCGTCCAGGGCACGGTGTGCGTCGGTGACGGGATGGGCGTGGTGGCCGTTCCAGCCCCGGTGGCGGTAGCGGACGTGGGCGACCAGCACGCCGTCGGCGGCGGTCGACCGCACGAGCGCGGCCGCGAAGGGCCGCATGCGCCGGGCGGGAAGGTTCAGGCGCGTAGGCGGTTCCAGGTCGTCCGCACGGCCTCCGTGCAGCAGCAGGACGGCGGCCTTCGCTCCGTGTGGCGGCTGGCCGCCTGGGACGGGTACGAGGGCACGCCCCACCACCCCTGCGCCATCGTCCGGTGTCCCGTTCATTCACCACCTCCGCTGCGCGGCGCCGCGCTGACGGGGTGGCAGCGGCAGGAAGCCGCTGGTGCGGGCGGCGTACTCAGCGTAGCCGGGGCGGTCTGCCATGTGCTTCTCCAGGAGGCGCTTGCCGCTGCCGACGGTGAGCAGCAGGGTCATCAGGACCGGGGAGACCAGGACGGCGAGGGCGGGCTGCCAGGCGGTGCAGGCGAGCAGGTAGAGGCCCCACCAGACGAGGCTGTCCCCGAAGTAGTTGGGGTGGCGGGTCCAGGACCACAGGCCCCGGTCCATGATCCGTCCCCGGTTGGCCGGATCCTCCTTGAAGCGGGCGAGTTGGTGGTCGCCGACGGCCTCGAAACCGAGCCCGAGCGCCCACACCGCGATCCCGCAGAAGGCGAGGGCGCCCAAGGGTTCGGAGCTGTACGAAGCGGCCTGGACGGGCAGGGAGATCAGCCAGACGAGGGCGGCCTGGCCGAGGTAGACGGTGCGCAGCGCGTACCGGGTCCGGTTGCCGGGTGCCTTGTCGAGGAGGGCTGTGTAGCGCGGGTCCTCGCCGTGGCCGCGGGAGCGCCGCGCGATGTGTACGGACAGGCGCAGCCCCCAGACGACGGTTGCCGCCGCCACGAGCAGGCGCCGGCCGTCGTCGCCGTGTCCGGCGGAGAGCAGCCAGGTGACGGCGGCGACGGCACTGAAGGCGATGCCCCACGCGATGTCGACGATCCGGTGCAGGCCGCAGCGTACGGCGACGGCGAAGGTGGCGATCAGTACCGCCCCCGCCGTGGCCGCGGTGACGGCGAGGTTCACGGCGAGGGCGCCCCAGTCGGTTCCGTTCACGGCGTGCTCGCCGGGCCGTACCAGTCTGCGGGGGTGGACGCCATGGCCGAGGCCCCCTCACGGCTGGGCCGCACGGAGAGGATCTGGTCGACGCCCATGCGGCGTTCGGCGAAGGCGAGTGAGGCGCCGGCGAGGTACAGGCGCCAGACCCGCGCAGTTGTCGTTCCGACGAGGGCCTCGAAGTCGTTCCAGCGCTGTTCGAGGGTGGCGCGCCAGGCGTCGATGGTGGTCGTGTAGTGCTCGCGGAGCGCTTCGACGGAGCGCGTCTCCAGGCCTGCGGTCTCCAGGTGGTCGACGGTGCGGCCGACGGGGCGCATGTGCATGTCGGGGGCGATGTATGTCTCGATGAAGGCGCCTCCGCCGGGTGCGTGTGCGCCGCGGGACATCTGCTGGATCAGCAGCCGGCCCTCGGGGCGCAGGGCGTTGTGAAGCTTCGTGGCGAATGCCGGGTATTCGGCGTCGCCGACGTGTTCGCCCATCTCGATCGCGGCGGCCGCGTCGTAGCCGCCGCCGTCGATGTCCCGCCAGTGCCGCAACTGGACGTCCACGAGATCGGCCACCCCCTCGCGTACGGCGCGCTCGGTGACGGCGTCGTGCTGGGCGCGGGAGAGGGTGACCGCGGTGACGCGGGCCTTGTGCTCCCTTGCCGCGTGCAGGGTGAGGGATCCCCAGCCACAGCCGACGTCGAGCAGCCGGTCCCCGGGGCGCAGGGCGAGTTTGCGGCAGATCAGGTCGAGTTTGTCGCGCTGGGCGTCGGCCAGTGTGTACGCGGGGTCGTCGGGCCGGGTCCAGTAGGCGCAGGAGTAGGCCATCGATTCGTCGAGGAGGAGGGCGTAGAAGTCGTTGGAGAGGTCGTAGTGGTGGCTGATCGCGGCTCGGTCCCGTGAGGCGCTGTGCAGGCTGCCGGTCAGGCGTGCCCGCCCGTCGGGGCGCTTGGGGGGTGGGCCGGCGACACCCAGGCGTACCGCGAGGGTGGCGGCCGCGGCCATGCCCGCCGGTCCCGGGCGTACGGCGGGCCGGTCGCGGACGGCCCGGCCGGCTCGCGACAGCGCGTCGGCCAGGTCGCCCTCGACATCGAGGTCCCCGGTGACGTACGCCTCGGCGAGCCCGAGTTCGCCAGGCTGCCACAGCAGGCGGCGCAGGGCGCCGGGCGAGCGGAGGTGCACCTCGGGCGCGTCCGCGGGGCCCGTACGGCTGCCGTCCCAGGCCCGGATGCGCACGGGCAGCGGGCCGGGCAGGAAGTGGCCGAGGAGCCGTGCGAGTCGGTCGGCGGCGGCCTTCATCGGTGGGTCCCTTCGGTGAGGAGGAGCTGGCGTACGTCGAGGTAGCGGGAGCGGAAGCCGGCTTCGGAGTAGGCGAGGTAGAACTCCCACATGCGCTGGAAGACCGGGTCGAAGCCGAGGCCGGTGACGGCTTCCCGGTGGGCGGTGAACCGTTCCCGCCACAGGCGGAGGGTCTCGGCGTAGTGCGCGCCGCAGCCGTGGTCGGCGCGTGTGCACAGGCCGGCGGCGGCGGAGTGCTCGGCGATGGCCCTGCGGGACGGGATCAGGCCGCCGGGGAAGACGTACTTGCTGATGAAGGTGTGGGTGGCGGCGGTGTGGAGCATCTGCTGGTGGCCCATGGTGATGGCTTGCAGGGCGATCCTGCCGCCGGGCGCGAGCGCGCGGCGCAGGGCCGTGAAGTAGGCGGGCCAGTACTCGGCGCCGACCGCTTCGATCATCTCGACGCTGATCACGGCGTCGTGGCGGCCTTCTGCGTCGCGGTAGTCGCGCAGCTGGACGTCCACCCGCTCGGTAAGTCCGGCGGCGGCGATGCGTTCGCGGGCGAGGGCGGCCTGCTCGGCGGAGAGGGTCAGGGTGGTGACCCGGGCACCGCGTGCGGCGGCCCGCAGGGCGAGCTCGCCCCAGCCGGTGCCGATCTCCAGCAGGCGTGTGCCCTCACCGACGCGGGCGAGGTCCAGGAGCCGGTCGATCTTGCGGTGCTGAGCGGACGCCAGGGATTCGAACCGGGCGGGGAAGGCGTCGAAGACCGCGGAGGAGTAGGTCAGGGTGGGGTCGAGGAACGCGGAGAACAGGTCGTTGGACAGGTCGTAGTGGCGCTGGATGTTGTCGCGGGCGCCGGCGCGGGTGTTGCCGTCACTGGCCGGGCGGCGGGACACCCACAGGCTGCGGAGCCGGCGCAGCGGGGCGGGCACCAGGTCGTCGACGTGCTCGGCCAGAACCGTCAGTACGCCGGCCAGGTCGTCGCTGTCCCATTCGCCGGCCATGTACGACTCGCCGAAGCCGATCAGGCCGTGGCGGCCGATGCGCCGGTGGAAGGCTTCGGGATCGTGGACGGTCAGCATCGGGCCTGGGGCACCTGCGGGGGCGCCGGTGGGGGATGCGGTCAGGCCGAGCCGCTCCAGGGCCCGGTCCACCAGGTGTCCGGCGACGGCGGTCCGGGCGGGCCCGGCGGACGGGAGTCGTGCCACGTCCGGCCAGCGGCCTGCATCGACATCGGTACGGCGGAGGCCGGGCACGGCGGGCACGCCTGGCACGCCGGGACCGGCGCCACGGGCCGGCTGTGTGCGCCTCTGCGTCCGGGTCTGCGGGGGAATCCCGGCGGCGCGGCCGGACGTCCGGACGCGGCCGTGGGACGTGGTGGCGGGCTGGGTCATGACAGCGGGCCTTCCTGCAGGTCGGGCTGGGGACGGGGGTGTACGGGCAGGCCGCGCAGGAGCAGGCGGATGCCCTGACTGCGGATGCCGGCCCAGACGGCGAGGGTCGACCACGGCCTGCGGGCGGCGGCGGAGAGCAGCGCCGGCAGGGTTGCGGGGCGGCGACGGCCCCGCACGACTGCGGTGAAGGCGCGGCCGTTCTCGTTCTCCAGGTGAACGGTCAGCGCCAGCCGCTCCCCCGGCAGCGGCAGCCGCATCCGGTAGCGGCCTTCGACCGCGAAGAACGGCGAGACGTAGAAGTCCTTGTCCACCTCCGCCTCGCCGGCCCCGTCGGTGCACAGCAGGTAGCAGTGGCGCTGCCCGTAGGTGTTGTGGACCTCGGCGACCACGCACACCAGCGCGCCGGAAGGGTTGTGGCACCAGTACACGCTGAGCGGGTTGAAGACGAACCCGAAGACGCGGGCGTGCGCCAGCATGGTCACGCGCCCGCCGGCCAGGTCGATGCCGCAGGTGGCGAGGTAGGCGTCGAGTCCGGCTCGGATGGATCCGGCGTCCCCGGTGAAGTGGTCGCGGGCGTCGAACCGGGCGAGCGGGCGTACCGGGAGGGGCAGGACGGGCAGCCGGTCGAGGTCCACGCACCACAGGTAGGTGCGGTGCCGGAAGGAGTGGCGCAGCGGTGTGGTGCGGGCATGCGTGATCACGCACTCGTAGAGCGCGGCGGCGGGTGGTGCGGGCACGGTGCGGGCGGCAGGCCCTTCGGTTCTGGTCACCAGCGCGCTCCCAGGGACCGGGCGGCCGCGGCTCCGGAGCGGCAGCCGTCCTCGTGGAAGCCCCAGCCGTGCCAGGCCCCGGCGTAGGCGGTCACCCCGTCGTTCAGGCGGGGCAGCTGCTTCTGCGCGGCGACGGAGGCGGGGGTGTACACCGGGTGTTCGTAGACCATCCGCTCCAGCACCCGGTCTGCGGCGATGCCGTCCTCCCCGCCCAGAGTGACGACGTAGTCGGCGCCCTCGGGCAGGTGCTGCAGGCGCCGCATGTCATAGCTGACGCGGACGGGGTCCGCGGAGGGGGCGCAGCTGGTCATGCGGTAGTTCCAGGAGGCGCGGGCGCGTGGCGAGCGCGGCAGGATCCGGGTATCGGTGTGCAGCACGGTGGGGTTGCGCGAGTACGTGAACGCGCCCAGGAGCCGCTTCTCGTCGGCGGTGGGGTCGGCGAGCAGGCGCAGCGCCTGGTCGGGGTGCGTGGCGATGACCACGGCGTCGTACGTGTCGGTGCCGCCCTCCCGGGTGGTGATCCGTACGCCCCGGCCGCTGCGCCGGACCGCATCGACGGGGTTGGAGGTGTGGACGCGCTGCACGTGTTTGGCGGCTGCTGCGACGTACGCGGCCGAGCCGCCGGTGACGGTCTTCCACTGTGGGGAGCCTGTGACGGACAGCAGGCCGTGGTGGTCGAGGAAGGCGAAGAGGTAGGCGGCCGGGTAGGAGAGCGCCGTGCGCGCCGGGCACGACCACACCGCCGCGACCAGCGGAAGGGCGAAGTGGCTGACGAAGTAGCGGGAGAACCCTCCTTCGCGCAGGAAGTCCCCGAACGTCGTACGCGCGGGGGCTCCGTGGGCCAGGAGGCGGCGTGCACCCCGGTGGAAGACCGGCACCTCGGCCAGCAGCCGCAGGTGGCGGCCCCGCAGTCCGGCCCTGGAGGCGAACAGCCCCGCCGGGCCGCGGGCCCCGGCGTATTCCAGACCGCAGCCGTCGCACCGCACCGACATGCTCATCTCGGCGTCCTGCGTGCCGATCCCCAGCTCCCGGAGCAGCCGCAGCAGATTGGGGTAGGTGCGCTCGTTGTGGACGATGAACCCCGAGTCCACAGCCACCCCGCGTCCGCCCGGGCCGGGCAGTTCACGCGTGTGGGCGTGCCCGCCGAGCCGGCCGTCCGCCTCGTACAGGGTGACCTCGTACGAGGACGACAGGATGTAGGCAGCGGTCAGGCCCGCCACCCCCGCGCCGATGACCGCCACTGTCCGGTCTTGCACCACAACCGCTCCCGCCACTCGACACGCCGCCAGGCTGCTGCGTTTCACCTGTACTTCGCAGCGGACCGGCGGCCGGATTGGAGGAGATCTGAAGCGGCGTGGCGCCACGCCTCGGGAGTCGGGACGTGTCCAGGGGGTGAGCGCGTCGAGCTGTCGGTGCGGGCAGCCCCGCCGGTGGTTGCGGTGGGTGCCCCGATCAGGCGGGAAGGGTCATCAGGAGCAGGGGGTCGGTGGTGGGCTGGGGGGAGCCTCCCGCGGGTTCGAGGGTGAGGCCCACGGCGCCGGCGTCGGCGGGGTTGCCGGTGAGGACGACCGTGCCGTCGTGGTCGATGAAGCCGGCGGGGCGCATGGTGCCGCCGTGGGCGAGCCACAGCTGGTAGGTCTTGCCCGCTCCGGGGGCGGGAAGGTCGGCGGCGGTGAAGACGGCCTTGTTCTGCCGGTCGGAGGCGACGACGGTGGTCAACGCGCCGTTGGCGGCCCGTCCGTGGACGGTGCGCGCGTCCGGGGCGGCCAGGACGGCGCTGACCGTGTCGAGCTGCCGCTGGGCCTGGCGGGCCTGCTGCTTGAGGTCCTGGCCGTTCTGCGCCTGCCACACGGCGACGCCGCCGAGCGCGGCGGCGGCCACACTGGCGGCCAGCGCCAAGGGCACGGCCCGCCGACGCAGGATGCCGCCGGGCGCAGGCGCGGCGGGGGCTGGGCCGGGAACGCGCGGCGGCAGTTGACGCACCTCGTCGATGGCGGCCATGACCTGCGCCTTGGCCGCGGGCGGCGGTGGCTGGGAAACGGCTGCGGCCAGGCGGGCGGCGGTCGCCTCGAACTCGGCGGCTTCCTGCCGGCAGGCCTCGCAGGCTTGAAGGTGGTCGGCGAAGGCTTGGCGCTCGCCATCATCGAGGGCGCCGAGGGCGTAGGCGGCAGCGAGGGTGTGGGCGTCGTTGGCGTGGTGGTTCATGTGGTCACCCCCATGCAGTCGCGGAGCCGGATGAGCCCGTCGCGCATGCGTGTCTTGATGGTGGGAAGAGGAGTGCGCAGGGCTTCGGCGACCTCACGGTAGGTGAGCCCCCGGTAGTAGGCCAGGGTCACCGCCTGGCGCTGGAGTTCGGTCAGCCCGCGCAGGCAGCGGCGTACCTGCTCGGACTCGAGGCGGGTCTCGACCTGTTCGGCGACCTCGTCGAAGGCGGTGGTGTGCTCGCGGGCGGCCTGGGCGTGCTCACGGTCGATGGCGGCCTGGGCGGAGCGGACCCGGTCCACGGCCCGCCGGTGGGCGATCGTCGCCGCCCACGTGCTGACGGATCCGGCGTCGGGGCGGTAGCGGGCGGCCTGCCGCCACAGGTCGATCATGACCTCTTGGGCGACCTCCTCGGACTGGGCCCGGTCGCGTACGACCTTGACCACGATTCCGAAGACCATGGGTGCGAGGGCGTCGTAGAGGGCGGAGAAGGCCTCTTTGTCGCCGTGGGCGACCTTCTGCATGACGTCGGCGAGGTCGTGGCGGCCGGGGTCTGAGGGGCGGCCGGCATTGAAGGGGATCGACTGGTTCACCTGGGGGGCTCCGGCTGTGGAGTGGAGGCGAAGAGGCGGCCTGGGGCGGCCGTCGGGGGGCGGGGCGTCCATTGCATGCCGGTCCTTGTGTCGTCGCTGGTGCGGCGCCGGACCGCCCCCGGGGGACGGTCCGGCCTTGGAAACCTGTACGTGTGTCGCCTGTTCTTCGTAGCGGGCGGGTCTGCGGATGGGAGGCCTCTTCGTCAGCCGCACCATTCGTGGCTAACCCGTTGGAGGGAAGCAGGCTCCTTCGGGCAAGCCGCTGGGGAACCCGCGGCGAAGAGCGGGTGTGAGGGACCTCGAAGGCATTCAGGAGGCTCCCTCACCGGCCGCGCGGAACCTCCGCACGGCCGTACACCCTCACGGGAGGTACGAAGACATGATTCGTGTGCGACGAGGTCTGGCCGTGGCCCTGGCGGCCGGTGCGGTCGTGCTGGCCGGCGCGTCGGTGGCGTCCGCCGACGCAGGTGCGCAGGGCGTTGCCGCGTACTCACCGGGTGTGGGCTCGGGCAACCTCATCCAGGTGCCCGTCCACATCCCGGTCAACGTCTGCGGCAACACCCTCAGCGTCATCGGGCTGCTGAACCCGTCCTTCGGCAACACCTGCGTCAACGCCTGACCCCGCACCGGGGGCGCAGCTCCGGTCCGGCGCCGTCACGACGGGGAGGCGCCGGCCGGTGACCCGACCCGGTAGGGGCGCAACGCGGCCCTGAGGACGCACTGCGCACGCAACCCGCACCGGGCGGGTCGGCTGCGGGTGGGGTTCCGGTGGCGCCGGAACCCCACGACCGCCCTGCAAGGGGCTACCGCTTGTCGTGGCAGTTCCAGTCGGCGGGAACCCAGTGGCCGACGTGGCGGCCGGGCGACCGTGCCTGCTTCCAGTAGCCCTTGGCCCACCATCCGTCGTGCCACGTCCCGTGGTGGTCCCGGTCGCCGGTGACCGCCGAGGGCGCCGCAGACGGTGCCGGCGCCGCGTTCGCCGTGGCGGAGGCGCCCAGCACGGACGCGCCGACCATCAGGCACCGCCCTCGCCCGACCCCGGCCCTCCCCCGCACGCCGGTGACCAGGGCCGCCCCACCTCCTCCACGCCTGCGTTGTGATGGCAATACAGCCGGACAGTTCACTCTTTCGGGTGCGGGACCAATCCGCCGGGTGGGTGCGGCCGAATGCCGGGTGTGAGCAGCTTCCGCAGCACCCTCTCCCGCGCCGCACAGGGCGCGCTGGCCGGAGTTCTGGCCGCGTTCACGGCTCTGGCCGTGGCCGAGCTGGTGGCCGGACCGGTGCGGCCGGCAGCCGGGCCCGTGACGGTCGTCGGGGGCGCGGTGATCGACCGGACGCCCGCCGCGGTGAAGGACTTCGCGATCCGCACGTTCGGGGAGAACGACAAGACCGTCCTGCAGCTCGGCATCCTCGCGGTTCTCGCCCTCATCGCCGTCGGCCTGGGCATCCTGGCCCTGTCGCACCGGCGGGCCGGCGCCGCGGGCGTGCTGCTGTTCGGGATCGTCGGCACCGCAGCGGCCCTCGGCCGCCCGGACTCCACCGGCGTCGGCGACGCACTGCCCTCGATCGCCGGAGCCCTCGCAGGGGCACTCACCCTGTACGTCCTCGCGTCCAAAGCCGTACCCGTTACGGCCCAGGCCGGCGCCGACGGCGAGGGCACCGGGGCATGGGGCAGGCGCGGGTTCCTCACCGCGGCCGGTGTGACTGCTGTCGCAGCGGCCTCGGCCGGGACCCTGGGCCGGTTCCTCACCGGCCGCCAGGGCCAAGGCGCTGTCGCCTCCCGCGAGGGCCTGGTTCTGCCTGCTCCTGCCTCCCCGGCTCCTGCGGTCCCGGCCGGCGTCCAGCTGAAGGCTGCCGGTATCAGCCCCTTCACCACCCCCAACTCCGACTTCTACCGTGTCGACACCGCCCTGACCGTTCCCAGGGTCGACGCAGGCACCTGGCGGCTGAGGATCCACGGCAAAGGCGTCACCCGCCCGCGCAGCTACACCCTCGACCAGCTCCTGGCCCGCCCCCTCGTCGAACGCGACATCACGCTGACCTGTGTCTCCAACGAGGTCGGCGGCCCCTACGTCGGGACTGCCCGCTGGCTCGGCGTCCGCCTCATCGACCTCCTTCGGGAGGCGGGAGTCCGGCCACCGTCCCAGGGAGGGAAGGCGGACCAGTTGGTGGCCCGCTCAGTGGACGGGATGACGCTCGGCTCGCCGGTCGAGGACGTCATGGACGGCCGGGACGCGATGCTCGCGGTCGGCATGAACGGCGAACCGCTGCCGTTCGACCACGGCTTCCCCGTCCGGATGCTCGTCCCCGGCCTGTACGGCTACGTGTCGGCCTGCAAGTGGATCACCGACATCGAGCTCACCACCTTCGACGCCTACGACCCCTACTGGGTGAAGCGGAAGTGGGCCCGGAGAGCGCCGATCAAGACGCAGGCCCGCATCGACACCCCCAAGCCCTTCGCCCGCCCCGCCGCCGGCACCGTCACCGTCGCGGGCGTGGCCTGGGCCCAGCACCGCGGTATCACCCGCGTCGAAGTCCGCATCGACGACGGCCCGTGGCAGGACACCGACCTCGCCCTCCAGGCCACCGTCGACACCTGGCGCCAGTGGTCCTACCGCTGGAACCCCACACCCGGCGGGCACACGATCACCGTCCGCGCCACCGACGGCACCGGAGCGGTGCAGACCGAAGGGCGCGCCCGCACCATCCCCGACGGGGCGAGCGGATGGCACAGCGTCTTCGTCACCGTCCCCTAGACCACCGGACCGGCCCGCAGGCCGGATCCGGCAGCACAACCAGCCAGTTCACACCCCTGCACATCCGAACTTCACGGAGTAAAAGATCATGAACAGCCTTAAGATCCGCCGTACCGCGATCGCCGTCGCCGCAGCCACCCTGCTGCCCTTCTCCCTGGCCGCGTGCTCCGACTCCGGCAGCGACACCGGGGCCGCCCCCACCGCGGCGGCCGGCAACGAGGCCAAGACCGGCGAGAGCACCCCCGCGGGCGACTCGATGACCGGCGCCCAGCCCTTCGGCCCGGCCTGTGCCGGCGTGCCCGAGGAAGGCGCCGGTTCCTTCGACGGCATGGCCAAGGACCCGGTCGCCACCGCCGCCTCCAACAACCCGGCCCTCTCCACCCTGGTCGCCGCGGTCAAGAAGGCCGGCCTCGTCGACACCCTCAACAACGCCAAGGACATCACCGTCTTCGCGCCGACCAACGATGCCTTCGCGAAGATCCCGAAGGCCGACCTCGACAAGGTCCTCGCCGACAAGGCCACCCTCACCAAGATCCTCACCTACCACGTCGTCGGCCAGAAGCTCACCCCCAAGCAGCTGGACAACGGCAGCTTCGAAACCCTGGAGAAGGGCATGGTCACCACCAAGGGCTCCGGCGAGGCATACAAGGTCAACGACACCTCCAACGTGGTCTGCGGCAACGTCAAGACCGCAAACGCCAACGTCTACATCGTCGACACCGTCCTGATGCCCAAGTAGCCCCCACCAGGGACGCACTCCCCCAACGGCCGGTGGCCCTGCATCCTTCTCTCGAAGGGTGCAGGGCCGTCAGTGTGGCCGGCCGCTTTGCATGGATCGGCCGACGGACCCGGCCCGGCGCGGTGGTCCCCCGTCGGGACCGGTCAGCGCGGGCCGGGCGTCGAGGTGTGCTGCTACTTCCGGTTCAGGGGCAGGGCCGGGTCGGTGACCCGGTACTCGGTCGGGGCGATGCCTTGGGCGGCCTCGCCTGCCGCGGATGTGAGGGATGGGTGGGCCCCCGGCAGAGCGAGGTCCAGCTCCCCGCCGGGTGCCCGAAGGGGATGAAGACGGACGCCGAGTACGTCACCGTCACGCTGAAGGTCGCCCCCGGCGTCGTCGTGGCGGAGAAGTGGGACGACGCAGCCCTCGTCGCTGCTTCCCGCACCGTGGTCCTGGAGGCCGTCGACAATCTCGCCAAGCAGTACGACTGCGGGATTCTTGTCGGGTTGCTCACGCCGCCCGTCAGCCGGCGTGCACGTGGGGGCGGCGGGAGCGGTCGGGTTCGGCCTCGCGGATGACTTCGCGGGTGACGGGGGCGACCTCGCCCTGGCCGAAG
>NZ_JBITTH010000043.1:0-60775 GCF_044541755.1 Streptomyces sp. NPDC085524
GCCACTCCCTCTCAGCCACAAAAGGCAAGCACCCTTCAGCCACACCCAGCCCTCCCGGACCACCCAACACCTTACGGAGCGCCCTTGACAGGCCGTCCCGACGCGGAAGGACTATGGGACTGACGGGAAAGCCCCAAGCCCTCTCTGATTCCGGTCAGTTCGGACCCCGCCACTGCCGAAGCCCCCCCTCGTCGGCCGCTCGGGGGCTCCTGCGACGATGCGGGGATGCGTGCACTCCATGAGCTGATCAACGTCGAAGATCCCGCCTGGCCCGTCCTCCTGGAGGAGGTCGCCGGTTCGAAGGTGCCGGTCGAGGTGGTGGGCGGTGACGCCGGTCGCGGGCAGGCCGCCTTGCTGCAGTTGCAGGTGACCGCGCGGTCCTACCTCGGCGGGGTCGTGCTCAACTGCGGCGGGCTGCTCGTGGACGGGGGCTGGCTGCGGGTGTTCGGGAGTCCGGGGGCCGCCGACTCGGACGGGCTGCCGGGTCTCGCCGAGGTGAACGGCATGCCCGCGGCGTTCGATCCTGCGTGGGCGCCCGATGCGGGGCTGGTCGTGGCCCAGGACGTGTTGGGCGGGGTCTTCGCGCTCAACGGCGTCGACCCCGCCGCGGCCGGGCGGCCCGGCGGGCCCGGTGAGGTGGTCTACTTCGCCCCCGAGGCACTGCGCTGGGAGGCGCTCGGCGCCGGGTATTCGGCGTGGCTGTCCTGGGTGCTCGGCGGGGACCTCGAGGGGTTCTACGACGGAGTGCGGTGGCCCGGGTGGCGCGACGAGGTCGCCGGGCTGCGCGGTGCGGAAGGACTGTCGTTCTACCCGCCGCTGTGGTCGGCCGAGGGCCGCCGGGACCTGCAGGGGGCCAGCCGCCGCCCCGTGCCGATGGCGGAGCTGGTGGGCCTGGGCCGGGAGTCGTGCCTGCAGCTCGACGGGGTCGATCCGGGGTTCCTCGGCATCGTGTGAGGCGAGTGACGCGTGCGGGCGACGTGCGGCACCGGGCGAGCGTGTTCGCGGCCGGTGCCGGCCCTCGCCCGGCATCGTGGGTGCCGTGGATGAGCAGCGGTTCGGGGTGTGGGTGGTCGGGGACTCCTACGAGCGGTACATGGGGCGCTGGAGCCGGCTGGTCGCCGAGCGGTTCGTGGCGTGGCTCGGCTGCGCGGACGGGCTGCGGTGGCTGGACGTGGGCTGCGGTACGGGGGCGTTGACCGGGGCCGTCGCCGCACGGTGCAGGCCCCGCGCGGTGCTGGGCGTGGACCCGTCCTCGGGCTTCGTGGCCTCGGCCCGGGTGGGCGCCCCCGCGGTGGCGCGCTTCGTCGTCGGCGATGCGGCTTCGCTGCCGGTACCGGACGAGGGGTGTGACGTCGTGGGCAGCGGGCTCGTGCTCAACTTCCTTCCCGCGCCGGGTGCCGCGCTCGCGGAAGCGGTCCGGGTGGTGCGGCCGGGCGGGCTGGTCGCCGCGTACGTGTGGGACTACGCCGACGGCATGGAGTTCCTGAGCCGTTTCTGGCGGGCTGCGGTGGCGGTGGATCCGTCTGCGGTGGAACAGGACGAGACCCGCCGGTTCCCCGTGTGCCGGCCGGAGCCGCTGCGCGCGCTGTGGGCGGAGGCGGGACTGGTCGACGTGGCCGTCACCCCGATCGATGTGGACACCGTATTCGGTGACTTCGACGATCTCTGGGAGCCGTTCCTGGCGGGGCAGGGGCCCGCCCCGGGGTTCGTCTCCGGCCTCGACCCGGTCGTACGGGAGCGGCTGCGCGAGACGCTCCGCGCGGCCGTGCCGGCGCGGGAGGACGGGGCGATCGCGCTGACCGCCCGTGCATGGGCGGTCCGGGGCCGAAGGCCGGACCGGCTGCCGGGCCGGTGAGCCCGTCCCTCCGCAGCGTTACCAGGGCTCCGCCCTGGGTATCCGGGCAGGAGGGGAGAGGGGGCGTCGTGCGCGCTGCCGTAAGGAAGTTGGGGCGGGCGGCGGCTGCGGTGGGAGCCGTGGTCTCCCTCGGGGTCGCCGGATGGCTGGTGTGGCTGCTGCCCGGGCCGCAGCTGGGCGCCATCCTCGGCTTCGGGTCCGTCGACGGGGTCGTCACGGTCGCCGAGTGCCACGAGGCCACCGACGCGGACGGCTACTCGACCGGCACCGACTGCACCGGCTGGTACGTCCCGGCGCGGGCCGGTGAGCCGGCCCGCGAGATGGTGATCGAATCGGCCGCCGGGAAGCACCGGCACGGTGCCCGGGTGGAGGTCCGGACGGCGCGCGGGCGTGCCTACGAACTGTCCGGGACGGCCGTGTTCGACACGGGCACCACCACCGGGATGCTGCTCGTGCCGTTCCTCGCGGTGGCGGGCTGGCTGGTGTCGTGCGCGCGCGGCGCCGCGCCCGGCGACGGGGAGGGCTACTTCTTCGCCGCGCTCGGCGGGATGGTCGCCGTCATCGTGCTGTCCGTGGTGAGCGGCATCCTGGTCGCGATCGGCGTCGCGGTCTTCTGAGTCACCCGGCGGTGATGCGGGCCGCGAAGGCGTCCAGGTTGAGGGTCATCCGCTCCAGCCGCTCGTCGAGCGTCAGGGACTCCTCGTACCGGGTCGTCCGCAGCTTCGGCTGCCGCTTGCCCCGTACGTAGAGGGGGCACGCGAGGTCCGCGCACACGTACACCCCGACCGTGTTCCCCTCGCGTCCGCGGGCCCCGGCGAGGGGCGCGGCGAGCAGCGTGACGCCGGAGGAGGCGTGGGCCGTCAGGCACAGCTGGCAGAGGCTGGACTTCACGGCGCTGGTACGGCCCACCGAGGGCACGCGCAGCGAGATGCCGAGCGGGCCGTCCGGGCGGGGGAGTACGAGGTGCGCCTTGAGGGGCGCGCCCGGATCCACCCAGCCGAGGAAGTCCAGGTCCTCCCAGGGCAGCTCGGCGAAGTCGAGCGGGAGGCGCAGGCGTGAGGCCTCACCCTTGGTGCAGTTCACGAAGGACGAACGGATCTGGTTCTCGCTGAGTGGTTCCACGGGCATCGACCCTAATGTCCGCCCTGGGCCGGGCGCATCCCGATAACGGCTCCGAGCCCGGGCCCCGGCCGCAACCGGGCGGACCTGCGCGGCGTCCACCGACCGAGGGCGAGGGGACGGGTGGGGGTGCGGACGGATGACAGGGCGACGCGACGGGCTGACGCCCCGGGGGCGGCGCGCGCGGCGGCGCGCGGGGCGGGTCCTCGCCGGGCTCGCGCTCCTCACCGCGCTGCTGATGCTGCTCGCCGGCCGGATCCCGAACCGGGTCGGGAACCCGGGCAGCCTCGTGCAGACCTTCCTGCCCTGGAGCGGGGCCGCCGTGCTGGTGCTCGGCGGGCTCGCGCTGCTGCGCAGGTCCCGGCCCGGGCTGGTGGCCGTACTGGTGCCGGCGCTCGTCTGGGGCCTCTTCTACGCGGGCACGCTCAGGGACCGGGCCGCCGCCGGGGGCGCCGGCGCGCTGACCGTCGTCACGCACAACGTCGACGACGAGAACCCCGACCCCGCCGGGACCGCCCGCGCCCTCGCCGCCACCGGGGCGCAGCTCATCGCGCTGGAGGAGCTGGTCGAGCCCGCGGCCGGCCGGTACGCGGAGGCGCTCGCGGGCGCGTATCCGTACCACGAGGTGCGCGGCACGGTCGGGCTGTGGTCCACGTACCCCCTCACCGACACCCGGGCCGTGCCGATCATGGAGTGGACCCGGGCGCTGCGCACCACGGCGCAGACCCCGCAGGGGCCGCTCACGGTGTACGTCGCGCACCTCCCGTCCGTACGGGTACGCCCAGGCTCGGGGTTCGACACGGCCCGCCGCAACGCGGCCGCGGGGCGGCTCGCGGAGGCCGTCCGGGGCGGCCCGGCCGGGCGCACGCTCCTGATGGGCGACCTCAACAGCACCACCGGCGACCGCGCGGTGGCCCCGCTCATGTCGCAGTTCCGCTCCGCCCACGACGCGGCGGGGGCGGGCTTCGGCTTCAGCTGGCCCGCGGCGTTCCCGGTGGCCCGCATCGACCAGGTCCTGGTCCGCGACCTGACCCCGCTCTCGGCCTGGACCCTCCCGGCGACCCCGAGCGACCACCTCCCGGTGGCGGCCCGCCTCCGCCCCTAGCCCTTCCGGTTCTCCGCGATCAGCTTCCCGAACACCTCCGGGGTGACGGAGTCGATGCCCCGGCCCGTGTTGACGGTGATCTGCTTGCCGTCGACGAAGACCGCCGGGGTGCCCTTGACGCCCTCGTCGTGGAAGGCCTTGCCGACCTTTTCGGTCCACGGCATGTAGGTGAGGTCCTTGACGGCCCCGTCGAAGGCGGGGGTGCGCAGGCCCGGGACCTGGGCGGCGAGTTCCAGGAGGGTGGCGGTGGAGCCGTACTTGTCGTCCGTCTCCTTCTCCGGGTGGTTCCTGTAGAGCACCTGGAGGTACTCCATGAACTTCTCCGGGCCCTCGTTCGCCGCCGCGCCCAGCGCGTTCACGGCCCGCTTCGAGCCCTTGCCGCCGCCGAGGGCGCTGTCGAGGAAGGTCGCGAAGCGGTACTCGACCTTGTACTCGCCCGCGTCGGCCTGTTCCTTGATGGTCCTGCCCAGGCCGATCTCGACGCCCGCGCAGTACGGGCAGCGGGGGTCGAGCCAGACGGTCAGGGTGTGTTGCGCGTCGGCCTTGCCGTACGGGATCACGACCCCGTCCTTGCCGGTGGTGTTGGCGGGCTGGACGAATGGCTTTCCGGCCGCGTCGGGGTCGGCGGAACCGGCCGGAGCGGAGGACCCCGAGGAGGCTGCGGAGTTCGAGGCGTAGACGCCCGCGGCCGCCGCGATGCCGAGTACGGCGACCAGGGAGCCCCCGACCAGCAGCCGGCCGCGCAGCCGCGCGCGGCGGGCCTGCGCCTCGCGCTCGATGCGGAGCCGGTTGCGGGCCTCCCGCCGCTGGTCCTTCTTCTTGTTCGTGCTGCTCGCCATGACGACCAGCGTACGGAGCGGACGGGGTCGAAACCGGGGGTCATCGGTCCATATCGGGCGGGGACTCAAGTCCCTCGTCCGTTCTGTCGTGAGGGTCCGGTGAAGCCGAGACGAATGGTGTGTCATATATGACGGGGGGACGGCGAGTCGGGTCCGAAGACCTGATAAACAGAGGGATATTCGCGACCTGACCGGTCGTGTGCCGTAAGCCTGACGGCTCCTTGGGGGGATCGCCGCACCGTGAAGCCGCTTCATCGTCACCTTGTCAGCACCTCGCGGAAGGTCCTGTGCACGGCCGCACTCGCGGCCAGCCTGACCACCGCCGCGGTCGTGACCAGCCCGACGACCGCCGACGCGGGCGAGTCCGAGCCCACCCCGGACAGCCCGCAGGCCGCCGAACGCGGCGACGCCCGCCTGGACCTGCCCGACCTCGTCGCCGACCCGCCGCCCGCGGGTGCCGCCGCGGCCGGGGGCGCCAGCGGCATACCCGCCACCGCCCTGGACGCGTACAAGCGGGCCGAGCTGTCCGTGGGCGCTGCACTCCCGGGCTGCAAGCTGCCCTGGGCGCTGCTCGCCGGCATCGGCCGCGTCGAGTCGGTGCACGCCTCCGGTTACGGGCTCAAGGCGGACGGCTACACCGAGAAGCCGATCCGCGGCCCGCGCCTGGACGGCAACGGCTTCGCCGAGATCCGCGACACGGACAAGGGCGAGTTCGACGCGGACACCGAGTACGACCGGGCCGTCGGCCCGCTGCAGTTCATCCCCTCCACCTGGCGCACCTGGGGCGCCGACGGCAACGGCGACGGCAAGCGGGACCCGAACAACATCTACGACGCCGCGCTCGGCGCGGGGCTGTACCTGTGCGCGGGTGACCGGGACCTGTCGAACGCGGCCAAGCTCGACCAGGCGGTCCTCAGCTACAACAACTCCCGCGAGTACGTGAACACCGTGCTCGGCTTCATGCGGCAGTACCAGAGCGGGGGCGTCGGCGAGGTTCCTAACCCGCCCGTCGGGAACTACCCCACCGTGCCGCCCGGCAACTACCCGACCCCGCGTCCGGCGCAGCCGGTCACGCCGACCCCGACGCCCAAGCCGACGCCCACCCCGACGCCGACTCCGACCCCCAAGCCGACCCCGACGCCCACACCCACGCCCACACCCACCCCGACTCCGACCCCGGCCGCGCGGCTGGCCGAACTGGTCGTGCTCGACGGTCCCGGCCTCACGGCCGAGACCGGCGCGGAGGCCTTCGGCAAGGTGCCCCGGGTCAAGGTGGTCCTCAGCGACGGCAAGCCGGCCGTCGGCCAGGAAGTGGTCTTCGCCGTCGAGGCGGACACCACCGGGGGCACCCTCTTCGGGAAGGCGGACAACCTGGTGGTCAAGGCGGACGCGAACGGCATCGCGGCCGCGCCCGGCCTGAAGCCGGGCCCCGAGGCCGGCACCTTCGGCCTGCGGGCCTCGGCGTACGACACGCTGGGCAAGTTCACGGTGAAGTTCGACGGCACGGTCACGGCCAAGCCGGTCGCGGACCTGCTTGCCCGCCCGGAGGGCTCGAAGCCGCTGGAGGCGGTCGCCGGCGACAGCATCAAGGGCGTCGAGGTACTGGCCACCGCCAAGGGCAAGCCCGTCGCGGTGCCCGGTGCCGTCGTCGGCCTGGGGCAGCTGAAGGACGGCAAGTGGGTCCCGGTGGACCCGGCGGCCAAGACGGGCCCGTACTTCAAGGACGAGACCGGCAAGCGGGTCTACACCGGCAAGCCGACCACGGTGGAGGACAAGACGGGCACGCTCGTCCTCCCGGAGCTGTTCACGGACAAGGGCCTCGCGGCCGGTACGTACCAGCTCCGCGTGGCCACCCCGGAAGGCGTCACCCTGATCCTCGACGTCAAGATCACCGCCCCGGCCGCCACCCCGGCCCCGAAGCCCACCGCCTGACCCCGAGGCCCCGGCCCGCAGGGCCGTAGGTGTACGAAGCCGCCCCGGCACCGTCGTCGAGACGGTGCCGGGGCGGCTTCGTACACCTACGCCACCCCACCGGGGAGGGCAAAGGCAGGAGCCCTGCCGCTCCGCTTGCGCAGAGGCGACAGGGCTCCTTGGGTACTGCTTTCCAACCCGCGAGAGAGTTGGCCCAGGCGACTAGGCCGGGGTGACGTTCTCCGCCTGCGGGCCCTTCGGACCCTGCGTGACGTCGAAGTTCACCGTCTGGTTCTCCTCGAGGGAGCGGAAGCCAGAGGCGTTGATCGCGGAGTAGTGGACGAAGACATCCGGGCCGCCGCCGTCCTGGGCGATGAAGCCGAAGCCCTTTTCAGCGTTGAACCACTTCACGGTTCCGGTAGCCATGAGCCCTCCTATGGGCCAAAGGGTCGCCCTGCTCCAGAACCTGCTAAGAAGTCTGAAAACTACAAAAGCCTGCGGGTCACATTCTCCGCAGGCCTCGTACTGCAAGGGAAACCAAACTGCAACTTGCGTCGAGCCTAGCACGCACCCCGCGGCCGAGACCAGAGGGAAAGATCACGTCACCCGGACGTTTGAGACCCGCCTCAAGGCTGACGGAGACCCGGCAGCTAGTCTCGCGATGTGGACGTCTATCGCAGCCGGCCCCGCGTCGGCCACATTCAGTTCCTGAACTGCCTGCCCCTCTACTGGGGGCTCGCCCGAACCGGCACGCTGCTGGACCTGGAGCTGACCAAGGACTCCCCCGAGAAGCTCAGTGAGCGGCTCGTCGAGGGGGACCTCGACATCGCCCCGATCACCCTCGTGGAGTTCCTCCGCAACGCCGACCGGCTCGTCGCCTTCCCCGACATCGCCGTCGGCTGCGACGGCCCGGTGATGTCCTGCGTGATCGTTTCGCAGGTCCCGCTGGAGCAGCTCGACGGAGCCCGGGTCGCCCTGGGATCCACCTCTCGTACGTCCGTACGCCTCGCCCAGCTGCTGCTTTCCGAGCAGTACGGGGTGCAGCCCGACTACTACACCTGCCCGCCCGACCTCAGCCTGATGATGCAGGAGGCGGACGCGGCCGTCCTGATCGGGGACGCCGCCCTGCGCGCCTCCCTCCACGACGCACCCCGGCTCGGGCTGACCGTGTACGACCTGGGGCACATGTGGAAGGAGTGGACCGGACTGCCGTTCGTCTTCGCCGTCTGGGCCGCCCGCAAGGACTACCTCGAACGCGAGCCGGCCGTCGTGCGCGAGGTCCACGAGGCCTTCCTCTCCTCGCGAGACCTGTCCCTCGAAGAGGTCACCAAGGTCGCCGAGCAGGCAGCCCGCTGGGAGGCCTTCGACGCCGACCTGCTGGAGCGATACTTCACCACGCTCGACTTCCGCTTCGGGCCGGAACAGCTGGCCGGTGTAAGGGAATTCGCGCGCCGAACGGGACCGACGACGGGCTATCCCGCGGATGTCTCCGTGCAGCTCCTGGAAGCGGAGGTCCCGGAACCGGTCATGGCGCCGGTCATGGAGTCCTGACCGATTTACCCGCTGTTTCCGGTGGCTTCCATTCCTTTCCGCTTTCCGCGCGCCCGGCACGGGAATGCGGAAAGGAATGCAATCCCTACGCGGCGTCCACGAGCAGGGCCACGCCGGCGATCAGCCCGGCCGCCGAGGCGACGGCCAGCAGCGAGACCAGGAGCATCACCCAGCCCCCGAGGACGCCCGCCAGGGCCATGCCCTTCCCGTCCCCCGACAGCCGGCGGGCCCGGAAGCGGCCCACGTGCCCGGCCGGGATCGCGATCAGCGCGCACAGCAGGGCCATGGCGACGAAGACCGGCGGGTTGAGCCAGCCGATGGGCGTGGCCAGATTGGCCATCGCGGCGAAGCTCCCCAGCGCGCAGAACGCGCTGACCTTGGCCGCCCGGTTCCGGCCGCGCAGGACCGCCTCGCTCATGTTCCGTTCCCCCTCATCGCGGACGTACGACGGCGGCCACCGTAACGCCCTAAGGTGCTGTCAAGGATCTTCCTGGGGGATGGGGGACGCGATGCAGCCGCTCGAAGCGGGCGAACCAAGGACCATCGGCGCGTACCGGCTGCTCGGCCGGCTCGGCGCGGGTGGCATGGGCCGGGTCTACCTCGGCCGCAGCGCGGGCGGCCGCACCGTGGCCGTCAAGATCGTGCACCCGCACTTCGCCGCCGACGAGGAGTTCCGCGCCCGGTTCCGCCGCGAGGTGGAGGCGGCCCGGCGGGTGGGCGGCGAGTGGACCGCGCCCGTGCTGGACGCGGACCCGGAGGCTCCGGTGCCGTGGGTGGCCACCGGGTACGTGGCGGGGCCCTCCCTGGACCGGGCCGTGGCCTCGCACGGGCCGCTGCCGGACGCCTCGGTACGGGCCGTCGGCGCGGGGCTGGCCCGCGCCCTGGTGGCCGTGCACGGGCTGGGGCTCGTCCACCGGGACGTGAAGCCGTCGAACGTGATGCTGACCCTGGACGGGCCCCGGCTGATCGACTTCGGGATCGCACGGGCCACCGACGGCACCGCCTCGCTGACCTCCACCGGGGTGTCCGTGGGCTCGCCCGGCTACATGTCGCCCGAGCAGATCCTCGGCAAGGGGGTCACCGGGGCGGCCGACGTGTTCTCCCTCGGCGCCGTACTGGCCTTCGCCGCGACCGGCCGCCCGCCCTTCACCGGGGACAACTCGGCGACCCTCCTCTACAAGGTGGTCCACGAACCGCCCGAGCTGGACGCCGTCCCGCCCGGCCCGCTGCGCGAGCTGATCGCGGACTGCCTGGCCAAGGCCCCCGCCGACCGCCCCGCCCCGACGGCCGTCGCGGCGGCCCTCGATTCGGCCCTGGGCGCCCCGGGCTGGCTGCCCGCGCCCCTGGTCGAGGAGGCCAGCCGGGCCGCGGTGGCCCTGCTCGACCTCGACGCCGGCCCCGCCGAAGCCGGGTTCGGGCCCCCGCCCGCCGCGGAGGCGCCGTCCGGGCCGGTGCCGTTCACGAGCCCGTCGTACGGGGGCCAGGCGGGCGCAGGCCCGTACGGAGCTCCCGGCACGGGCGGCGGCCCGTACGGCAGCCCGGGCAGCCCCTACGCTCCGGCGGGCCCCTACGGGACGCCGGGCGGGACCGCCGGGGGAGTGCCGCAGCCCCGGACCGCGCCGGACGCCGGGCGGCAGGTCGGCGTCACCGCGGCCGGGCGCCGCTTCAGCTGCACCCTCGTACTGGCCGCCGCCGCGGTGCTGACCGGACTGGTGGGCGGGCTGTACGGGATGGGGCTGCTGCCCGGAACGGGGCAGCAGAAGGAGCGGGACCTGGCCGACGGCCACAGCTCCTCGTCCCCGCCCGCCGGATCCCGGCCCACGGGGACGGCCGCCGCCACGGCGCCCCCCGCCGCGACGCCGAGCGGGGGCGGGACCCGTACGGACGTCCCCAAGGAGATCACCGGCACCTGGAAGGGCACGGTCACCACCAACGCCAGGCTCTCCACCGAGTTCGAGATCACCATCAAGGCCGGCAAGGTCGGTGAGATCGTCGGCCGGGACAAGTCGATCCTGCCGCTCTTCGGCACCGACTGCAGCGGCGACTGGCGGCTGGCCTCCGCCACCGACCGCTCCCTCGTCCTCGACACGTCGGACGGCCCCAACCCGGCCCCCGGCATGTGCTCCAACGGCTCAAAGAACGAACGCTTCACCCTCAACGACAACGGAACGCTCCACTACAAATCGGGTGACGTGCCGGCCGGAAACCCCGAAGGCGACCTGACCCGTAGCCCCTGAACACCGCCGACGGGCCCTGGCGTAGGCTGGATCGGTCCGTACCTCTTGACACCGCCGAAAGGTGACGCACCGGTGACCGACCAGGCCGCTCTCCAGTCTGTCCTCGACCGTGCCGCCGCGGGGGGCCGGATCTCCAAGGAAGAGGCGCTCGACCTCTACCGCCACGCGCCGCTGCACGCGCTCGGCCAGGCCGCCGACGCGGTGCGCCGCCGCCGCTACGCGGGCACCGAGCACATCGCGACGTACATCATCGAGCGCAACATCAACTACACGAACGTGTGCGTCACGGCGTGCAAGTTCTGTGCCTTCTACGCGGCCCCCAAGGACACGAAGAAGGGCTGGACGCGCGACCTCGACGACATCCTGCGCCGCTGCGCGGAGACCGTCGAGCTCGGCGGCACGCAGATCATGTTCCAGGGCGGGCACCACCCGGACTTCGGCGTCGAGTACTACGAGCACCACTTCTCCGCCATCAAGCAGGCCTACCCGCAGCTGGTCATCCACTCCCTCGGCGCCTCCGAGGTCGAGCACATGGCCCGCATCTCCAAGGTGCCGGTGGAGGAGGCGATCCAGCGCATCCACGCCGCCGGTCTCGACTCCTTCGCGGGCGCCGGAGCCGAACTGCTGCCGGAGCGGCCGCGCAAGGCGATCGCCCCGCTCAAGGAGTCCGGCGAGCGCTGGCTCGAGATCATGGAGATCGCCCACAAGCTGGGCGTGGAGTCCACCTCCACCATGCTGATGGGCACCGGCGAGACCAACGCCGAGCGCATCGAGCACATCGCGATGATCCGGGACACGCAGGACCGCACCGGCGGCTTCCGCGCCTTCATCCCGTACACGTACCAGCCCGAGAACAACCACCTCAAGGGCCGTACGCAGGCGACGATCTTCGAGTACCTGCGCATGATCGCGATCGCGCGCCTCTTCCTCGACAACGTCGCGCACATCCAGGGCTCCTGGCTCACCGTCGGCAAGGAGGCGGGCCAGCTCTCCCTGCACTACGGCGCGGACGACCTCGGCTCGGTCATGCTGGAGGAGAACGTCGTCTCCTCGGCCGGCGCCAAGCACCGCTCCAACCGCCAGGAGATCATCGACCTGATCCGCAAGGCGGGCCGCACCCCGGCGCAGCGCGCGACGACGTACGAGCACCTCGCCGTGCACGACGACCCGGCGAACGACCCGGTCGACGACCGCGTGGCCTCGCACATCTCCTCGATCGCCATCGAGGGCGGCACGGCCCACCCCGAGCTGAAGCTCATCTCGACGAACTGACGCCGACACCGATGCGTACGCTCCATTCCGCCGAACACCTCGTCCCGGGACCGGGATCCGCGCCGGTGGCCGACGGCGCGGTCCTGGTCGAAGGCGACCGCATCGCGGCGATCGGTCCCTTCGCCGAGCTCGCCGAGCGCTTCCCGCACGCCCGCGCCCGCCGCTGGCCCGGGCTGCTCACGCCGGGCCTGCTCGTGCGCGGGGCGGACGAGCTGCTGGAGCGCACGTACTACCCGGACGACCCGTACGAGATCACGGAGCTCGGCGCCGACCCCATCAGCGGGGAGGCGGAGCTGGAGGAGCTGAAGCTGACGGAGGCGCGCTGGGGCAACAGTGCCCGGCGCGGTACCCAGAAGCTCCTCGCCCGCGGGGTCGTGGCGGTCACGGGCCGCTTCACCGTCCCGGCGGTGCGCACGGCGGTGTCCCGCTCGGGCCTCACGATCCTGCCCCCGGCCGGCCAGGAGGGCACTCCCTCCCTGGACCCGTTCGCCGGGCGGGACGAGGCCGGGCAGGCCTTCCACGGGGTCCTGGAGGCTGGCGCCCCGGCCCGCTTCGCGGTCTTCGCGGTGCCGGACGCGGCGGAGCTGCTGGCGCGCGGCGCGACGACCTGCGTGGCCACGGTCATCAGCGGCCGTCTGCTGCACCGCCGTCGCTGAGCGGCAGGACGGACACCCCGGACACCCCCGACGCCCCGGACGACCCCATCGCCCCGGACGCCCCTTCCCGCGCGAGCGCGGCGAGCAGGCAGGCCTGGAGCCGGCTTATCCCGCCGAGCTTGGCCCGTATGTTCCCGACGTGGAACTTCACCGTGCTGACCGACAGTTGCAGCCGGTCGGCGAGCTCCGCGTTCGAGGCGCCGGTGGCCAGCCAGAGGAAGACCGCCGATTCCTGCTCGGTGAGCTGGGCCCCCTGCGGCACCGGGGTGCCGTACGAGGGGAACCAGCCGGGGACGGTGAAGCTGACGACGCGCAAGGTTTCCACGGTCTATGGGACGAGCGGACCGGACAGATAAGTTCCACTCGTGTCGTACGGCCAGGCGTTGGCCGTGCAGCCGCGCAGCCCCTTGATCTGCTGCATCATCGCCGGCGCGGGCTTCCCCGGGCCCGGGCAGGTCTCGTGGTCGCGGCCGATCTCGTGCCCCACCTCGTGGTTGACGATCAGGGCCCGGTACTCCTCCACCGGCCCCTTGAACTGCGGCGAACCCTCCTGCCACCGCTTGAGGTTGACCACGACGGTGTGCCCGGCGCGGCAGTTCGTCTCCCCGATCAGCTCGGGCGTGACCACCTCGCACAGCCGGTCGGTGGTCGTCGGCGTGGCGATCTTCACGGTGAAGTCCACCGGCTCGCCGGGACCGGCGAGCTGGAATCCGTACGCGGGGTCGTTGGTCCAGCCGCGCGGGTGCCCGAGGATCGCCTCGATGGCCTTCGCGGCGCCGTCCGGTTCCACGCCGCTGCCCTCCTCGACCTCCACGCGCCAGCGGCGCACCGTCCCCTTGCCCTGCGGCCCGCCGGAGGCGGCGGAGGCGGTGAAGACCCCCGGCCGGGCGGGCGTGGCGGATGCGGCGGACGGCGAGGGAGGGCTCGCGGACGGCGCGGCGGGCGGGGCGGAGTGGTGCGTGGGGGAGGGGGAGCGCCGGCCGCCCTGCGCGGCGGGGTCCCCGTTCCCGGAGGTCTCCCCGTCCAGCTCGTCCGGCTGGGCGGCGGCCTTCTTGCGGCCGTCGGCGACCGCGGCCTCGTCGGGCGACGACGTCGCGTACACGGTCGCCCCCACCGCGACCGCGACGACCGCCGCCGAGCCGAGGAGCGTGCGCCGCAGCCGCCTGCGCCGCTCGGCGCGGCGCCGGGCACGCGGATTGTTCGGGGTGCTGCTGCGCGAGCGACCGGTGTTATGGCCTGCCGGCATCGTGAAGCCTCTGTTTTCCGGCGGCCACTGCCCGGACCGGCCGCGAATCGGATGCCGGCCCGGGGGGTGACCCTCGCACCGGGCCGCACCCCGCCAGTCAACGCGGCCGCACGGGCCCGGCGTAACTGTCCTTCGGGCCAGTTGTCCGGGTTCGTGGAGCCCCCGCCGCGGGGGGCGGCGCGGCCTGAGAGGATGGCTCCGTACCCGCCGATCCGTACCGTCACACCGAGGGGCCAACGCCAGTGATCCGCGCTTCCCTGGACAAGCAGCCGCACGAAGTCGCCTCGATGTTCGACGACGTCGCGGCGAACTACGACCTCACCAACGACGTGCTCTCCCTCGGCCAGGCCCGGCTGTGGCGCAAGGAGGTCGCCAAGGCGGTCGGCGCGCGCCCCGGGCACAAGGTCCTCGACCTGGCCGCCGGCACCGCGACCTCCTCGCTGCCCTTCGCCGCGACCGGCGCGTACGTCGTCCCCTGCGACTTCTCCCTCGGGATGCTGCGCGAGGGCAAGAAGAAGCACCCGTGGCTGCCGCTGACCGCCGGTGACGGGACGAAGCTGCCGTTCAAGGACGACGTCTTCGACACCGTGACGATCTCCTTCGGGCTGCGCAACGTCCAGGACACCGACGCCGCCCTGCGCGAGCTGTACCGGGTGACCAAGCCCGGCGGCAAGGTCGTCATCTGCGAGTTCTCGCAGCCCACGTGGGCGCCGTTCCGCACGGTCTACACGGAGTACCTGATGCGCGCGCTGCCGCCGGTGGCCCGGGCGGTGTCCTCCAACCCCGACGCGTACGTGTACCTCGCCGAGTCCATCCGGGAATGGCCCGACCAGCCCGCCCTCGCCGGGCTCCTGCAGAAGGCCGGCTGGTCCAAGGTCGCCTGGCGCAACCTCAGCGGCGGCATCGTCGCCCTGCACCGGGGCACCAAGGGCTGAGGGCCGATGGACTACGACGCCCTGCTGGAACGGATCGCGAAGGACATCGCCCCGCTGGTCGGCAGCGGCACGCCCGCCGCGTACATCCCGGCGCTCGGGGCGGTCGACACGAACCGGTTCGGGATGGCGATCGCCGACCTCGACGGCGCCGTGCACGGGGTGGGGGACTGGCAGGTCCCCTTCTCCACCCAGTCGATCACCAAGGTCTTCGCCCTCGCCCTGGCCCTCGCCGAGGGCGGCAACAGCCTGTGGGAGCGGGTCGGCCGGGAGCCCTCCGGCAACCCGTTCAACTCGCTGGTGCAGCTGGAGTACGAGAACGGCATCCCGCGCAACCCGTTCATCAACGCGGGCGCGCTCGTGGTCACCGACCGCCTCCAGACCCTCACGGGCGACGCGAGCAGTGAGCTCCTCACCTTCCTCCGGGCCGAGAGCGGGAACCCGGACGTCGGCTTCGACGCGGAAGTGGCGGCCTCGGAGCACGAACACGGCGACCGCAACGCGGCCCTCGCCCACTTCATGGCCTCGTACGGCAACATCGACAACCCGGTGCCGGCGCTCCTGGACCACTACTTCTGGCAGTGCTCCATCGAGATGACCTGCGCCGACCTCTCCCGCGCGGGCCTCTTCCTGGCCCGCCACGGCCTGCGCGCGGACGGCACCCGCCTCCTCACGCGCAGCGAGGCCAAGCAGATCAACGCGGTGATGCTGACCTGCGGGACGTACGACGCGGCGGGCGAGTTCGCCTACCGCGTCGGCCTCCCGGGCAAGAGCGGCGTCGGCGGCGGCATCATCGCGGTCGTCCCGGGCCAGTGCGTCCTGACGGTCTGGAGCCCGGGCCTGGACGCCCAGGGCAACTCGGTGGCGGGCGTGGCGGCCCTGGACCGCTTCACGACGCTGACGGGGCTGTCGGTGTTCTAGGGGGTACGGACTCCCGCACGTGCGGGACTTCTCCCCCCTCGGGCCCCGCCCGGGGCGGTGTTTGCCCACCCGCCCCCTCGGGTGCGGGCCGGTTGGGCTGGTACGTCGCCTCGCGGCGCGGCACCTGAACCCTGCGGGGCGCCGGGGCAGGAGGCCCCAGCGGGGCGGAGGAGAACAGCCGGCCGGAACCCAGGACGCCGGGCCCCGGCCGGCCGGCAGCCGGAGAGGGTTGGGGGTTTCCCGTCAGTCCCATCGTCCTTCCGCGTCGGGCCGGCCTGTCAAGAGCGCTCCTTCGTCGCGTCGCTGCGCGATCGCCTACGGCGACCCTTGACAGGCCGTCCCGCCCCGGAAAGACAAGGACTGCCGGGAAACCCCCAAAAGAACGGGCCGGGCGGAAGAACGACAAACGGCCCGGTCAGAGATGCGCGACCCGGCTTCGGCGGGCTCCGGGCCCGGCCTCGGCCCCGCAAGTCCACCGGTCAGACCGGGCAGGCGGCCACCCACCCCGAAACCTCGACCACAAGAGCCCCGGAGGAGGATGGGCGCCACAAATCGCTACGCGCTCCTGTTCGACGGCGTCCGGCAGCCGTCTTGGGCTGGTCATAGCCGCCCGAGCCCTCGGGTCGTTCTCGATCACGGCGTCTGACGGCCGTCGAAGGCGGGAAATGCGCCAGACAGCGGCCATGCCGAGCTGTACTCGGGTCAGAGCACTTGAACAGCCGAGGCAGACGAAAATACGTCCCAATTGCTCCCATTCGGGTGCGGGTTTGCGGTGGCGGTCTCGCTCTGACACGGATCCAGCTCGGTCTGGCCGAGCAACCACCTCTCTCCCCAGATCACTCCACGTCTGGGCTCACCGTTTCCAGGAAGGTGCGACCTCCGGTTCCGGAACGCGGACCGACGGTCAGCCCTTGGCCGCACTGATGAGCTGGGCCCGCTCTCGCAGGTCGCGTACTGCCCGAACGGTTCCGTGCGAGCGGAGCCGTAGGTTCATCACCTCGAAGTGTTCGTCGCCTCGTGCGGACGAGATGGCTTCGTACTCGTCGAGGAACCGGCCCCACGACTCGCAGGCCGCCTCCACGTGCCCGATGGACAACTGACGCTGCGCAAGGAGCCCGAAGGCATGCAGGCGACCCTGCCTCTCCTGCGGGGGCTGGACCCGGATCGACTCACGTAGCGTCCTGACCGAGCCGGGCACATCCTTCGTCTCTTTCAGCACGTGCGCGACGTGGAAGAGGTACGCCGTCCGGTCGTACCCGCCGACGGACTCCCTCCGGTCATCGGCGCGCCCGAGCGCCTCCTCCGCTTCCCGCAGCCGCGCGAACGCCTGTCGCTTGTCTCCCACCATCGCCGCGCCATGCGCCTGTTGCCCGCGCAGGAAGGCAACGAGCCGCGGCCCGGCCGCAGGGGCCGCCTCCGCCGCAGAGTCTGCGAGTTCCAGGGCGCGCCGTCCGTAGCCGAGGTTGGATGCCTGGAGAGACATGCCACGCAGGGTCCGGCAGTAGGTGACGTGCTCCTCCGCCTCCCCGGCGAGCTTCAGCGCAGACACGTAGTAGTCCTGGCCGAGGCGGTGCTGCCGCTCGTACATCGCCATCCACCCGGTGAGGTAGACGAGGTCGGAGGCTGCGGCCAGCATGCTCCGCCGCACCGGGGCCGTCGCCTCGGCCTTCAGCCACGGCCCTACGGTGTTCACGAGGAAGGCAGCGGCCATGGGCCGGGCGTGTCCGGCACCGAGCTCGTCGAGGATGTCCGCGATCCGGTCGGTCATCGCCTGCACGGCGACGACCTGCGCCTGACCCACCCTCGTTGTCGCCTTTCCCGGCCTTATCGGCTCGGGGCCGGCGGCCCGTGCCAGATCCGGGAAAAGCGGGATGGCGAGCGCCGCCGAGAAGACACCCGCCGCGATCACACGGCGCCGGGATGGATCCATGTCGGCCCTTCCCAGGTCTACGAGGTCCCGGACAGTGTCCCCCTCCTCCGCGCCGCCCGGCGGCGTAAGCCCCGCCTCGGCGTACGTGACCGGCCGTGCCAGCTTGCGCTCGAACGCTTCGATGATCAGCGCCCTGATCTGCGGTCGGGGCTGGTGGCCGGAGATCCACTGGGACACCGCGGGCTGACCGTACTTGAGGGCGAGCCCGGCCTCTCCGCCGATGCGATTGACGATCGAGGCGAACTGGCTTCTGGACCATTGAGCCTGCTCAAGGAGGATCGGCAGACCGGAGTTGGATGTACGTGAGTGTCGCGCCATGAGCAACTCCCGACAGGTGCATGGCTTGCATACTTCTCCGACCCTCCAACGGTACTCGTGGAGACGTCGCGTGCGGTTACCTCTTCACACCGATCAGTGACTGACCGGAAGTTGCCCGCCCGCTGACGACGGCAGGGAGTGCCCCATGTCCAAACGAATCATCCACAGCTACGCCCGTGGCGTGCACAGCATCGACATCCCGGACGATCCCGGGCAGAGCGTCGTGGCCATCCCCGAACCCAGTCAGGAGCTGTTCGACCGCGCCCTCGTCGGCTGGGAACGATTCACCAGCGTCGCCGAAAAGCCGTCCGATGGGTGATCGGTACGAGTACGTGCCGCACCCCCTACTGCGCCACCGTGTACGCGATGTCGCGTCTGGCGTCGAGGGCGAGCTGATGGCCGTGATCAACGAAAACGTCTCGACCTCCGTCGTCCGCGAGCACTGGGTGGAACTGGCATACATCCGGGGCCCATCAGGCCGTGAGTTCTGCACCGCAGTGGCCAATGTCGACTCACTCACCTGCCCTTCACCAGCCGCGGACGGGCTGCAGTCGCCGTCATCGAGAAGCGCGTAGCGATCGTTGGCGGCTTATGACCAGCCCGAGACGGCCGTCGGACGCCGTCGTGGAGGAGCGCGTAGCGATTTGGGGCGCGTGACCTCCCCTGAGGGGCTTGTGGCCGATGTTCGGCGGGGTGTCGGCCGCCTGCCCGGTGCGGAGAGCGGCCTGGGCAGGCCCGGGCTCGGGCGTGCCCCCTCGCCAGGGGGCCGGACATCGCTGATCGGCCCGTTTGTCGTTGTCTCCCCCGGCCCGTTCTTTTGGGGGTTTCCCGGCAGTCCTTGTCTTTCCGGGGCGGGACGGCCTGTCAAGGGTCGCCGTAGGCGATCGCGCAGCGACGCGACGAAGGAGCGCTCTTGACAGGGCGGCCCGACGCGGAAGGACGATGGGACTGACGGGAAATCCCCAAGCCCTCTCTGATTCCGACCGGCTCGGATCCCGTCATCGCCCCGACCCCGCCCATCAGGGAAAGGGGTTCATGACAACCGCCCCAGAGCAGCGCCCGTCAGGGCGAAGGCGCCTCCCTGAAGGCCGCCGGCCCCACGCCCACCCGCACCCAGGGGGCGGGTGGGCAAACACCGTCCCTGGGCGGGGCCCGAGGGGGGAGAAGTCCCGCACGCGCGGGGGCCCGTACCCCCGCCCCTCACCCCCGCGCGAGCGTGAGTTCGTACCGGCGGCCCAGGCGCTTGCCGCCCGGGAGGGGGAAGGTCTTCGCCAGGGTCATGCCGAGGCGTTCGGCCACTGCGGAGGAGCGGGTGTTGGCGTCGTCGACCATCGCCACGACCTGGGGGACCCCCGCCTCCCGTACGCGCTCCAGGGTGGCCAGGGCCGCCGCGTACGCGTACCCCTGCCCCCACGCGGACCGGCTCAGCCGCCAGCCGATCTCGATCTCGCCGACCGGTCCCCACTCCTTCTCCCGGGGCCACGGCTGCGCGCCCGTGAAGCCGATGACCGTGCCCTCGCCGTCCAGCAGGGTCCACAGGCAGTAGCCGAGCTGTGCGTCGTGCATGCGCTGGCGCGCGGCCAACTCCTCGTAGAAGGACACCTCCGCGGGACCGCCGAGGAATTCCATGACGTCGGGGTCGTCGAAGGCCCGGTGCCAGGCGAAGGCGTCCTCGTCGGTGGGTACGCGCAGCTGTACGACGGGGAGCGGCCGGGTCGGCGGGGTGTTCATGTGGCAGCCCTTCGGATCGCGATCTCTGTCGCTGCATAGACTGCACATGTCCGGGGCCGCCCGGCACCCCTTATCGAGATCGAGCCTTCGGGAGACCCCGCAGTGACCGAGCCCCTCTCCGAACACTCCGCGGACGTGATCGTCGTCGGGGCCGGGCCCGCCGGCTCGACGACCGCCTACTACCTCGCCAAGGCCGGACTGGACGTCCTGCTGCTGGAGAAGACCGCCTTCCCCCGGGAGAAGGTCTGCGGCGACGGGCTGACCCCGCGCGCCACCAAGCAGCTCGTGGCGATGGGCATCGACATCTCCGAGGAAGCCGGCTGGCTCCGCAACAAGGGCCTGCGCATCATCGGCGGAGGGCAGCGGCTCCAGCTGGACTGGCCGGAACTCGCCTCCTTCCCGGACTACGGTCTCGTCCGCAAGCGCGACGACTTCGACGAGATCCTGGCCCGCCAGGCGCAGAAGGCCGGCGCCCGCCTGTACGAGCGCTGCAACGTCGGCGAGCCCGTCCGCGACCCCCGCACCGGCCACATCACCGGCGTGCAGGCCAAGCTCGGGGAGGAGAAGACCCCGGTCACCTTCCACGCCCCGCTGGTCGTCGCCGCCGACGGCAACTCCTCCCGGCTGTCCCTCGCGATGGGCCTGCACCGGCGCGAGGACCGCCCGATGGGCGTGGCCGTCCGCACGTACTTCACCTCGCCCCGCCACGACGACGACTACCTGGAGTCCTGGCTGGAGCTGTGGGACCGGCGCGGCCCGCAGGACCGGCTGCTGCCCGGCTACGGCTGGATCTTCGGCATGGGCGACGGCACCTCCAACGTCGGCCTCGGCATCCTCAACTCCTCCTCCGCCTTCAAGGAGCTGGACTGGCGCGAGGTCCTCAAGGCCTGGTGCGCCTCCATGCCGGAGGACTGGGGCTACACCCCCGAGAACATGACGCAGCCGATCCGCGGCGCGGCCCTGCCGATGGCCTTCAACCGGCAGCCGCACTACACCAAGGGCCTCCTGCTGGTCGGTGACGCGGGCGGGCTCGTCAACCCGTTCAACGGCGAGGGCATCGCCTACGCGATGGAGTCGGGCCAGATCGCGGCCGACGTCATCGTCCAGGCGCACGCCCGCGCCACGACGGCGCAGCGCGAGCTGGCGCTGCACAACTACCCGAAGGTGCTCAAGGAGACCTACGGCGGCTATTACACGCTGGGCCGCGCCTTCGTGAAGCTGATCGGCAACCCGACGGTCATGAAGATCGCCGCGCAGCGCGGTCTGACCCACCCGGTGCTGATGAAGTTCACGCTGAAGATGCTGGCCAACCTCACCGACCCGACGGGCGGCGACGCGATGGACCGCATCATCAACGGCCTCTCGAAGGTGGCCCCGAAGGCCTGAGTCCAGGACCGGGCCCAGGCCCAGGACAGGGCGCAGGCCCGGGACAGCGCCCAGGCCCGGCCCCACGCCTAGCGGTCGGCGGGGACGGCCTCGCCGTCGGAGTCGGCGGCGCTGCCGTGCACGGTGCGCACGCACCGGGCCAGCAGCGCCAGCCCGCACACCAGCAGGGCCCCGGAGGCGGTCCAGCCGAGTCCGAGGGTGAGGGCGTGGCCGGGCTTCTGCCAGGGGCGGGCGGTGGTCAGCAGCCAGCCGCCGACGGCGAGCATGCCGAGGCCGAGCGCGGCCGGCAGGGCGGTGGGGTCGCCGGGGCCGTGGTTTTCGTACGGCTTCGGATTCACGGGGCCACCGCCTACAGGTCGAACGATGTGAACGCGCCAGGCCCTATCTTCGCAGGGCCTCGGCCGGTTCGATACGGGCTGCCCGCCAGGCGGGATGGAGACCGGCCAGCAGTCCCGTGACCAGCCCGGCGAGCGGGGCCGCGGCGACGGTGGCCGGGTGGATGACCGGGGTCCAGTCTCGGGCGAGGGAGACGCCGACCACGGTCAGTTCGCCGAGCGAGGTGCCCACCAGCCCGCCGAGCGCGCCCAACGCCGCCGATTCGGTGAGGAACTGGGCCGAGACGTGCCGGCCCCGCGCACCGAGCGCACGCCGCAGCCCGATCTCGCCGGTCCGCTCCAGCACGGCGACGAGGGTGGTGTTCGCGATCCCCACCGCGCCGATGACCAGGCAGATCCCGGCGAGCAGCAGGAACAGGGCGCTCAGGTCGGAGGTGACGCCGGAGCGCAGCATCCGCGGGTCGGGCGGCGGTACGGCCTTCAGGTACTCGGGGTGGTCGGGGCGCAGCGCGAGCGGGGCGAGGTCGGCGACCTGGCGGGCGGCACCGAGATCGGTGGCGATCAGCATGCTCGCGCTGCCGGGCGACGGCTGTCCCCACAGCTCCTCGGCGGTGGCCCGGGGCACCAGTACGGACAGCAGGTTCTCCGGCTTGCGTTCGACGTCGGAGATGATCCCCGCCACGGTGAACGGCTCCTGCCCGATGTAGAGCGCGGGCCGGGTCGCCAGGGTGGTGATGCCGAGGCGGCCCGCGAGCCCGCCGCCGATGACGACCACGCGCGCCCGGCTCCGCTCGGCGAACTCGTCGTAGAGGCGGCCCTCCTGGAGGGTGGGCACGAGCGCCGCGACGGCTCCGGGGGAGGCGGCGACGACGGACGCGCCGCTGCCGGTGGATCCCGTACCGCCTCCTGCGGACGGGAGGGAGCCGATGGGGGTGCGCGAGTCCAGCCGCACCGTCCACAGCACCCCGGCGTGCTCGATGCCGGCGACGGCGCGCAGCCGCTGCTCGGCATCGGCGGGGAAGCCGGGTCCGGCGAACTCGTTCTGCTGGGCGGCCACGTCCTCGACGGTCACCTCGGTGGCGGTCAGCACGTTGAACCGGCCGTCGATCTGCGAGGAGATGGTGGCGGTGAGGCCGAGCACGGCGACGAAGCTGCCGACGCCGAGGACGGTGCCGAGGGCGGTGAGCACGGCCCGGCCGGGGCGGCGCAGCATGCCGGCGACGGCCTCGGCGAGTGCGTCGCGTACGGACAGCCGGGTCGGCCTGACGGTGCTCACGTACGCAGCCGCCCGTCGCGGATGGTGACGGTCCTGGCCCCGCGCCGGGCCACCTCGGGGGCGTGGGTGATGACGAGGACGGTCATCCCGGAGGCGTGGAGCTCGTCCAGCAGCCCCAGGACGGAGGCGGCGTTGGCGGAGTCGAGGTTGCCGGTGGGCTCGTCGCACAGCAGGAGCGACGGCCGCCCGACGAGGGCGCGGGCGATGGCCACGCGCTGGCGCTCGCCGCCGGACAGCCGCCCGGGCACGGCGTCGGCGCGGTGCCCGAGCCCGACCTGGTCGAGCGCCTCGCGGGCCCGTACGAGGCGCTGCGCGCGCGGTGTTCCGGTGTAGAGCATGGCGAGGGTGACGTTCTCCAGGGCGGACCGGTGGGGCAGGAGGTGGAAGGACTGGAAGACGAAGCCGATCCGCCGGCCGCGCAGGGCGGTCCGCTCCCGGTCGGGGAGGGCGGCGGTGTCGATGCCGTCGAGGAGGTAGTTCCCGGTGGTGGGGGAGTCGAGCAGCCCGGCGACGTTGAGGAAGGTGGACTTCCCGGAGCCGGAGGGCCCCACGACGGTGATGAACTCGCCCCTCTCCACGACGAGTTCACAGGGGTGCAGGGCCTCGACGGGCGGCGGCCCGGGGTAGGTGAGACCGACCCCGCGGAACTCGATGACGGGCGCACCGCCGCCGCCCTCGGGCGCGGAGTCCCTGGCGTCGCGGGCGCCCCCGGCGGCCTGGGTGTCCTCGGCGGCACGGGTGTCCCCGGTGTCCCCCGCGTCCCCGGCGGCACGGCGCAGCCGCGGAAGCCTCACGCGGGGCCCCCTGCGGTGCCGGTCGCTGCGGCGCGGGCCGTAGTAGGGCCTGGGCCTGTGCCGAAGGCCGCACCGGCCCCCGCGCCCGGGGCGAGGCCGGTCCCGGAGGCGGAGCCGGAGGCCGGCCCGGTCGCCGTGCCCGGCATCGCCGCGTCCGTCCCCGCGCCGGAGGCGAAGCCCGTCCCCGCGCCGGAGGCGAAGCCGGTCCCGGTGCCGGCAGCGATACCGGGGCCGGATGCCGGGCGGCCCGCCGCCCTGCCCGGGGTCCTGCCCGGCTTCGGCGATTCGCCGCGGCCCTTGGCCGGCTCCCGGGGGGCGATGCCGATGACGACGCGGGCGCCGGCGGCGAGGTCGCCGTTCTTCACGGGGGTCACGGCCACATAGCCGTCGCCGCTGGTGCCGGTGCGGACGGGGATGCGCCGCTGAGTGCCGTCGGCGGAGACGGCCGTCACGAGGGTCTGGCCGTCGGGGCTCGCGGAGACCGCGGTGACCGGGACCACGAGGGCCTCGCCGTCGGTGGAGGCGGACTCGATGGTCAGCCGGACGTCCTGCCCGGCGAACGCGGCGGGCAGCGGCTGGTCGGCCCGGACCACCATGCGGTAGCCGAGGTCGGCGCCGCCGCCCTTGCCCTGCGCGGCATCGCCCTGCCCGCCCTGCCCGCCCGGCTGCCCGTTCTGCCGGCCGCCCGACGGCTGGCCGGTGGACCGCTCCGTGGCGACCAGCGCCACCTTGCCGCGGGCGTCGGTGCCGGCCACCTCGGAGGAGACCACCACGGACATGCCCGCCCGCAGCAGCTGCTTCTTGTCCTCCTTGAGGTAGGCCTCGACGACGAGTTCGCCCGCGGACAGGGTGAGCACCGCCCCGGACACGGGCCCGCCGATCCGGCCGCCGACGGCGCTGACCCGGGCGGGGAAGGAGCCGAGGAACACGGTCTCGGAGGCGGGGAGCATCGGCCCGTCGGCGGCCTCGGCCGCCGCCAGCTTGGCCCGGGCGTCGGCGAGCGCCTGGCGGGCCCGCGTCAGGGCCCGGCCGGAGTCGCCCGTACCGCCGTCGGTGGCTTTGCCGCCTTCCGCGGCGCCGGGGGCGCCCTTCGCGCCGGGGGAGGCGGAGGGGCCGGGCGCCGCCGCCTTGCCGCCGCCGGTGCCGCCACTGCCGCCGGCCTGGACGTCCTCCACGGCCCACTCCGCGGACCGTACGCCCTCCCGCGCGGCCTTGAGCACCTCCGCGCCGTCCGCCACCGCGGGCAGCGGGTCGTACCCGATGGCCTTGTAGCGCGCGGCGAGCGCGGCCTTCGTACCGGCTCCGAACACGCCCTTCGGGTCACCGCCCGTGCCGTGCCCCAGCTCGCGCAGCGCCTGCTGCAGCTGGGCCACGTCGTCGCCGGTGGCGCCCGGCTTGAGGTCCCGGTAGACGGGCAGTGTCCCCCGGAGGGTGAACACGGGCCGCCCGGACACCTCCGCCAGCAGCTGCCCGGCCGCGACCGGGTCCCCGGCCTTGAGCGGCAGCTTCGTCACCACGGGCGTGCCCGCGCCTTCGGCGGAGCGCGGCTGCGGGGCCACCTCGACGCTCTGGTCGGCGACGACGGTCCCCCGCATCACCACCTTCTGCGCGAGCACCCGCCGCTCGACCTCCGCGGTCAGCGGCCCCTGCGAGGGCGGCCCGGTCTCGGCGGCCACCTGCGCGGGCGACTTCACCAGGGTGGTGGCGAGCAACCCCCCGACGGCCATCAGCGCGGCCCCGGCCACGACCCCGAGCACGACCCGCCGCCCACGCGCGAGCCCGCTCGCCTCCGGCAGGGCCTTCCCGCCCGCGGACTCGCCGGCGGAGTCCTCGGTCACGGCCACCACGACGTCCTGCAGTTCACTCACCCGCCGAGGACCGCGTTGCCGTCGGAGCCCAGGTTCTTCCTGCACTTCTCCAGGGCGTCCACGTGCTTCGTCTTCAGTTCGGCCATCTGTTCCGGCGTCACGGCACGGTCGTCGATCTCCGCGGTCACCGGATTGGGATCCGGGTACCAGGAGACGCCGTTCTCGCGCAGGCACGCGGACTCCGCTCGGGCGGTGGCGACCCGCTCCGGGTCGGCCTGCACGGGAGAGGGCTCCGGCGGAACCTTGTCCTTGCACGCCTCCTGGGCCGCCGGGAGCTTCGCGATCGACGCCGGATCGTCCTTGTTCACGCGGGGCGCACCGTAATCGGTGTGCCTGATCTTCACCCCGTTGGCCTTGAGGCAGTCGTAGTAGGCGATCTCCTCCTTGGTGGGCGGAGGACTGTCACTGGCCTTGGGCTCGCCTCCGCCCGAACAGGCGGTGAGCGCGAGGGACGCGGCTATGAACAGGGTGGTGGCGTGCTTGCGCATGCTGGCGCTTCCCCCGGGGTGGGAATGTGGAATGAGGGCGTCCGTATAACGGGAAGAGATGTGGACGCGGTTCGTGATCCTAAGGAGAGAGCGAGCTGGGCTACAAGTGTCCTTCCATACAACTTTCTTGACGGTCCATAACCTGAGAAGCCGCTTGTGCGAATAGTTCTTCGTGTCGTTAACTCCCGGCTGTTCAAGAACATTTGTGAAATCACGCATCGCTGTCCATTCCTACAGTGGGGAATGTGCGAATGAACAAGAACCTGCGTGGACTGCGCCTCGCGGCGGCCCCCGCGGCCATCGCGGCCGCACGGGCAACACCTTCTACGGCCCTGCGAGCTGCGCCGGCCGCACCCGGAACGTGAACGACAACACCCGGTCCTGCAAGAACCTCGACATCAACGGCTGGTACGTCTACACGGACGTGAACTACAAGGGCGTCCAGGGCTCGATCCCGCCCAACTGCACGGGCAACGCCACGTCCAATTCCAAGGACAGCATCAGCCCCCTATACGGCGCACAGCCGCGCGCAGGAGGACTCCCGGGTGGCCGCCGCCCTGAAGGGCTGGTCCGACTGCATGGCCAAGGGCGGGTACGGGGGAGTCGGCACGCCGTACGAGGTGATCGAGAAGCTGGGCCTGCACAACGACGAGTCCGGCCCCAAGGCGGTCGCCGTCGCCACCAAGGACGTCGCGTGCAAGCGCGAGGTGAACCTCGTCGGGATCTGGGCGGCCGCCGAGCGCGCCTACCAGGAGCGGCTCGTCGACGAGCACGCCGAGACCCTCGCCCTGTACAAGAAGCAGCGCGGCGCCCGGTTCGCGTGCGCGGCCTCCCTCGCCCGACGGGCAGCCGGCACCTCCGGCCCCGCACCTCCGGCCCCGCACCTCCGGCCCCGCTCCTCCGGCCGCGGCGCGGCCCCGGCCCTCCAGGCCGGGGCCGAGGCTCGTTCACCGGCCGCGCAGGCACTTCTGCAGGGCGTCCGCGTGATCGCGCTTGAGGCTCGCGCGCTGCTCCGGGGTCATTCCGATGTCGGTGAACTCGCCGGTGACCGGATCCGGGTCCGGGTACCAGGTGACGCCTTCTGCCCGCATGCAGTCGGTCTTCTTCCGCCCCTCGGCGATGACCTCGGGAGGGGCCTGCCGGGGCGAGGGCGGGGGCGGGATCTTGCCCTCGCACGCCTTCTCGGCGGCGGAGACCCTTTCGGGAGGCAGGGGCTTGTCCTTGTCCACGCGGGGAGCCCCGTAGTCGGTGTGCGTGATCGGCAGGCCCTGCTCCTCGAGGCAGTCGTAGTAGGCGATCTCCGCCGCGCTGGGCGGCGGGCTGTCGCTCGCCTTCGGCTCGCCGTCACCCCCGCAGCCCGTAAGGGAAATGCAGATGAGCAGCAGCGGGGCGAAATGGCGTGCGTGCACGGGTTTTCCTCGTGGCAGTAGAAGCGGAATTCGCGGGTCCATGGAGGGTGGCGGCGAGGGGCGCGCCGGTGACAGTAGAAGGCCCCGGCGGGGATGCGCAACACGCATACAAGACACGGATGTGACGATCCGTTAGGCGTGATTGTGACTGGACACCGATTCGTCGGGGACGTTGAATCCGGGTCACCCGAAAAGAGAGGCGTGAGTGATGAATCGAGCAGTCGGAAAGCTGGTATCGGGTTGCGTCGCCGCGGTTTCGGCGGGCGCGATTCTCCTGGGATCGGCCGGACCCTCGGCCGCCTACGGCAAGAACGGAAATCTGGAGGGCGACGAGTTCGGACTTTACTACCTGACGGGCCAGTCGGGTTGTGTCTTCGACCTGTATACGACCGACACGAACTTCGCCGACGACACCTTCAAACCCACGTGCAACGGCATGTACAAGGGCGTGAACGACAACACCGAGTCCTACTGGAACCGGGACGTCTACGCCTGGAAGGTCGGCACCGACAAGGATCTCGACGGGAACGTCGGGGAGATCCCGTCGAGGTACGCGGGGAACGCCTCCGCCACGTTCAGGAACAGGATCAGCTCGGCCGCCTACACCCTCCATTCCTGATGGGAGCCGCACGCGCCGCACGCGCCGCACGCGCCGCACGCGCCCTCCGCGCCGCCCCCGCAGGTCTGCTGGCCCTGACCCTGCTGTCCGGCTGCGGCGGCGGCTCCGCCGGAGGAGATGCGGAGCCCCGGCTCGGCGCGATCGAGGCCGGTCCGGCCACGGCCGCGCTGTCGTTCCCCATGGACGCCTACACGGACACCGAGGCCGAGCGGATCCGGATGGGCCAGGTCCAGGAGGTGCTCGTCGCCCGGTGCATGGCGCGGTACGGGTTCACGTACGAGGCGGTGAAGCCGGCCGCGGCCGCCGTCGGCGCGGGGGCCGAGGACCGGCACCGGTACCTCTTCGGGCTGGCCGATCCGGAGTTCGCCGCGGCCCACGGGTACGACAAGTCCGCCGGCGGGGGAACGCCGCCCAAGCCGGCCGCCCCGCAGCTGAGCGACAGCGCGTACGTCGTCATGAACGGCGAGCAGCGCGGCGTCCAGGGCGGCAAACCCCTCGACGCACCCACAGAGGAAGAGGCCGCGCAGCTCGACAGCGGTCTGACGGCGGCCGGGCAGAAGGTCCCGGCCGGCGGCTGCGGGAGGGAGGGGTTCCGGAAGCTGTACGCGCCGACGAAGGACAGCGTGGACCTGCTCTTCGCCTTCGGGCTGTCCTCCGAGGCGCACGAGCGGTCGAAGCAGGACTCGCGGGTGGTCAAAGCGCTGGCGAAATGGTCGGCTTGCATGGACAAGTCCGGATACGGCGGAATCGATACGCCGTATGACGTCGTCGAGAAGCTGGGCCTCGAGAGCGACAAGGGCGGCCCCAAGGCCGTCACCGCGGCCAAGGCCGACGTCGCCTGCAAGCGCGAGGTGAACCTCGTCGGGATCTGGGCCGCCGTCGAGAAGGCGTACCAGGAACGGCTCGTCGACGAGCACGCCGAAACGCTCGCGCTGTACGAGAAGCAGCGCGAGGCGCGGTTCAGGCTGGCGGCGTCACTGGTGTGAGCGCACCGAAGGGCCGGCACTCCGCCCCCGAGCGGGGGAGTGCCGGCCCTTCGTGTCGTTCAGGTGCCTCGGGCCGCTCAGAGGATGCGGACGGCGCCCGTCGGCTTGTCGTAGCTCAGGCTGCGCTCGACGATGCCGGTGCTGGGGTTCTGCGCGCCGACGAACTTGCCGCCGCCGACGTAGATGGCGACGTGGTACGCGGAGCCGCGGGAGCCCCAGTACAGGACGTCGCCGGGCTGCAGGGCGCTCAGGGAGACCGAGGTGCCCCTCGAGGACTGGTCCTGCGACATGCGCGGCAGGGTGATGCCGGCCTGGCGGTAGGCGGCCTGCACGAGGCCGGAGCAGTCGAACGAGGACGGGCCGGTGCCGCCGCTCACGTACGCCTTGCCGACCTGCGCGCGGGCGAAGTTGACGATCGCCGCGGCCGAGCCGGTGGCCGGGGCCGTCACGGTGCCGACGCCCTGCGAGGAGCCCGACCCGGAGGCCGAGGTGCTCTGGAGGGAGGTACGGGAGGAGCTGCGGGTGGCGCGCTCGGCCTCGGCCTTGCGTGCGGCCTCGTCCGCTGCCTTCTTCTCCTCGTCGGCCTTCTTCTGGGCCTCTTCCTTCGCCTGCTTCGCCTCGGCGGCGGCGCCGGTGCGGGCCGTCTCCTCCTGGGCGTTCAGTTCGCCCTCGACGGCGGCCGACTGGGTGTTCTCGGCGGCCGTGGTGACGGCGCCGGCGACCTCGGCGGCCAGGTCCAGGTTCAGGACCGGCATTTCGAGCGTCGTCTCGGCCACGGGCTCGGAGGGGGACGCGCTCGCGGTGCCGGCCATGGCGAGGGTGCTGAGGACGCCACCGGCAACTCCGGCGCGGACCGCGAGCTTCGAGGCGCTGCGGCGGGGCTTCCGGTGGCTGGGTATGTGAGCGGTGTGGGACATGAGGACAACCGCTATCAGGGGCCCAGGGTCCGCTTCAAGAAACGTGGTCTGCGCCACAGTTGCGCGCGAAGCGCGCTAACCGGGCGCGTCGCGAACCTTATTGACGCCGTAACGGGCGAAACGGACATGCCCTCACAAGGCTGTGATCATGGGGTTTCCGCAATAAGTCCGAATTGATCTCCCGCCTACCATCCCTCCGCACTGATGGCCAAGCCCCCTTTCGGAACGGTCGATTCAGAGTGGCGCAGGTCACAGGAGAGTCTCACTGTGAGGGTGTTGTGCCCCGTCCGTGATCCGACTGTGAACCGGCCGGGGGTCCGGGGGTGTACGGCGGCGGCGCGGACGGTCGGGTGGGCGGTCGGCCGGGCGGGCGGCCGGGCGGGCGGGTGTGGGCGGAGGGTGACCGCGCGGTGACGGGGCGGTGTCCGGGCGGCGCGCGGGCGGGCGGCCGGGCCGCAAGCGGACGGTGACCGGGCCGTGACCGGGTGGGCGTCCGGGTGACGGACGGGCGGTGACCGGGGGGTGACCGGGCGGTGACCGAACGGTTCGGGTGCTGGGCGGACGGGTGGGCGGAGGGAGGGCGGCCGGGCGGGGCGGCCCGCTCGTGAACGGATGCGCTTTGGCCCCGGCCCCGGGGCCCCGGCCGGCCCGCGTCCACCTCCGTACGCGGGGCCTAACCCGCCCGGGGGAGGCCGATCTCTTTATCACCCCGGTGATTGCCTGGCCAATTTGCCTGCACGGGCCATCGTTTGATAGTGCGAGACGCTTTCTACCTGCGGTAACAGGCCTGGATGTCACCTTTGGTGATCATGTGGATGCTTCGCGTACGAAGATCACCACTCATCGGGCTTCATGATCGTTCGTCAGGTGGTGGAGATCACAAACTCGTTGTTGTAACCCGTGTCGCAGATCACAGATGCACGGGCATAAGATGCGCACCAGTCCGGCTTGTGAACTGCCTCACATGCACGCGAGGCGGGGCACGCGGCGCCGGCAGCGGTCCAACGGTCAAGGACGACTGGAAGGAGCGAGGAGCGTGAATGCGTACGCGCCCATCCTCGTGCTCGGCGCCCTCGGCGCAGGGTTTGCGATCTTCTCCGTGGTCATGGCCACGCTGATCGGCCCAAAACGGTACAACCGGGCGAAGCTAGAGGCGTACGAGTGCGGCATCGAGCCCACTCCCACGCCCGCCGGCGGCGGTCGCTTCCCCATCAAGTACTACCTCACGGCGATGCTCTTCATCGTCTTCGACATCGAGGTTGTCTTCCTCTACCCCTGGGCCGTCACCTTCGACTCCCTGGGGATCTTCGGGCTCGTCGAGATGCTGCTCTTCGTGCTCACCGTCTTCGTCGCCTACGCCTACGTGTGGCGCCGCGGCGGCCTGGAATGGGACTGAGGGGCTGAATTTTCCATGGGACTGGAAGAGAAGCTGCCGAGCGGCTTTCTGCTGACCACCGTCGAACAGGCCGCGGGCTGGGTGCGCAAGGCATCCGTCTTCCCCGCGACCTTCGGCCTGGCCTGCTGCGCGATCGAGATGATGACCACCGGAGCGGGCCGGTACGACCTGGCCCGCTTCGGCATGGAGGTCTTCCGCGGCTCCCCGCGCCAGGCCGATCTGATGATCGTGGCCGGCCGGGTCAGCCAGAAGATGGCGCCGGTGCTGCGGCAGGTGTACGACCAGATGCCCGCTCCCAAATGGGTCATCTCCATGGGGGTTTGTGCATCTTCGGGCGGAATGTTCAACAACTACGCGATCGTCCAGGGCGTCGACCACATCGTCCCCGTGGACATCTACCTCCCCGGCTGTCCGCCCCGCCCCGAGATGCTGATGGACGCGATCCTCAAGCTCCACCAGAAGATCCAGGGCGGAAAGCTCGGCGTGAACCGGGAAGAGGCGGCCCGCGAGGCGGAGGAAGCGGCCCTCAAGGCGCTCCCCATGATCGAGATGAAGGGGCTGCTCCGGTGAGCGAGACCCGAGAGCCGGAGAACGGCAACCCCGAGAACGGCAACAACGTCCCCGCCCCCCGCGGCGGCGGCCCCGAGGTCATCGGCGTCCGCAAGGGCATGTTCGGTGCCCGTAACGGCGGCGACACCAGCGGCTACGGCGGCCTGGTCCGCACCGTGGCCCTGCCCGGCGCGAGCCACCGCCCGTACGGCTCCTGGTTCGACGAGGTGGCCGACGAACTCGAAGGCGCCCTGGAGGAGCAGGACCTCGTCCCCGAGAACGCCATCGAGAAGACGGTGGTCGACCGGGGCGAGCTGACCTTCCACATCGCCCGCGAGCACCTCGTCCGCGTCGCCCGCACCCTGCGCGACGACCCGGCCCTGCGCTTCGAGCTCTGCACCGGCGTCTCCGGAGTGCACTTCCCGAGCGACAAGGGCCGCGAGCTGCACGCCGTCTACCACCTGCGCTCGCTCACCCACGGCCGGATCCTGCGGCTGGAGGTGTCCGTCCCGGACGGCGACCCGCACATCCCGTCGCTCGTCTCCGTCTACCCGACCAACGACTGGCACGAGCGCGAGACGTACGACTTCTTCGGCCTGATCTTCGACGGGCACCCGGCCCTCACCCGGATCATGATGCCGGACGACTGGCAGGGCTTCCCGCAGCGCAAGGACTACCCGCTCGGCGGCATCGCCGTCGAGTACAAGGGCGCCCAGATCCCGGCTCCCGACCAGCGGAGGTCGTACAGCTGATGTCCAACACCTCGAACCACGCGTCCTCCCGCGAGACGACCGAAGGCCTCGTCTACACCGTCACCGGCGGCGACTGGGACGAGATCGTCCAGTCCGCGGCCAGGGCCGACGACGAGCGGATCGTCGTCAACATGGGCCCGCAGCACCCCTCCACCCACGGAGTGCTCCGCCTGATCCTGGAGATCGACGGCGAGACGGTCACCGAAGCCCGCTGCGGCATCGGCTACCTGCACACCGGCATCGAGAAGAACCTCGAATTCCGGAACTGGACGCAGGGCACCACCTTCGTGACGCGCATGGACTACCTGACGCCGTTCTTCAACGAGACGGCGTACTGCCTCGGCGTCGAGAAGCTGCTCGGCATCACCGACCAGATCCCGGACCGCGCCACGGTCATCCGCGTCCTGCTGATGGAGCTCAACCGGCTCTCCTCCCACCTGGTGTGCATCGCCACCGGCGGCATGGAGCTGGGCGCGACCACGATCATGATCTACGGCTTCCGCGACCGCGAGCTGATCCTCGACATCTTCGAGCTGATCACCGGCCTGCGCATGAACCACGCGTTCGTCCGCCCCGGCGGCCTCGCCCAGGACCTGCCCCCGGGCGCCGTCGACCAGCTGCGCGAGTTCGTCAAGACCATGAAGAAGAACCTGCCGGAGTACGACAAGCTCGCCACCGGCAACCCCATCTTCAAGGCCCGCATGCAGGACGTCGGCTACCTCGACCTCTCCGGCTGCATGGCGCTCGGCGCCACCGGCCCGATCCTGCGCTCCGCCGGCCTGCCGCACGACCTGCGCAAGTCGGACCCGTACTGCGGCTACGAGACCTACGAGTTCGACGTGCCGACCACCGACACCTGCGACTCCTACGGACGCTTCCTGATCCGCCTGGAGGAGATGCGCCAGTCGCTGCGGATCGTCGAGCAGTGCCTGGAGCGCCTGGAGCCGGGCCCGGTGATGGTCGCCGACAAGAAGATCGCCTGGCCCGCGCAGCTCGCGATGGGCCCCGACGGCCTCGGCAACTCGCTCGACCACATCAGGAACATCATGGGCACCTCCATGGAGGCCCTCATCCACCACTTCAAGCTGGTGACCGAGGGCTTCCGGGTACCGGCCGGGCAGGCCTACGCGGCGGTCGAGTCGCCCAAGGGCGAACTCGGCGTCCACCTCGTCTCCGACGGCGGCACCCGCCCCTACCGGGTCCACTTCCGCGACCCGTCCTTCACCAACCTGCAGGCCATGGCCGCGATGTGCGAGGGCGGCCAGGTCGCCGACGTCATCGTCGCCGTCGCCTCCATCGACCCCGTGATGGGAGGCGTCGACCGATGACCGACATCTCATTGGGCATGCCGCAGCTTCCCGCCCCCGACTTCCCGGCCGACGTGCGCGAGCGGCTCGAAGCGGACGCGAAGCAGGTCATCGCCCGCTACCCCGACAGCCGCTCGGCACTGCTGCCGCTGCTGCACCTGTGCCAGTCGGAGGAGGGCCACGTCTCCCGCACCGGCATCCGCTTCTGCGCGGACGTGCTGGGCCTGACGACCGCCGAGGTCACGGCGGTGGCGACCTTCTACACGATGTACCGCCGCAAGCCCTCCGGGGACTACCAGGTCGGCGTCTGCACCAACACCCTGTGCGCGGTCATGGGCGGCGACGCCATCTTCGAAGAGCTCAAGGAGCACCTCGGCGTCGGCAACAACGAGACCACCCCCGACGGCAAGGTCACCCTCGAACACATCGAGTGCAACGCGGCCTGCGACTTCGCCCCCGTGGTGATGGTCAACTGGGAGTTCTTCGACAACCAGACCCCCGAGTCCGCCAAGGCCATGGTGGACGACCTGCTGGCCGGCCGCCCCGTGCAGCCGACCCGGGGCGCGCCCCTGTGCACGTACAAGGAGACCGCCCGGATCCTGGCGGGCTTCCCCGACGAGCGCGAGGGCGCGGTCGAGGCGACCGGCGGCGCCGGCCCCGCCTCCCTGATCGGTCTGCGCATCGCCCGCGGCGAGTCCCCGCGCACCCCGATCGTCCACCCGCGCGGCGAGTCCCGCGGCGAGACCGGCACCGAGGGAGGGGAGTGATGTCCGTGTCGACTCCAAATGAAAGTCTCGGGGGCACCTCCCAGCCGGAGGCCGGGGGAGGTACGAGCCCGGAGAAGCTCCTCGCACCCGTGCTCTCGGCGTTCTGGGACGAGCCCGAGTCGTGGACGCTGGAGACCTACCGGCGCCACGAGGGCTACGAAGGCCTGCGCAAGGCCCTCGCGATGACCCCGGACGACCTCATCGCCTACGTGAAGGACTCGGGTCTGCGCGGCCGCGGCGGCGCCGGCTTCCCCACCGGGATGAAGTGGCAGTTCATTCCGCAGGGCGACGGCAAGCCGCACTACCTCGTCGTGAACGCGGACGAGTCGGAGCCGGGAACCTGCAAGGACATCCCCCTCCTCTTCGCCAACCCGCACTCCCTCATCGAGGGAATGATCATCGCCTGCTACGCGATCCGTTCGGAGCACGCCTTCATCTACCTGCGCGGCGAGGTCGTGCCGGTGCTGCGGCGCCTGCACGAGGCGGTGCGCGAGGCGTACGAGGCCGGCTACCTCGGCAAGGACATCCTGGGCAGCGGCCTGAACCTCGACATCACGGTGCACGCGGGCGCGGGCGCGTACATCTGCGGCGAGGAGACGGCGCTGCTCGACTCCCTCGAAGGCCGGCGCGGTCAGCCCCGGCTGCGTCCCCCCTTCCCTGCCGTCGAGGGTCTCTACGCCTGCCCCACTGTGGTGAACAACGTGGAATCCATCGCCTCCGTTCCCGCGATCCTGAACAAGGGCAAGGACTGGTTCAAGTCGATGGGGACCGAGAAGTCCCCCGGCTTCACGCTGTACTCGCTCTCCGGGCACGTCGCGGGCCCCGGCCAGTACGAGGCCCCGCTCGGCATCACCCTGCGCCAGCTCCTCGACATGAGCGGCGGGATGCGGCCCGGGCACCGGCTGAAGTTCTGGACCCCGGGCGGCTCCTCCACCCCGATGTTCACGGACGAGCACCTCGACGTCCCGCTCGACTACGAGGGCGTGGGCGCGGCCGGCTCGATGCTCGGCACCAAGGCGCTCCAGTGCTTCGACGAGACGACCTGCGTGGTGCGGGCCGTCACCCGGTGGACCGAGTTCTACGCCCACGAGTCCTGCGGCAAGTGCACCCCCTGCCGCGAAGGCACGTACTGGCTGGTCCAGCTGCTCCGCGACATCGAGGCGGGCAAGGGCGTCATGGCCGACCTCGACAAGCTGAACGACATCGCCGACAACATCAACGGCAAGTCCTTCTGCGCCCTCGGCGACGGCGCCGCCAGCCCGATCTTCTCCTCGCTCAAGTACTTCCGCGAGGAGTACGAACAGCACATCACGGGCAAGGGCTGCCCCTTCGACCCCAGGAAGTCGACCCTCTGGGCCGACGAACGCTCCCGCGAGGTGACCGGATGAGGGCACTCACGTCCGGCGGCAGCGCGGCAGGCGGCTGCGGCCGCACCGCCCCCGAACCTTCTTCCACCCACCAGGAGGTGGACGCATGACCGTCACCACGTCCGCCGGCCCCTCCGGGGGAGACGCGGCCGGGCGGCCGAAGGCCGCCGAAGACACCGTTTCGCTGACCATCGACGGCGTCGAGCTGTCGGTGCCCAAGGGCACCCTCGTCATCCGGGCCGCCGAGCAGATCGGCGTCGAGATCCCCCGCTTCTGCGACCACCCCCTCCTCTCCCCGGCCGGCGCCTGCCGCCAGTGCATCGTCGAGGTCGAGGGCCAGCGCAAGCCGATGGCCTCCTGCACCATCACCTGCACCGACGGCATGGTCGTCAAGACGCAGCTGACCTCCGAGGTCGCCGACAAGGCCCAGCGCGGGGTGATGGAGCTGCTGCTCATCAACCACCCGCTGGACTGCCCGGTCTGCGACAAGGGCGGCGAGTGCCCCCTGCAGAACCAGGCGATGTCGCACGGCAACGCCGAATCGCGTTTCGAGGGCCGCAAGCGCACCTACGAGAAGCCGGTCCCGATCTCCACGCAGGTGCTGCTGGACCGCGAGCGGTGCGTGCTGTGCGCGCGCTGCACCCGCTTCTCCAACGAGATCGCCGGCGACCCGATGATCGAACTGGTCGAGCGCGGCGCACTCCAGCAGGTCGGCACCGGCGAGGGCGACCCGTTCGAGTCGTACTTCTCCGGCAACACCATCCAGATCTGCCCCGTCGGCGCGCTGACCTCGGCCGCCTACCGGTTCCGCTCCCGCCCCTTCGACCTCGTCTCCTCCCCGAGCGTGTGCGAGCACTGCGCGGGCGGCTGCGCGACCCGGACCGACCACCGGCGCGGGAAGGTGCTGCGCCGCCTCGCCGCCGAGGACCCCGAGGTCAACGAGGAATGGGTGTGCGACAAGGGCCGCTTCGGGTTCCGCTACGCGCAGCGCCCGGACCGGCTCACCACCCCGATGGTGCGCGGCACCGACGGGGTGCTCGCCCCGGCGAGCTGGCCCGAGGCCCTGGAAGCCGCGGCGAACGGGCTCGCGGCCGCGCGCGGCCGGGCCGGCGTCCTGACCGGCGGCCGGCTGACCGTCGAGGACGCGTACGCGTACGCCAAGTTCGCCCGCGTGGTGCTCGACACCAACGACATCGACTTCCGGGCCCGCGTGCACAGCGCGGAGGAGGCCGAGTTCCTGGCCGCCACCGTGGCCGGCACCGGCAAGGACCTCGACGGCGACGGGGTCACCTACGGCTCGCTGGAAGCGGCCCCGGCCGTGCTGCTCGTCGGCATCGAGGCCGAGGAGGAGGCCCCCGGGGTCTTCCTGCGGCTGCGCAAGGCCCACCGCAAGCGGAAGCAGCGGACCTTCGCCCTGGCCCCCTTCACCACCCGCGGCCTGGAGAAGGCGGGCGGCACCCTGCTGGCCGCCGCGCCCGGCACCGAGCCCGAATGGCTGGACGCCCTCGCCTCCGGCACGGGCCTGGCGGGCCGCGGCGCCGAAGCCGCGACGGGGCTGCGCACGTCCGGCGCGGTCATCGTCGTCGGGGAGCGCCTCGCCGGCGTGCCCGGCGCGCTGACCGCCGCCGTACGGGCCGCCGCCGCGACCGGCGCGAAGCTGGTGTGGATCCCGCGCCGGGCCGGGGAGCGGGCCGCCGTCGAGGCGGGCGCGCTGCCGTCCCTGCTGCCGGGCGGCCGTCCGGCAACCGACCCGCGGGCCCGCGACGAGGTCGCCTCGGCCTGGCGGCTGGACGAGCTCCCGCACCGCTACGGCCGCGACACCGGCCAGATCGTCGAGGCCGCGGCCACGCGCGAGCTGTCCGCCCTGCTCGTGGCGGGCGTCGAGGTCACGGACCTGCCCGACCCGGCCCGCGCCCGCACCGCGCTCCAGGAGGCCTTCGTGGTCTCCCTGGAGCTGCGGCCGAGCGAGGTCACCTACCACGCGGACGTGGTGTTCCCGGTGGCCGCGGTCGCCGAGAAGGACGGCACGTTCATCAACTGGGAGGGCAGGGTCCGGCCGTTCGAGGCCGCGCTCAAGCCCGACCAGATGACCCGCCGGCTCGCCCCGGCCGACTCCCGCGTCCTGCACATGCTGGCCGACGCGGCCGACCGGCCGCTCGCGCTGCCCGACGTGCACGCCGTACGCCGGGAGCTGGAGCGGCTCGGCCCGTGGGAGGGGCCGCTGGCCACCGAGCAGTCCACCGACGCGCTGCCGATGCCCCGCCCGGGCGTCGGCGAGGCGGTCCTCGCGGGCCACCGGCTGCTGCTCGACCAGGGCAGGCTCCAGGAGGGCGACGACGCCCTGGCCGGGACCCGGCACGAGGCGAGCGCCCGGCTGTCGGCCGCCACGGCCGCCGAGACGGGCGTCAAGAACGGCGACGTCCTCGCGGTCACCGGCCCGGCCGGCTCCGTGGAACTGCCGCTGCGGATCACCGAGATGCCCGACCGGGTGGTCTGGCTCCCGCTGAACTCCGCCGGCTCCGGCGTCCTCGCCGACATGGGCGCCGCCCCCGGCGCCCTCGTACGCATCGGTCCGGCGACCCCGGCCGACGCCGATGGCACCCCTGCGGAGGTGGGCGCGTGAACGCGGTAGAGCTGGCCGCCGAGGACCTCAGCCTGTTCGGCCACGACGTGTGGTGGCTGGTCCTGCTGAAGGCGGTCTTCTGCTTCGCCTTCCTGATGGTGACCGTGCTGTTCTCCATCGTGTGGGAGCGCAAGGTCGTCGCCTGGATGCAGCTGCGCATCGGCCCGAACCGGCACGGCCCCTGGGGCATGCTCCAGTCGCTCGCCGACGGCGTGAAGCTGATGCTCAAGGAAGACGTCATCGTCAAGCGGGCCGACAAGGTCGTCTACGTCCTGGCCCCGATCATCGCGGCGATCCCGGCCTTCATGGCCATCGCGGTGATCCCCTTCGGGCCCGCCGGCAACGAGGTCTCCATCTTCGGCCAGCGCACCTCGATGCAGCTGACCGACCTGCCGATCGCGATGCTGTACGTCCTCGCGGTGGCCTCGGTCGGCATCTACGGCATCGTGCTGGCCGGCTGGTCCTCCGGCTCGACGTACCCGCTCCTCGGCGGCCTGCGCTCCTGCGCGCAGATGATCTCGTACGAGATCGCGATGGGCGCGGCCTTCGCCTCGGTCTTCCTCTACTCCGGGTCGATGTCGACCTCGGCGATCGTCGAGGCCCAGGCCGACCGCTGGTTCATCATCCTGCTGCCGGTCTCCTTCATCATCTACGTCGTCACGATGGTCGGCGAGACGAACCGCGCCCCCTTCGACATGCCGGAGTCCGAGGGCGACCTGGTCGGCGGCTTCAACACCGAGTACTCGTCGATCAAGTTCGCGCTCTTCATGCTGGCCGAGTACGTCAACATGGTCACCGTCTCCGCGGTCTCGGTCACCCTCTTCCTGGGCGGCTGGCGGGCCCCGGCGCCGATCTCCACGTACTGGGAGGGCGCGAACCACGGCTGGTGGCCGATGCTCTGGTTCGTCCTCAAGGTGCAGCTGCTGCTCTTCTTCTTCATCTGGCTGCGCGGCACGCTGCCGCGCGTGCGCTACGACCAGCTGATGAAGCTCGGCTGGAAGGTCCTGATCCCGGTCTCCGTGGTCTGGCTGATGCTGGTCGCCACCGTCCGGGCGCTGCGCAACGAGAGTTACGACTTCAGCCAGATCGTCCTCTACGTCGGCGGCGCCGTCGTCGCGATCCTGCTGCTCTCCTTCGTCGCGGACCTCTTCCGCGACAAGCGCGAGAAGCGCGAGAAGGCCGCGGCCGTGCAGGACACCGCGCCCTTCGACCCGCTGGCGGGCGGATTCCCCGTGCCGCCCAAGCCCGGCCAGCACCTGGCACCCGTGCCGCGCAGGCGGCCCCGCGGCGAGCGGGAGCTGATCGTCAGTGGCGGGACGAATTCCGAGAGTGACCGAGAGGAGGGTGCTGAGAATGTCTGACGCTGACCAGAGCGAGAAGTGGCAGAACCCGGTTGCGGGCTTCGGCGTGACCTTCAAGGCCATGTTCAAGAAGCGCCTCACCGAGCAGTACCCGGAGCAGCAGAAGACGACCGCCCCGCGTTTCCACGGACGCCACCAGCTGAACCGGCACCCCGACGGTCTGGAGAAGTGCATCGGGTGCGAGCTGTGCGCCTGGGCCTGTCCCGCCGACGCGATCTACGTGGAGGGCGCGGACAACACGGAGGAGGAGCGGTACTCCCCGGGTGAGCGCTACGGCCGCGTCTACCAGATCAACTACGCCCGCTGCATCCTGTGCGGGCTGTGCGTCGAGGCGTGCCCGACGCGGGCGCTGACGATGACGAACGAGTTCGAACTGGCCGACGCCAGCCGCGAGTCGCTCATCTACACCAAGGAGCAGCTGCTGGCGGGCCTGACCGAGGGCATGGTCGAGGCGCCGCACTCGATCTTCCCGGGCGCCGACGAGCAGGACTACTACCGCGGACTGGTGACGGGGGCCGCCCCCGGCACCGTCCGGCAGGTGGCCGTCTCGAAGGGTGAGGCCGCGGACGACGCGGAGAGCAACGGGCACGCCGAGGAGGTGGGGGCATGAGCGCCCTCGCAGCCGCCACCACGACCTCCACGGGCGAGGCGGTCCAGTTCTGGGTCCTCGGCACGGTCGCCGTCATCGGCGCGCTGTCCACGATCCTGATGAAGAAGGCCGTGCACAGCGCACTCAGCCTCGCCGGGACGATGATCATCCTGGCGGTCTTCTACCTCGCCAACGGGGCGTACTTCCTGGGCGTCGTCCAGGTCATCGTCTACACCGGCGCGATCATGATGCTCTTCCTCTTCGTGGTCATGCTCGTCGGCGTCACCGCCGCCGACTCCCTGAAGGAGACCATCAAGGGCCAGCGCTGGATGGCCCTCCTGTGCGGACTCGGCTTCGGCATCCTGCTGTTCGCCGGCATCGGCAACGCCGGGCTCACCCACTTCAACGGGCTCGGCCGGATCAACTCCGCCGGACACGTCGAGGGCCTGGCGCGACTGATCTTCACCAAGTACGTCTTCGCCTTCGAGATCACCGGCGCCCTGCTGATCACCGCGGCCGTCGGCGCGATGGTGCTCACCCACCGCGAGCGCACCGAGCGGGCCGCCACCCAGCGCGAGCTCGCGGAGAAGCGCGTACGCGAGGGAGTGCAGCTCCCGCCGCTGCCCGCACCCGGCGTCTACGCCCGGCACAACGCGGTGGACGTCGCCGGCCTGCTGCCGGACGGCACCCCGTCCGAGCTGACGGTCAGCAAGACGCTGCGTGCCCGCGGCCAGATCCGCGACGTCTCCAGCCAGGCCCTGGACGACCTCAAGGCGCTGGAGCAGAGCTCCGCGGAGCGCCTCGGCCGTGACTCGCGTGAGGAGGCCTCGAAGTGAACCCGGTCAACTACCTGTACCTGGCGGCCCTGCTGTTCACCATCGGTGCGACCGGTGTGCTGATCCGCAAGAACGCGATCGTGCTGTTCATGTGCATCGAGCTGATGCTCAACGCCTGCAACCTCGCCTTCGTCGCGTTCTCCCGGATGCACGGCAACCTCGACGGCCAGATCATCGCGTTCTTCACGATGGTCGTCGCCGCCGCGGAGGTCGTCGTGGGCCTCGCGATCATCGTGTCGCTGTTCCGTAGCCGCCACTCGGCCTCGGTCGACGACGCCAGCCTGATGAAGCTGTAAGGGGCGTTCACAGTGGAGAATCTGATTGCGCTGCTGGTGGCAGTGCCCCTGCTCGGAGCGGCGGTGCTGCTGTGCGGCGGCCGGCGCCTCGACAAGTCGGGCCACTGGATCGGCACCGTCCTCGCGGCCGTCTCGTTCGGGATCGGCGCCGTCCTCTTCGCGGACATGCTGGGGCGCGCGGCCGACGACCGGACCCTGACCCAGAAGCTGTGGACCTGGATCCCGGTGGAGGGCTTCCAGGCGGACATCGCCTTCCAGCTCGACCAGTTGTCGATGACGTTCGTCCTTCTGATCACCGGGGTGGGCACGCTCATCCACGTGTACTCGATCGGGTACATGGAGCACGACGAGCGCCGCCGCCGCTTCTTCGGCTACCTCAACCTCTTCGTCGCGGCGATGCTGCTGCTCGTCATCGCCGACAACTACCTGCTGCTGTACTTCGGCTGGGAGGGCGTCGGCCTCGCCTCGTACCTCCTGATCGGCTTCTGGCAGCACAAGCCCAGCGCGGCCACCGCCGCGAAGAAGGCCTTCCTGGTCAACCGCGTCGGCGACATGGGCCTGTCGATCGCGATCATGCTGATGTTCACCACCTTCGGGACCTTCACCTTCGGGCCGGTGTTCGGCGCGGTCGGCGAGACCTCGGAGGGCAAGCTCACGGCGATCGGCCTGATGCTGCTGCTGGCCGCCTGCGGCAAGTCCGCCCAGGTGCCGCTGCAGTCCTGGCTCGGCGACGCGATGGAGGGCCCGACCCCGGTCTCGGCCCTGATCCACGCGGCGACGATGGTGACGGCCGGCGTCTACCTGATCGTCCGGTCGGCCGCCGTCTTCAACGGGGCGCCGGACGCGCAGCTCGTGGTCACCGTCGTGGGCGCGGTCACGCTCCTCTTCGGTGCGATCGTCGGTTGCGCGAAGGACGACATCAAGAAGGCCCTGGCCGGTTCGACGATGTCGCAGATCGGCTACATGATCCTCGCGGCGGGCCTCGGCCCGATCGGATACGTCTTCGCGATCATGCACCTGGTCACGCACGGCTTCTTCAAGGCGGGCCTCTTCCTCGGCGCCGGTTCCGTGATGCACGGGATGAACGACGAGGTCGACATGCGCAAGTACGGCGCACTGCGCACGTACATGCCGGTCACCTTCGTCACCTTCGGCCTCGGCTACCTCGCGATCATCGGCTTCCCCGGCCTGTCCGGCTTCTTCTCCAAGGACATGATCATCGAGGCGGCGTTCGCCAAGGGCGGCACCCAGGGCTGGATCCTCGGCGGGGTCACCCTGCTGGGCGCCGGCATCACCGCCTTCTACATGACCCGCGTCATGCTCCTCACCTTCTTCGGCGAGAAGCGCTGGCAGCCCGACGCCGAAGGCCACCAGCCCCACCCGCACGAGTCCCCGAAGTCCATGACCATCCCCATGGTCATCCTGGCGTTCGGATCGGTCTTCGCCGGCGCCTACTTCGAGATCGGCGAGCACTTCCTGAAGTGGCTGGAGCCCGTCACCGGTTACTCGCACGGCGACTCCCCGGTCAGCGCCATGACGGTGACCGCGTCCACCATGGTGGTCCTCGTCGTCGGCGTCGCCCTCGCCTGGTCGATGTACGGACGCAAGTCCGTCCCCGTGGTCGCCCCGCGCGGCTCGCTCCTCACCCGGGCGGCCCGCAGGGACCTCTACCAGGACGACTTCAACCACGTCGTGCTCGTGCGCGGCGGGGAGCACCTGACCCGCTCGCTGGTGTACGTGGACCACAGCCTCGTCGACGGGGTGGTCAACGGGACGGCCGCCTCGGTCGGCGGGCTGTCGGGCCGGCTGCGGAGGCTCCAGAACGGCTACGTCCGCAGCTACGCGGTCTCGATGTTCGGGGGCACGGCGATCCTGATCGCCGCGACCCTGCTGATGAGGGCGGTGTGAGATGTCCTTTCCCCTGCTGACGGTGACGGCCGCGGTGCCCGCGGTCGGCGCGGTCCTGACGGCGGCCGTCCCGGCTGCCCGCAGGACCGCCGCCAAGTGGCTCGCGCTGCTCTTCTCGCTGGCGACCCTGGCCCTGGCCGTGCTCGTCGCGGTCCGCTTCGAGCCCGGTGGCGACCGCTACCAGCTCACCGAGTCCCACGCCTGGATCCCCGACTTCGGGGTCAGCTACGAACTGGGCGTGGACGGCATCGGGGTGGCGCTCATCGCGCTCACCGCGCTGCTGATCCCCTTCGTGATCGCGGCCGGCTGGCACGACGCCGATCCGCTGGAGACCGAAGCAGCCAACAGCAGCTTCGCTGCGGGCTCCCGCTGGCGGCCGACCCAGGGCTTCTTCGCCCTGATCCTGCTGGTCGAGGCGATGGTGATCATCTCCTTCGAGGCCACCGACGTCTTCCTCTTCTACATCTTCTTCGAAGCCATGCTCATCCCGATGTACTTCCTCATCGGCGGCTTCGGGGACCGGGCCCATGCGGGCACGGACGAGAACGCGGCCGCGCAGCGCTCGTACGCGGCGGTCAAGTTCCTCCTCTACAACCTGGTCGGCGGCCTGATCATGCTGGCCGCGGTCATCGGGCTGTACGTGGTCGCCGGCAACTTCTCGCTCCAGGAGATCACCGCCGCGCGCGCCGCGGGCACGCTCGACATGGCGACCAACACCGAGCGGCTGCTGTTCCTCGGCTTCTTCTTCGCCTTCGCGGTGAAGGCGCCGCTGTGGCCGCTGCACACCTGGCTGCCGAACGCGATGGGCGAGTCCACCGCACCGGTCGCCGTCCTGATCACCGCGGTCGTCGACAAGGTCGGCACCTTCGCGATGCTCCGCTTCTGCCTCGGGCTCTTCCCCGACGCCAGCAAGTGGGCCACGCCCGTGATCCTCGTACTGGCCCTGATCAGCATCGTCTACGGCGCGCTGGTCGCGGTCGGGCAGCGGGACATCAAGCGGCTGGTCGCCTACGCCTCGATCTCGCACTTCGGCTTCATCATCCTGGGCATCTTCGCGATGACCTCCCAGGGGCAGTCCGGCGCCACGCTCTACATGGTCAACCACGGGATCTCGACGGCGGCGCTGATGCTGGTCGCCGGCTTCCTGATCTCCCGGCGCGGCTCGCGGCTCATCGCCGACTACGGCGGCGTCCAGAAGGTGGCGCCGGTCCTCGCCGGCACCTTCCTGATCGGCGGCCTCGCCACCCTCTCGCTGCCGGGCCTCGCGCCCTTCGTCAGCGAATTCCTGGTCCTGGTCGGCACGTTCGCCCGGTACCCGGTCGTCGGCATCATCGCGACCATCGGCATCGTGCTGGCCGCGCTCTACACGCTGGTGCTCTACCAGCGCACGATGACCGGCCCCGTGAAGGAGGAGGTCCGCACCATGCCGGACCTGCGCCTGCGGGAGGTGCTGGTGGTGGCCCCGCTGATCGTGCTGCTGATCGGGCTGGGCGTCTACCCGAAGGTGCTCACCGACATCGTCAACCCGGCGGTGCAGTACACCATGTCCGACGTGAAGCAGACGGACCCTGCTCCTGAAGTGGAGGCGGCGAAGTGAGCGCGATGACTGCTGCCCACAGCCTGTGGACACTGGCGGCCGCGGCGCCGGTCGACAAGATCCCGGCACCGAAGATCGAGTACGCACAGCTCGCACCCACGCTGATCGTGGTGGGCGCGGCGGTCCTCGGAGTCCTCGTCGAGGCCTTCGTGCCGCGCAAGTCCCGCTACTACGTCCAGGTGTTCATCGCCGTCGCCGCTCTGGCCTCGGCCTTCGCGGCGGTCGTCGGCCTCGCGGCCGGCGGGTACGGGTCCACCAAGGCCCACATCGCCGCGATGGGTGCGATCGCCGTGGACGGCCCGGCCCTGTTCCTGCAGGGCACGATCCTGCTGGCGTCGATCGTCGCGGTCTTCACCTTCGCCGAGCGGCGCCTGGACCCGGCCGCGCACGGCAACCGGGTGGATTCCTTCGCCGCGCAGGCGGCGTCCGTACCGGGCAGCGACAGCGAGAAGGCCGCGGTCAAGGCGGGCTTCACCACCACCGAGGTGTTCCCGCTCGCCCTGTTCGCCGTCTCCGGGATGCTGATCTTCCCGTCGGCCAACGACCTGCTGACGCTGTTCATCGCGCTGGAGGTCTTCTCCCTCCCGCTGTACCTGCTCTGCGCCGTCGCCCGCCGCCAGCGGCTGATGTCGCAGGAGGCCGCGGTGAAGTACTTCCTGCTGGGCGCCTTCTCCTCCGCCTTCTTCCTCTTCGGCATCGCCCTGGTCTACGGGTACGCGGGCTCGGTCTCGTACGCGGCGATCGCCGACGTGGTCGACGGCACCGTCTCCCGCGTGGACCCGGCGCTCGCCACGACCATGGGCAACGACGCGCTCCTGCTGATCGGCGGGGCGCTGCTGCTGATGGGCCTGCTCTTCAAGGTCGGCGCGGTCCCCTTCCACATGTGGACCCCGGACGTCTACCAGGGCGCCCCGACCCCGGTCACCGGCTTCATGGCCGCGGCGACGAAGGTGGCCGCGTTCGGCGCGCTGCTGCGCCTGCTCTACGTCGTCCTCCCCGGCCTGCGCTGGGACTGGCGGCCGGTGATGTGGGCGGTGGCCATCGTCACGATGCTGGCGGGTGCGGTGATCGCCGTGACCCAGACCGACGTCAAGCGCCTCCTCGCCTACTCCTCGATCGCGCACGCGGGCTTCATCCTGGCGGGTGTGATCGCGACCTCGGCGGAGGGCGTCCAGTCCGTCCTCTTCTACCTGGGCGCGTACTCCTTCGTGACGATCGGCGCCTTCGCCGTGGTCACGCTGGTGCGCGACGCGGGCGGCGAGGCGACGCACCTGTCGAAGTGGGCGGGCCTGGGCCGTCGTTCGCCGCTCACGGCGGCGGTGTTCGCGGTCTTCCTGCTGGCCTTCGCCGGCATCCCGCTGACCTCGGGCTTCTCCGGAAAGTTCGCCGTGTTCAAGGCGGCGGCGGAGGGCGGCGCGGGAGTGCTGGTCGTGGTCGGTGTCATCTCGTCCGCGATCGCCGCGTTCTTCTACATCCGGGTGATCGTCCTGATGTTCTTCAGCGAGCCGAAGGCGGACGGCCCGACCGTGGCCGTGCCCTCGCCGCTGACGATGACCACCATCGCGGTGGGCGTCGCCGTCACCCTGGTGCTGGGCCTGGCGCCGCAGTACTTCCTGGAGCTGGCCGGGCAGGCGAGCACGTTCGTCCGCTGACCCGGTCCACGCGTGTGTGAGGGCCCGGCTCCCGTGGGGGAGCCGGGCCCTCCGGGTTACTCGGGGTGCCTGCGCTGTGGCGTGATGGCGGTGAGGTCCAGGTCGACGGGGAAGGGGACGGAGACCTTGAGACGGTCGTGGAAGATCCCGGAGGCGACGTAGCCACCGCTGACCGGCTCGCGCTCGAAGACGTAGACGACCGCTCGACCGTCCTTGTTCTCGACCCGCCAGTAGTGGGGAATGCCCGCCCGCGCGTACTTGACCGGCTTGGTCTCTCGATCCCGGTCGATCGACTCCGGAGACACGACCTCGACGGCCAGCAGAACGGTTCCGGCGGGCAGGCGGGTCTGTTCGAGGCCGTGGATGGCGTCGTCACGGAACACGATGACGTCGGGCTCGGGACGATTGCGCCGGTCGATGTCGATGGTGAACTCCCGCAGGACCTCAAGGCCTTCCGGAACCAGCGACTGCAGCTGCCAGTTGAAGAAGTCGACCGCTCGTGTATGGAAGAGGGTCTGCGGACTCACGAAGATCAGGCTCCCGTCGATCAGCTCCGTGTGCGGAGGCAGATTCGGAAGCGTGTCCAGGTCATCGGCAGTCCAGCCGCCGGGGGGCGGGATCGGCCAGCTGTGTTCCGGTTTCATCAGTGCTCCCATGAGCCGGAGTTTCGCGCGTGCATCCAGCGTATCGCCGGGCTTCCCGCGAAAGCCGTCCTTACGAGTGAGTCATATGCCCGGAGCACGTGAGGGCGGGGTTCCAGTTGTGGAAGCGGCCGGCCGGGTTGTTCTCGTACGCCCACAGGTGGAGGTCGAAGTGCTTGGGCATGCCCGCCCAGTGGCCGGGCATCGGCCCGTCGAAGGGCAGCCCGAACATGCTCGGGCGGTCGTCGGCGGTCGTCAGGTCCTGGTCCCGGTCGCTCGACATCCACTCCACGGCCTGCAGCTTGCGCCGGCCGTTGCGGTCCTTCTCGGTGCTGTAGAGGAGCGCCGTCGGCTTGCTCGGGTCCTTCGAACCCCAGTAGGCCTCCTTGACGTAGTGGTAGCCCATGGCGCCGACCCCGAACGGATTCGTCATGCACGGCATGCCGTGCGGCACGTACCCGTCGGCCAGCGCCTGCCGCTCGTCCACGTACTTGGCCGTCACCCGGATCGCCGTGGCCATGTCGCGCATGGCCTGGACGTTGCGGGGGTCGGGGGCGGGCCCGTCGACCGCGTGGGCCGCGGGGACCACGGCCAGCGCGAGGGACGCCGCGGCGACGCAGGTGAGGACGGTCTTCAAACGCAGTGCGGGCATGGCGGCTCCTCGCGGTGGGGACGGGCGGAACGGGCCGCCCGGCCCGTCCCGTCCGTCCACCATCCGATTCCGTCGCGCCCCGCGCACGCGGACTGCGCCCGGCTGGCCTACTGGGTGTACTGACGGGCCGCCACGATGCGGCCGGTGACCTCGCCGAGGCCGACGCGCGTGCCGTCGGTGCCGGGGGCCCAGGCGGTCAGGGTGACGGTGTCGCCGTCCTCCAGGAAGGTGCGCTTGCCGTCCGTGAGCTCGATGGCGTCGCGGCCGTTCCAGGTCAGCTCCAGCAGCGAACCGCGCTGGCCCACCTCGGGGCCGCTGACGGTGCCGGAGCCGTACACGTCGCCCGTGCGCAGGGAGGCGCCGTTGACCGTCATGTGCGCGAGCTGCTGCGCGGCCGTCCAGTACATGGAGGCGAACGGCGGCTGCGCCACCTCCTGCCCGTTGATGGAGACGGTGATGTGCAGGTCGAAGCCGCCGGGGCGCTCGGTGTCCGCGTCGTCCAGGTAGGGCAGGAGCGGGAAGTCCCGGGCGGGCGGGGCGACACGGGCCGCGTCCAGGGCCTCCAGCGGGGTCACCCAGGCGGAGACGGAGGTTGCGAAGGACTTGCCCAGGAAGGGGCCGAGCGGCACGTACTCCCAGGCCTGGATGTCGCGCGCCGACCAGTCGTTGAGCAGGAACAGCCCGAAGACGTGGTCCTCGAACGCGCCCAGCGGTACCGGGGAGCCCAGCTCGGACGGGGTGCCGACGACGAAGCCGACCTCGGCCTCGATGTCGAGCTTGACCGACGGACCGAAGACGGGCGCCGGGTCGGTGGGCGCCTTGCGCTGCCCGGAGGGGCGTACGACGTCCGTCCCCGACACCACGATCGTTCCCGAGCGGCCGTGGTAACCGATGGGCAGGTGCTTCCAGTTGGGGGTCAGCGCGTCCCCGTCCGGGCGGAACATCATGCCCACGTTGGTGGCGTGGTGCTCGCTCGCGTAGAAGTCGACGTAGTCGGCGACCTCGTACGGCAGGTGCAGCGTGACCTCGTCGAGCGGCAGCAGGTGCGGTTCCACGGTGGGCCGGTGGCCGGGGTCGGTGACCCAGGCGGTCAGCGCGCGCCGCACATCGCGCCAGGCGGTGCGGCCGGCGGCCAGCAGCGGGTTGAGGGAGGACTGCCCGAGCAGCCCGGCGTACGGGGAACCGAGCGCGGCGGCGGCCGCCCCCGCGTCGAGCACGTACCCGCCGATCCGCACGCCGATCCGGCGGCGGTCCTCACCGGCGGTCGAGAAGACGCCGTAGGGGAGGTTGTGCGGCCCGAACGGGTCGCCCTCGGCGAGATCGAGGGGGCTCTGCTGGGGCATGGGGTGCTGCCTCGCTTTCGACGCGGTCCGGGGGTGGCCCGGTATACACAGTGCGAGACACGCTACCCATGATCCTGCACGAAAGCTCGGGTCCTCAATCGGAGATGAAACACATGGGAGGGGGCGCGAAGCACCCGGAGAGGATCAGTTCCGTAAAAGTCTGATCTTTTCGCATGTGCTGCCGAATCGAGGTCGCATGGTCGGGTGCATGCAGTTGCGCTACAACTACCGGGTGTATCCGAGTGCCGCTCGGCGCCAGGCGCTGGCACGTGCGTTCGGATGTGCCCGGGTTGTGTGGAATGACTGCCTGAACGCTCGCAGGGAAGCGCGTGCGGCGGGCTTGCCGTTCGTTTCGTCGGCAGTCTTGTCGAAGGTGCACATCACGCAGGCGAAGCGGACCGAGGAACGTGGGTGGTTGGCGGATGTGTCCGCCGTAGTGCTGCAGCAGTCCCTCCGTGATCTGGATGCCGCGTTCAAGGCCTTCTTTGCCGCGATGGAAGGAAAGCGGAACGGGGCTGGCCTGGGTTGCCAGACCCAGGAGCGCGTCAAGTGGCTAGTGGGGCGTGCGGGAGGCCGGATTCGGGCGCTATTCGTAGTACTTGTCCGCCGGGGTCCGTATCCTTGGCGGGGTGACTTCCGCCCTTCCTCAGGCCCTTCGCCATGCCTTGATCGCCACTGACCTGGACGGGACTCTGCTGCGTGCCGGGGACACCGTCTCGGCCCGCTCGTACCAGGCGCTCGCCACGGCCCGCGCGGCCGGCGCCCAGCACATCATCGTCACCGGCCGGCCCGTCCCGCAGGTCCGCCACGTCCTGGATGACCTTGGCTACACGGGGCTCGCGGTGTGCGGGCAGGGCGCGCAGGTGTACGACGCGGCGCGCGGGAGCCTGCTGCACTCCGTCTCCATGGACCGGGAGCTGGCCGAGGTGGCCCTCGGCAAGATCGAGGCGGAGATCGGCGAGGTGTACGTGGCGGTCAACCAGGAGGGCGTGGACGCCGAGATGCTGATAGGGCCGGGCTACCGCATGTGGCACCCGCACCTGCCGACGGTGCGGGTGGCGCGGCGCGGCGACCTGTGGGCCTCGCCGATCAACAAGGTGCTGCTCCAGCACCCGGAGCTGGACGACGACGAACTGACGCGGGTGGCGCGGGCGGTGGTCGGGGACCTGGTGAACGTCACGATGGCGGGGGAGCACACGGTGGAACTCCAGCCCCCCGGCATCGACAAGGCGAGCGGGCTGGCGCGGGCGGCGGCCGTGCTGGGGGTGGGCGGCGAGTCGGCGATCGCCTTCGGCGACATGCCGAACGACGTCCCGATGTTCGCGTGGGCCGCGTGGGGGGTGGCGATGGCCAACGCCCACCGCGAGCTGATCTCCGTCGCGGACGAGGTGACGCTGTCGAACGAGGCGGACGGCATCGCGGTGGTCCTGGAACGGCTGTTCGGCTGACCGCTGGCTGCCGGGGCGGAGCCCCGGACCCCGCGCCTCAAACGCCGGCGAGGCTGAAAGATCGCCCTCCGGACGGGCTGGAGTCTCCTGCACTCGGCGTGCACCTGCGAGCCGTGCAACGGCAAGATCCAGCCCCTCCGGCGTTTGAGGAGCAGGGCCCGGGGCGGAGCCGCACGCCGTCAGCCCGCCGCGCGCGGCAGCCGGCGTTCCCAGGTGCGGTGGAAGACCACCTCGTCTCCCTCCCGGCACACCACCTCGTTCGACGTCACGAAGCCCCCCTCATCGCACGTGATCTCCGACCGGGTCTCCACGCGCACGTCCCAGCCCAGCTCCGGCCGGTGCAGCCGGATCCGCCACTCCGAGCGGGTGCGCGCGGAGAGCGGATCCCCGTCGGCGATCTCGTACTCCTCCACCGCGTCCTCGCCGTACTCCAGCCCGTCCGGATACACCCGCGTGCCCCCGTACCGGGGATCCACCTCCAGCCGCCACACCCCGCGCGCCACGTCCCGTACGACCAGCCGCTCCGGGCGCGGTTCGTCCAGCGTCGCCGGGTAGGCCACGCCGAGCGGCTCCGACTGTTCCGGCGCCTCGAAGACGATCCCCTCGTCGGCGGGGGACGCCGTCCGGACCGGGAGGGTCAGGACGCTGCCCGCCGGGTCCAGGGTCCAGCCGGCCTCCGAACCCGCCCGCGGCCAGATCCACGGCCAGTACGCGGACGAGAGGGCGAGGCGGATGCGGTGCCCCGGCGGGAAGGAGTGCCCGATGCCGTTCAGCTCGAAGGTGACGTCCTCGTACGTGCCGACGGGCCACGGCACCGCCCGGTCCCGGCCATGGCGCGCCGAGAGGTTCAGCGCGCCCCGCGTGACCAGCGTCGAGGAGCCGTCGGGCGCGACGTCGCACAGCCGGGCCACGACCTGCCCGTACGGCACGTCCAGGCGCAGCCGCAGCGTCACCGACGGCCGTCCGAGGACCTCGACCGCCTCCGCGTCGGGCCCGCTCTCCACCGGGAACTCGAAGCACGCCGACTTCGCGTCCTCCTCCCGCTGGTCCGGCGGCAGGTCCGCGTCGTTGCCGAACGGGAAGAACCGGCCCGCGTCCAGCCCGGTGTGCTGCGGGGACGCGACCACCACCGGCGCGCCCTGGAGCCCGTACGGCACGGGGACGACGGAGGCCGGGGGCCAGCTCCGGTCGCCGACCCAGCGGCCCGGGAGCTCCTCGTACACCGTGGCCGGCGGGTGCGAGTCGCTGATCCAGGAACGCAGCAGCGGCTCGCCCATCACGCCGTTGTCCGCGCCCTTGAGCCAGTGGTCCCACCAGCGCAGGGTCTCCTGGAGGAAGCCGATCGCCGGGCCCGGCGGAAGCCCCCGGTCCGGGTACTGGTGCGACCAGGGCCCGATCAGGCCGCGGACGCGCGAGGACGGCAGGTGGGAGACCAGCCGCAGCACGGCGTCCCGGTAGGGGTCGTGCCAGCCGCCCACCGCGAGGACCGCCGCGCGGATCGCCGAGTAGTCCTCGCAGACGCTGCCGTGGCGCCAGTAGGCGTCGCGGGTCTGGTGCGAGAGCCAGGTGTGGACCAGCGGTTCGACCGATTCGAGCCGGTCCAGCCACTGCCGGCGCCAGCCGTCGCCGACGTACGCCGGGTCCGGCGGCCGGGAGGCGAAGGCCAGCATGGTGGCCGCCCAGGCGTGCATGTCGACGGCGAGCACCGAGCCGCCCATGTAGTGCACGTCGTTGTCGTAGCGGTCGTCGGTCGAGCACACCGTGACGATCGCCTTCAGCGGTGCGGGGGCCAGGGCCGCGATCTGGAGGGAGTTGAAACCGCCCCAGGAGATCCCGAACATGCCCACCGACCCCGTGCACCAGGGCTGCGCCGCCAGCCACTCCACCACCGCGACCCCGTCGGCCAGTTCGCGGGCGTCGTACTCGTCACCCGGGAGGCCCCCGCTGCACCCGTGGCCGCGCACGTCCACCCGTACGGAGGCGTAGCCGTGGCCCGCGTACCAGGGGTGGCGCTGCCAGTCGCGGGGGGCGGTCCAGTCGGTGAGCCGGTACGGGAGGTACTCCAGCAGCGCCGGGACCGGCTCGTCCGTGACCGGGCGCCAGATGCGCGCGTACAGCTCGACGCCGTCCGGGAGCGGGATCCGGACATCCTCGTGGGTGGCCTCGTACGGGAACTCGGTGCGGACGATCATGCGGCAACCACCTCTGCGGAGCTCAGTGGACGGGGTGCATCGTGCGCCGCAGCCACGGCGCGAGCGCGATGACGGCCAGGCCCGCGGCGACCGCGACGGCGCCGTTGACGCCGAAGTACACGGGGTCGGAGACCGTGCCGTAGACCTTGACGACCTGCGCCTGGATGCCGTTGGCCAGCGCCAGCGAGAGGAACCACAGGGCCATGGTCTGGTTGCCGTAGGCCTTCGGCGCGAGCTTCGTGGTGGCCGACATGCCGGAGGTCTCCAGCAGGACGTCGCCGAGGCCGAGCAGCAGGTACGAGCCGACGATCCACCAGGCGGCCATCTCGTAGGCCTCCCCGCCGTGCCCCGAGGTCGGGACCACCATCAGCAGGAAGGACAGGCCGCCCAGGATCACCCCGATGGCGATCTTGTTCGAGGCGTGCGGCTGGCGGCTGCCCATCCGGGCCCACAGCGCGGCGACGACCGGGGCGAGCAGCACCTCGAAGGCGCCGAGCGCGGAGGCGTACCAGCTCGCCGGGAAGTCGAAGCCCAGGATCGTGGTCCGGGCGCTGGTCGATGCCAGCAGCATCATCGTCGAGTAGGCCTGGAAGAGGATGAAGTTGAAGGCGACCGAGGCCAGGAAGAGGACCACGTACGGGCGCAGCCGCCGGCGCTCCCCGGCCGTCACCCGGGCGCTGCGGAACATGACCGCGAAGGAGACGGCCGGGGCGATCACCGAGACGAGGGTGAGCAGGTCGACGAAGCGGTCCATGGTGAGCCATCCGGCGAGCGCCAGGAGGGTGGCGAGCGCGGCGAAGCCGAGGCAGCCGGCGATGATCTTCGTCACGGCGGAGCGCATCGCGTCGGGGGCCAGGGCGAACTCCGCCGAGTGCTTGCGTCCGGCCAGGTGGCGGCGGCCCAGCACGTACTGGACGAGGCCCGCGGTCATGCCGACGGCGGCGGCGGAGAAGCCCCAGTGCCAGCCCTTGTGCTCGCCGAGCCAGCCCGTGATCAGGGGTCCGGCGAAGGCGCCGATGTTGATGCCCATGTAGTAGAGGGCGAAGCCGGCGTCGCGCCGCTCGTCGGCCGTCCGGTACAGCTTGCCGACCATGCCGGCCACGTTCGGCTTGAGCAGGCCGGTGCCCGCGCTGATCAGGCCGAGGCCCGCCCAGGTCATGGCGGCGGTCGGCACGGCCATTGCGTAGTGGCCGCAGGCGATCAGGACGCCGCCCCACAGCACGGCCCGGTAGGAACCGAGGATCCGGTCGGCGAGCCAACCGCCGGCGACGGAGACGAGGTAGACCATGGTTCCGTAGGCCGCCGAGACGGATGCCGCGGTGCCCGGGTCCATCCCCAGGCCGCCGTCGGCCACGGTGTCCGCGAAATAGAGGACGAGGATGGCCTGCATGCCCAGGAACGAGAAGCGCTCCCAGACCTCCAGTCCGGAGAGCGTGGCGAGCCCCCGGGGGTGGCCGAGGAAGGCGCGGTCGTCACCGGGCGGCGGCTGGTCGGCCGCCGGATCCGCAGGCTCGTCTCTATCGATCGCAGTTCTGGACAAAACGCATTCTCCGGTTGTTTTGGCTCCTCCCGAACATACCGGTGCGGTTCGGGCGGTGCGCGGGAGACGCCGGACGGGCCCTCTCTGTGATCGAAAACAGACCCGATACGCTGGGTTGAGTGATGGCAGCGACACGTCGACAATCCAGGTGATCGTCAACGTGATCGTCAGCAGACAGGAGTACCCCTCGTGACCGTCGTCGGGCCGTTCGGACTGAGCGTGCGGGACCAGGCTCTTGAGACCGATGTCCAGGCCGGACTGGCCGCCGTCGAGGCGGGTCTGCTGGAGGCCACCAAGAGCGAAGTCCCCTTCATCACCGAAGCCGCGCAGCACCTCGTGCGCGCCGGAGGCAAGCGCTTCCGGCCGCTGCTCGTGATGCTCGCCTCCCGCTTCGGCGATCCGTACGCGCCCGGGATCGTGCCCTCCGCCGTCGTCGTGGAGCTCACGCACCTCGCCACGCTGTACCACGACGACGTCATGGACGAGGCGGACGTGCGCCGCGGGGTGGCCAGCGCGAACACCCGCTGGGGCAACTCGGTGGCCGTCCTCACGGGTGACTTCCTGTTCGCCCGCGCCTCGCACATCCTGGCCGACCTCGGACCCGAGGCCGTACGCATCCAGGCGGAGGCCTTCGAGCGGCTGGTGACGGGCCAGATCCTGGAGACGGCCGGCCCGCGCGACGGCCGCGACCCCGTCGCGCACTACCTCGACGTCATCGCCGGCAAGACCGGCTCGCTCATCGCCGTCTCCGGCCGCTTCGGCGCGCTGATGTCCGGCGCCGACGAGTCCGTCGTCGACATCCTCACCCAGTACGGCGAGCGGCTCGGCACCGCCTTCCAGCTCGCCGACGACGTCCTCGACATCGCCTCCGACGCGCACGAGTCGGGCAAGACCCCGGGCACCGACCTGCGCGAGGGCATCCCCACCCTGCCCGTGCTGCGGCTGCGGGAGATGGCGGCCAAGGGCGGCAACCCGGACGACGTGGAACTCGTGACCCTCCTGGACGGCGACCTCACGGACGACGCCCGCCACGCCGAGGTGCTGACCAGGCTGCGGGCGCACCCCGCCCTGGAGCAGGCCCGCCGCGACACCATCCGGTACGCGGAGGACGCCCGGGCCATGCTCGCGCCGCTGCCCGAGAACTTCGCGAAGTCGGCTCTGGAGGAGCTCTGCGACGCGGTGGTGCACCGCGCCGGCTAGCCCCGGCACGTACTGGAACGGGCCCTTCCGCCCCATCGACCCCTACGGGTCGGGGTGGAGGGGCCCTTCCCGTGTCATCCCACGGTCGTACGCGCAGTTGCGTCCGGGGGGTGACGCCCCGGAGCCGCCGTTTTGGTCAGATGGAGTCATCAACCCCACCAGATCGGGTGAGCGCGGCGACACGGGGGTCGCCGCCTTGGACACAGAGGGCAGGGCACTGACATGGCAGCGAACACGAACACTTCTCGCAAGGTCAGCCGGTACGCCGTACCGGTGGCGGTGGCGGGTGTGGCCGCGGCGACCGTGGCGTTGGTCCCGGCCCTCGCCAACGCCGCGGGACCCGACCTGCCGAAGGTGACGGCGCAGCAGCTGATCGAGAAGATCGCCGCTTCGGACGTGGAGCAGCTGTCCGGCACCGCCAAGATCAGCACCGACCTCGGCCTGCCGAAGATCGCGACGGGCCTGCTCGGCGGCGGCGGTGTCGCGGGCGGCTCCGCCAACCCGGAGGACAAGGTCGCGCAGCTGGCGAACGGCACGCACACCTTCCGGGTCGCGGCCGACGGTCCGGACCGCCAGAAGCTGACCTTCCTCGACGGCAAGGACGAGTACAGCCTCATCCACAACGGCGCCGACGTGTGGGGCTACGACTCCAAGTCCAACGAGGTCTTCCACGAGAAGGCGCCCCAGTCGAGTGAGGGGCCCGGCAAGGGCGCGGAGCGCAAGAAGGGCGAGGGGCTCCCCGCCTCCCCGCAGCAGCTGGCCCAGGACGTCCTGAAGGCCGCCGGCCCGACCACCGACGTCTCCGTGGGCGACACGGTGCAGGTGGCCGGCCGCGACGCCTACCAGCTGGTGCTCAAGCCCAAGCAGAGCGGCTCCACCGTCGGTTCGGTCCAGATCGCTGTCGACGCGAAGAACGGCGTGCCGCTGCGCGTGCAGCTGCTCTCCAGCCAGGGCGGCAAGCCGATCGTGGACGCGGGCTTCACCAAGGTGGACTTCGCCAAGCCGTCCGCCGACACCTTCGCCTTCACCGCGCCGAAGGGCGCCAAGGTCACCGAGGGCGCCGACGGGGCCGGCAAGGGCGAGAAGGGCAAGGCCGGGTCGGACGAGCACTGGAAGGGCGCCCTGGATTCCTTCCCGGGCCTGGGCGGCCTGATGGACGGGGCCGTGCCCGGCCCGGACGGCAAGGGCGGCAGGAACGGCGACATGAAGGTCCTCGGCGAGGGCTGGTCCACGATCGCGCGCATCGACTCGGGCGCGGGCAAGGGCCTGAAGGACCTGGAGAACGACAAGAACGCGCCGAAGGAGGCCAAGCAGTTCCTGAACTCCCTCGGCGACAAGGTCAGCGGCAAGTTCGGTGAGGGCCGCGTCCTGTCGACCCGTCTGGTCAACGCCCTGATCACGGACGACGGCAAGGTCTACGTCGGCGCGGTCACCAAGGACGCCCTGGTGAAGGCCGCCGACGCCAACAAGTAACCGTATGTAGCGGGGGTGTTCGAAGGGTGGGCCGGGACTGTGTCCCGGCCCACCCTTTCGCCGTGACACTGCCGCGTACAGCGGCCCCGCTGTACGGTGATGGGATGTCGAAACACGTGACCATCCGCCTGAACGAAGAGTTCCATGAACGTCTGAAGGCGCGTGCGGCTGCGCTGGGAACCACGGTCACCGCGCTGATCACCGAGGTCACGGAACGCGAACTCGACGAGGACCGGAAGAAGTTCCTCTCCGGCATCGAGGAGTTCGCGGACCACTGGGGCTACTTCCAGGAGCGGTTCGGCAATTGAAGATCACCATGGAGTGGGCCTGGACCGCTCTGGCCCACCACCTCCCCTCCGACCCCGCCGTATGGGACCCCTCCGGGGTGGCCGCCGCCGTTGCCCGGCACCAGAACGACCTCGTCCTGGTGCCAGAACAGCCCGCCCCGGACACCGCGTGGCGGGCCGCCGCGTTTCTGCACACCCTCGCGGTGTGCCCGGCGCTGGAATCCCCGATGAACGAGTTCTACGCGGCCGCCGCGACCCGCTCGTACCTGCGCGTCGCCGGGGCCAGGCAGCTGCCCTCCCCGGAGGAGCTCGGCGACCTGGTGGAGGCGGCGAAACTGGGCCGCGCGGACGTCGCGGCGGTGGCGCAGGAGCTGCGCGCCCGGATCGAGGAACCGCTGTCGGCGTCGCTGCGGGCGGCCGGGGAGGACGCGTAGCCGCACGCAGCGGACCCCGGCACGATCCGAGGGGATCGCACCGGGGCCCGGGCGGCTCGCCGTAGGGGCCGCGGCCCCCGCGGACTAGAAGGTGATCTTCCAGCTGTTGATGTAGCCGACGTCCTGTGCCGCCGCGTCCTTGACCCGCAGGTTCCAGACGCCGTTGGCGACCTCGGAGGAGGCGTTGACGGTGAAGGTCTGGATGATGTTGTCGGCGCTGCCGCCGCTGCGGTTGGACAGGCTGTAGACGCTGCCGTCGGGGGCGACCAGGTCGACGACCAGGTCACCGCGGTAGGTGTGGACGATGTTCACGTCGACCTTGGTGGTGGCGGGCGCGTTGCCCGCGACGCCCGAGACCGTGATCGGCGAGTTCACCGCGGCGCCCGGGGAGTCCGGGATGGACACGTCGGCCGTGTTCTCGAAGGACGGGCCCGGCGGGACCGGAGTGGCCGCCCCGAGGTTCCAGATCGCGTAGGCGATGGCGTCGGCATTGCGGTCCAGGGCGGTGTCGTTGATGTTCGACAGCGAGTCGCACGAGGAGTGGTAGCACCGGTCGAAGGCCTGGCCGGAGGTACCGCCCCACTTCTGCGCCTGCGCCGCGGTCTTCGTGTAGTCGGCGCCGGAGAACAGACCGCCGACCGGTATGCCCGCGCTCTTGAACGGGGCGTGGTCGGAGCGGCCGTCACCCTCGGTCTCGATCTCGGTCGGGATGCCGAGGCCCGCGTAGTAGTTCTTGAAGGTCTGCTCGATGGTCGGGTCGTCGTCGTAGACGAAGTAGCCCGGGTTCGGCGAGCCGATCATGTCGAAGTTCAGGTAGCCGGAGATCTTCGCCTTCTCGGCGGCCGGCAGGTTGTTGACGTAGTACTTCGAGCCGACCAGGCCCAGCTCCTCCGCGCCCCACCAGCCGAAACGCAGGTGCTTCGTCGGCTGGAGCTGCGCCCGGGACACCGCGAGCGCGGCTTCCAGGACGGCGGCCGAGCCGGAGCCGTTGTCGTTGATGCCGGCGCCGCCGGTCACCGAGTCCAGGTGCGACCCGGACATCAGGACCGAGTTCGGGTCGCCGCCCGGCCAGTCGGCGATCAGGTTGTAGCCGGTCGCGCCGTTGTAGGTGAAGGTCTGCAGCGTGGTGGTGAAACCGGCCGCGTCGAGCTTGCCCTTCACGTAGTCGATCGACGCCTTGTAACCGGTCCGGCCGTGGGCCCGGTTGCCGCCGTTGTTGGCGGCGATCGTCGAGAGCTGCGAGAGGTGGGCCTTGACGTTGGCCAGCGGGATGTCGGGCGGAGTGGGCGCCGCGGTCACCGCAGTGGGGGCGGCGAGCGCGGCGGGGGCGGTGGCGGCGAACAGGCCCGCGACCGCGATGGCGGTCACGGCGGCAAGGCGCCGGGAGACGGACAGGCTCATGTGGGGGCTCCGGAATTCCGCGGGGATGAAACGGAACGAGCGGTATAGAGCAGGTGAGCGTTAGTGCGTCAGTGCGAGCCTGATGTTGAGTGAGAGTGTGACTGTCCGTCAAGACCACAATTCGGTCAGGGTGGTTCGGAAAACGGACGGTCCCCGGTACGAGGGTTTCGTACCGGGGACCGTGAGATCGGGGATGTCCGTGATGCGGAGCGCTACGCCGGCTCGCGCGCCGGAGCGGTGACGGCGACGGGCGCGACCTCCAGCGCGGCCCGCGAGCGCCGCGCCGTACGCAGTGCGTCCCAGGTCAGGAGGGCGAGCGCCGCCCAGACCAGGGAGAAGCCCACCCATCGCTCGGGCGGCATGGCTTCGTGGAAGTAGAGGACGCCGAGCCCGAACTGGAACACCGGCGCCATGTACTGGAGCAGCCCGAGGGTGGACAGCGGGACGCGGATGGCGGCCGCCCCGAAGAACACCAGCGGGACCGCGGTGACCAGGCCGGTCGCGGCGAGCAGAGCGGAATGCGCCGCCCCCTGCGTCGCGAAGGTGGACTGGCCCTGGGTGCTCAGCCACACCAGGTAGCCGAGCGCGGGCAGGAACAGCACGGCGGTCTCGGCGGTCAGCGATTCCAGGCCGCCCATGTTGAGCTTCTTCTTGATCAGCCCGTACGTGGCGAAGGAGCAGGCCAGGATCAGCGAGATCCATGGCGGCCGCCCGTACCCGACGGCGAGCACGAGGACGGCGGCGAAGCTGATGCCGACCGCCACCCACTGCGCGCGGCGCAGCCGCTCACCGAGCACCAGCACCCCCATCGCGATGCTGACCAGGGGGTTGATGAAGTAGCCGAGGCTCGCCTCGACGACCGCGCCGTTGTTGACGGCCCAGATGTACAGGCCCCAGTTCACGGAGATGATCGAGGCGGCGAGCGCGGTCAGGCCCAGCTTGCGGGGCTGGCGCAGCAGCTCCCGCATCCAGCCCCAGCGCCGCAGCGCGAGCAGTGCCACCCCGACCACGGCCAGGGACCACACCATGCGGTGGGCGAGGATCTCGACCGCCCCGGAAGGCTTGAGGAGCGGCCAGAAGAGGGGGACGAGCCCCCAGATCCCGTACGCGCCGAATCCGTAGAGCAGACCCGTGCGCTGCTCGTTCTGTGCCTCCACGGGCCCTCCTGTACGACTTTTCGGCCAATCTCCCGAAGGTAGCGCCGCACAGGCCGGATGTCACGAGCGTTAGAGGGAGATACTCATGACACTGCCGTGACGGCACGAAGAAGCCCGGACTCCCTGGGCGGGAGGTCCGGGCTTCGTACGGTGCGCGCGGGCGGTTCAGCCGACGACCGTCCAGGTGTCGTTGCCGGTCAGGAGGGCGCCGAGGTCGCCCTTGCCCTTCTGGTCGACGGCCGTGTCGAGCTGGTCGGCCATGAGGGTGTCGTAGACGGGCCGCTCGATGCTGCGGAAGACGCCGAT
>NZ_JBITTH010000044.1:0-55390 GCF_044541755.1 Streptomyces sp. NPDC085524
TACGCCCCGCAGGTCACCTTCGAGGACGGCATCACGTCGACCATCGCGTGGTACCGCGAGAACCGCGCCTGGTGGGAGCCGCTCAAGGCGAAGGCGGCCGTACAGAGATGAGCTCGTACGCAGCGAAGGCCACCGCACCGCGCTGGGTGGTCACCGGCGCCGCCGGGATGCTCGGCCACGACGTGATGAGCGAGCTCAAGGCCGCCGGGATCGAGGCCGTCGGCCTCGGCCACGACGATCTCGACATCACCGATCCGGCCGCGGTCCGGGCCGCCGTCGAGGGCGCCGCCGTCGTCGTCAACTGCGCCGCCTGGACCGACGTGGACGGTGCCGAGACCGCCGAGGAAGCCGCCACCGCCGTCAACGGCACCGGCGTACGCCTCCTCGCCGCGGCCTGCGCCGACGCCGGTGCGCGCCTGCTGCACCTGTCCACCGACTACGTGCTGCCCGGCAACGCCACGGAGCCGTACGACGAGGACGCCGAGCCCGGCCCGGTCAACGCCTACGGGCGCGCCAAGCTGGTCGGCGAGCAGGCCGTCACGGAGCTGCTGCCGCAGCAGGGCTACATCGTCCGGACCGCGTGGCTGTACGGCGACAACGGGAACAACTTCGTCGCCACCATGCTGAAGCTGGCGACCCAGCGCGAGACCCTGGACGTGGTCGACGACCAGCACGGCCAGCCCACCTGGTCGATCTCCCTCGCCCGCCGCCTCGTCGAACTCGGGCAGGCCGCACTGGAGGGACGCGCCCCCGCCGGGATCTACCACGGCACCGCGAGCGGGCGGACCACCTGGATGGGGCTGGCCCGCGAGACGTTCCGGCTGAGCGGCCTCGACCCGGAGCGGATCCGGCCGACCACGTCGGAGGCGTTCGTCCGCCCTGCGGTCCGTCCCGCCTTCAGCGTGCTCGCGCACGGCCGCTGGGCCGAAGCGGGCCTCGCCCCCCTCTCCGACTGGCACGAGCAGCTGACGGAGGCACTGGCCACGCCCGGCTTCCTCGCGCTCGCGGAACGGGCCAGGAGCGGCAGCACGGGATGAACCCCCTGCCGGGCGCGGTGACCGCGGAGCTGAACCTGATCGTTGCCTACGGTCGCGGTTTTGCGGTGGTGGCGCTCGCTATGCTGGCAGTTCTGAGGCCGAGCTTCCCCCGACCGTCGTGGCAGCCGGTGAAGGATCCCGGCGCACGGCCCGCCAGAGCGGCCTGGGCGTGGGGGCCGTAGGACCATGACCACGCCGGCCCACGACATCACACCGATCACAGAGCACTCGCACGTGCCGCATTCCGCTGGAGCAACCGTGTCCGAATACGACGACGTCTGGCTGGTCATACCGGCCTTCAACGAGGGCCAGGTGATCGCCGACGTGGTCGAGGGGGCCCGCAAGACGTTCCCCAACATCGTCGTCGTCGACGACGGCAGCACCGACGACTCGGCCGAGCACATCGCGGCCACCGGCGCCCACCTGGTGCGCCACCCCGTCAACCTCGGTCAGGGCGCGGCCCTGCAGACCGGCCTCACGTACGCGCTGGCCCAGCCCGGCGCCCGCTACTTCGCCACCTTCGACGCGGACGGCCAGCACCAGACCAAGGACGTCGAGACGATGGTCGCCGTCCTGCGGGCCGACGAGGCCGACGTGGTGCTCGGCTCCCGCTTCATCGAGCAGAACGGCCAGGTGCCGTGGATCAAGCAGGTCGTGCTGCGCACGGCCGCCGCCGTCAGCCCCACCGCGCGCAAGCTCAAGCTCACCGACGCGCACAACGGCCTGCGCGTACTGGGCCGCGAGGCCGCCGAGCAGCTGAACATCACCATGAACGGCATGGCCCACGCATCCGAGCTCGTCGGCTTCCTGGCCGGCTCCGGCCTGCGGGTCACCGAGGTGCCGGTGGACATCCTCTACACGGACTACTCACGCGCCAAGGGCCAGTCCCTGATCAACGGCGTCAACATCCTTTTTGACATTTCGCTGCGGGAGCGTGGGCGTCGATGAAGTACTTCTGGATCCAGCTGCTCCTGATCGCCGGTTCGGTGTCGATGGCGCTGATGTTCATACGCACCTGGAGTCAGGCCAAGAACCGGGCCTGGAAGCGCATCGCCTTCTCGGCGTTCGTCGTCGTCAACGTGTACGCGGTGCTCCGGCCGACCGACGTCACGTGGGTCGCCCAGCAGCTCGGCGTCGGCCGCGGCACCGACCTGGTGCTGTACGTGATGGTCCTCGCGATGGGCTTCCTGACGCTCAACACCTTCCTGCGCTTCCGCTCGCTCGAGAAGAAGATCACCGACCTCGCCCGGACGGTGGCCATCAGCGAGGGCATCCGGCACAACGACGCCCGCCTCGGCGCGGACGTGCCGGCCCCCGCACGGGCAGCCGCGGAAGCCGATTCCTCCGTCGGCCCGGATTCCGTAAAGGCCTGAGAAACACATGGTGTCCTTCGACTTCATGCTCCCGTACTACGGGGACGTGCGGCAGATGCAGGACGCCGTCCGCAGCGTCCTGGCGCAGACGGACCCGGACTTCCGGCTCGTCGTGATCGACGACGGCACGGAACCGGACGTGCCCGGATGGTTCGCGCAGCTCGGCGACGAGCGGGTGCACTACACCCGCAACGAGCGGAACCTCGGGATCACCAGGAACTTCCAGAAGTGCGTGGATCTCTCCGAGGCCGATCACGTGGTCGTCATGGGCTGCGACGACCTGCTGCTCCCGCACTACCTGGAGACCGTGCGCGGGCTCGTCGGGGCCCACCCGGGCATCGGCATGGTCCAGCCCGGCGTCGAGGTGATCGACGGCGCCGGCGTGGTGGCGCAGGGCGCGGTGGACACCGCCAAGAAGCGGCTGTACGCGCCGCGGGTCGAAGGCCGCCGGGTGATGGGTGGCGAGGAACTGGCCGCCAGCGTCCTGCGCGGGAACTGGCTCTACTTCCCCTCGATCGCCTGGCGCGGCGAGGCGCTGCGCCGGGTGAACTTCCGGGACGAGTACTCGGTGATCCAGGACCTGGCGCTCGTGGTCGACCTGCTCGAGGACGGTGAGCAGATGGTGATCGACAACTCGGCCACCGTGTTCCGCTACCGCAGGCACGAGGTCAGCGAGTCCTCGCTCCAGGCGTTCTCCGGCACCCGTTTCACCGAGGCCGAGCGCTACTTCTCCGCGGTCGCCCGCCGCATGGACGCCCGCGGCTGGTCCCGGGCGGCGCGCGCGGCGCGCTTCCACAGCGCTTCGCGCCTGCACGCGCTCACGATGCTGCCGGGCGCGCTGCGCCGGAGGCAGCGCGAGGGCGTCCGGGTCCTGGCCCGGCACGTCTTCACCGCCGGGCAGGGCTGAGGGCCCGCGGGCTCGTAGTGACGGAAGAGCGGCCTGCCGCCGGTCCCGGGACCGGCGGCAGGCCGCTCTTCCGTACGAGGTCAGTGCTTCTTCGACCGCTTCGGCGGCTCGTACGGCGTGCAGACGTGCTTGTCCGCGTAGTGCGGGCACGCGCCGTTCGGCTGCTGCACGTTGTGCGAGAACCAGGCGAGCACGCCGAGGGAGTTGTCGGAGGGGTTCTTCGGCATGTACGTGTAGGCCGTGGCCGATCCGGCCGTGGCGAAGAGCAGCCCCAGCGCGCACAGCACGCCGATCACGGCGGCGCGCGGCTTGACCGCGGTCACCCGGCCGGGCAGCTTCAGCCCGCCCGCGCGCACCCACTCGCGGACCCGGTCGGAGAGCAGGAGCACGGCCACTCCGGTCAGCGCGAGCAGGCAGTACATGATCTGCTGGCTGGTGCGCGGGTACAGCTGCACGGCCTGGTCGCGGGCCATGTGCGAGGCGTACCAGTAGCGCAGGAAGAAGGCGCTGCCGGTGCACGCGGCCAGGGTGAGCACCAGGGGCCGGCGCAGGCCGAGCGCGAAGGCCAGGCCCAGCCCGGCGATCAGCACGAGGGTGAAGAGCCCGACGCCGCCGAGTTCCGCGGGATCCGAGTAGCCGACGGTGCGCAGCGGGCCCGGCAGCGAGCTGCCCCACATGGTGAAGTAGGCCGGGTCGCTGTAGGTGTCGAAGTAGAAGTACGAGTCCTTGGTCGCCCCGCTCGCGCCGAGCAGCCGGATCATGTACGTCCCCGCCAGCGCGAGGAAGACCACGACGGCCGACGCCAGCGGGAGCAGTCCGTCGAGGAGCCCGCGCATCCCGCTCCGGCGGGCGAGGCCGACCAGCACGATGGCGAAGAGGACGACCACGCCGATCGAGGACCACACGAACCAGCCCGAGTACAGCAGGAACAGCGCGGCGAGCAGCGCGCCGAGTCCGGCGCCGATGAGGGCCGAAATCTTGCGGCCGCGGTTCGAGGCCTCTTGGACGACCTGTACCAGCTTCGCGAACACGGGGATCACGACCACCAGCACCAGCGCGCTGTACGGCTTGACCGGGTCGATCAGCGGCAGCGAGGCGGTCACGCCGATCCCGAGCGCCCACAGCGGGGACAGGAGCATCCGCCAGGCCAGGTAGGCGACGGGCCCGCCGATGGCGAGGAAGCCGAGCATGACCCACTTCGAGGCCTCCTGCACGTGGCCGTCGAAGAAGAGTTCCGCGGTCCAGGCGAGCACGTGCGGGAAGCCCGGCGGGTACTCGGGTGGCATGGACCCGCCGTCGATGACGTTGTAGGCCCACTGCTGGAGGTTCCCGAGGTCGCCGGTGTTGGCGGAAATGGGCCAGATCGTGCCGCGCAGGGCCATCACGATCCCGGAGGCGGTCACACCGGAGGAGAGACCGGCGACCGCGGCCGCGCCGAGCCGGACGGCTGCGCCCGGCCTGACCCGGGCGAGCAGGAAGTAGCCGAGGAGGACTGCCGCCAGCACCACCAGGAGCCGCAGCTGGACCCCGGCCAGCCCGCTGACCTGCCCGATCCGGTCCAGCGGGTTGATCCGTATGCGCATGCACAGTACGAAGAGCAGCAGGGCGGTACCGAAGGCCGTGGCGGCCTCCGCGGCCAGCAGGGCGAAGGAGCGGGGGAATCCGCCGCCGCGTTCGTGCGGGGTCCGGCGATCGGCTGCCGGGGCCGGGCCTGACGCCGGCACAGGAGCGGGAGCGGTGACAGTCATGGCCGCCAATTTACCTGTCGGCGCAGGGCGGCTTCACTGTGTGAACCAAGGGCCATCGATTGATCGCCCTTGGTACCGTTGCCGGGACGAGGACCGCGCGCCGAGGCGTTCGAGGGTCTTCAAACCCGATGCAGAACAGGAAGTGCCAGGGGTGCAGTCCGTCACCGAGACCACCGACGCGGCCGACGTGTCCACACCCGGGACGGCCGGGAGGCCGGACAGGACCGAGCGCCTGCTCGCACAGGGGAAGTCCCTCGCCGGCAGGCCGTGGTTCTGGCCCGTGGTCCTCGTGTCCGGCTACCTGGCCCAGGTGTTGTTCCGGCTCTCCCTGGTGCTGCACAACAGCTACCCGTCCGTCCACGCGGACGAGGACACGTACCTGGTGCTTGCGCGGGTGCTGGCCGGGGGGTCCGTGACGGAGAGCCCCGTCGGCGAGGTGATCCCCGGCGGCTACCCGCTGCTGATCTCCCCGGCCCTGCGGTTCGCGGACGACCCGGCCACCGCGTACCACCTGGTCATGGGCATCAACACGCTGATCAACGCCCTGGTCTTCCCGCTCGTCTACGTCGCCCTCCGGCGGCTCGACCTGTCCAAGGGCCTCTCGGTCCTGATCGCCACGGCGGCCGCGCTGATGCCGCCGGTGATCTTCTACTCCGAGTTCGTCATGTCGGACACGCTGCTGCCGGTGGTCCTCCTCGGGTGGCTGATCACCATGCACGGCTGGCTGAGCGAGGGCGAGCCGCGCCGCCGTGTCCGGTACGGGGCGGGCGTCGGCCTGCTGGCCGGGTACGCCATGTCGGTGCACGACCGGGGCGGCGTCGTGGTCGCCCTCACGGGCGTGGTGCTGCTGGCCGCGCTCGTCTTCAGGTGGGCGCCGCTGAAGTCGACGCTCGCCGCTTGGGGAGGGCTCGCCGTCTCCGTGGCGGGCGCCATGCTGCTCCAGGCCTGGCTGCGGGCTCAGTTCAGCGACACGCCGCCGAGCGAGGTGGGCGCCAAGGTCTTCGACACCTTGTTCGACGCCGGCATGCTCCGCCAGACGGTGACCCGTACCGTCGGCCAGCTCTGGTACTTCTGCGTCTCCTCCTGGGGCTTCGGCGCGCTCGCCCTCGCCCTGTGCGTGTTCGCGGTGTTCAGCCCGCGCTTCACGCGCGCCTCGCGGGTGGTCTCCTTCGTCATGGTCGCGCTGCTGTGCGGGATCGCGCTCGCCGCGGCCGCCGGACTGCCGCCGGACGACCGGGTCGACAACTGGATCTACGCCCGCTACCTGGCCCCGCTCGTGCCGGCCTTCTTCCTGGTGGGCGTCGCCGTCCTGCACCGCGCGCGAGCCGGTGCGCTGCTGCGGCTGGTGCTGGGCGCGGTGCTGTTCATCGTCCTGAGCGCCGAATTCGTGATCCTGTCCGCGGGCAGGAACCTCCACAAGGTGCCGATCATCAAGTGGGCCATGCCCGACGCGCTGTTCCTGGCCTCCGAGTGGACCAAGGTGCACATGTGGCGGACGGTCGCCGGAGCCCTGCTGGTGCTCGCCGCCTGCGTGCTCTTCCGCCTCGCCGGCGGGCGCCGGGTCACCTGGGCCCTGGGGGTGTCGCTGGCCCTGCTCGCCACGTACGCGACGGTCACGGTCACCGCGAACGTCGCCAATGTGTACCCGGAGCGGAGCAGGGCGCAGGCCAGCGGCTTCACCAAGGCCGCGGGGCTGCGGCCCGGCGAGAACCTGGTCATGGACTGGGACATCGACTGGGGCATGCGGATGGCGCAGGCGTACGAGGTGTACAAGGGCCGGGTCTGGACGCGGGACCTGGAGAACGGCGAACAGCCGCCGGCGAAGGCGGACGCGGCGCTCCTCCAGCTCGCCAAGGAGGACGCCACGCCGCAGGACACCTGGCCGCACGCGCCCGAGGGCTGGTACGTGGCCAAGGTGGACAAGAAGTACGGCTGGGTGCTCTGGCGCCGCCACTGAGCGACCGGGGCCCGCGCCTCGAACCTGACCCCGCCGACCTCCCCGACACCTCCTGCCCGTAGCATCCGCCCGTTCGCAGGTGTCACTGCTTGACTCTCAACAGGGGTTGGGGAACACGTTGAAACCAGGACGAGTGCGCGGGACGGCTCTTGCCGCCGCGCTCGGGGTCGTAGCGGTACTCGGTTTCCAGGGAGCGGCCAACGGATTCGGCGCGGACGACCTGGACGAGCAGGCGGGCGCGCGCTACCAGGCCACCGGCAGGGCGAAGGCTCCCGTCGAGGGCAAGGTCCACAGGCTCGCGCTCAAGCCGAAGGGGACCGGCAAGGCCGTCCTCTCCCAGCAGGACACCAAGCCCTTCGGGCTCCTCGGTGTCTCCTGGAAGGACCCCTCCGCCCAGGTGAAGGGCACCATCGAGGCCCGCACCCGGGACGCCGAGACCGGCAAGTGGTCGAAGTGGATCACCCTGGACGTGGCCAAGCCGGGCCTCGACGGCAAGCGCCCGGGGCTGCACGGGGCGACCGAGCCCGTCTGGGTCGGCCCCTCCGACGGCGCCGAGGTCCGCGTGGGCGGGGGCACCGGTGAACTCCCCGCGGGGATGGAGCTGAACCTCGTCGACCCGGGCGCGGCGAAGCCCGCGAAGAAGGGCGACCTCGCCGCAGCCCCGGCCGCCTTCGCCCTCCCGGCGGCGGACCCGGTGCCCACCGACCCGCCCACCGTCCCGCCGTCGGTCCCCGGCCCCGACTCCACCGCGCCCAAGCCGGACGTGGTCTCGCGCGTCGCGTGGGGTGCCGACGAGTCCCTGAACAACGAGGGCCCGATCTACCTCCCCGAAGGCAAGGTCAAGGCGGTCTTCGTCCACCACACCACCGGCACGGCCTACGAGTGCAGCGAGTCCGCGGCCATCGTCCGCAGCCTGCACGTCTTCCACGTGCAGACCAACGGCTGGCGCGACCTCGGCTACAACTTCCTCGTCGACAAGTGCGGCACGGTCTTCGAGGGCCGCCAGGGCGGCGTCGACCAGCCCGTCAACGGCGCGCACACCTACGGCTGGAACGCCGAGTCGGCGGGCGTCGCCGTCCTCGGCGACTACACGGACGAGGGCGCCTCGCCCGCCGCGCTCGACGCCGTCGCGAAGATCGCCGCGTACAAGCTCGGCCAGTACGGCGGGGACATCAACGGCACGACGACGCTGGTCGCGGGCGACACCCAGACCAACTTCTTCGGCACCACCTTCACCAAGGGCCAGTCGTACGAGTTCAAGACGCTCTCGGGCCACCGGGACGGCTTCAACACCCAGTGCCCGGGCAACTCGCTGTACCCGCAGCTGGGCACGATCCGCGCGGCCGGACCCGCCGCCGGGCTGAAGATCACCACGGTGAACGGGTCGGCGCCGAAGCCGGGCACCCCCCTGGAGACCACCGTCGGACCGGTGTCCCTCTCCTGGTCGACCACCACGGCGCCCGCCCTGGTCACCAAGTACGAGCTGCTGGTCGACGGAGCCCCGGTCGTGGACGCGGGCAAGGCGACCACGGCCTCGACACCGCCGCTGGCCCTCGGCAACCACGACCTCCAGGTCCGGGCGACCACCACGAACGGCAAGGTGGCCACCAGCCTCCCGGTCACCGTCGTCGCGGTGGCGGCCAAGGACATCACGTTCGTCCCGGTCACTCCGAACCGCCTCATGGACACCCGCACCGGTCTCGGCGTGCGCACGGGCAAGGTGCCCGGCGGCGGCGCCGTCACCCTCCCGGTCACCAGCCCGGAGATGAAGAACGCGACCGCGGTCGTCCTCAACGTGACGGCGACGAACCCGACGCAGGCCAGCTACGTCTCGGTCTACCCGGGCGATGCCTCCGCGCCCCGCCCCAACGCGTCGAACCTGAACTTCACGGCCGGCCAGACGATCCCGAACCTGGTGGTCGTCCCGGTCGCGGACGGGAAGGTCAGCTTCTACAACAACGCGGGCAGCGTCGACCTGATAGCCGACATCACCGGCTACTTCACGTCGAGCGGCGAGGGCGCCACGCAGACCAGCTACGGCCCGACCCGCCTGATGGACACCCGGGACGGCCTCGGCGTCCCGCGGCAGAAGGTGGCCGGAGGCACCGCGGTCAGCCTCGACATCCCCGTCGCCGGGGCCAAGGCGGTCGTGCTGAACGTGACGGCGACGAACGCGACGCAGGCCAGCTACGTGTCGGTCTACCCGGGCACCACGACCGCGCCCCGGCCCACGGCCTCGAACCTGAACTTCACCGCCGGCCAGACGATCCCGAACCTGGTGATCGTCCCCGTGGTCGACGGCAAGGTCAGCTTCTACAACAACGCGGGGACCGTCGACCTGATCGCCGACATCACCGGCTACTTCTCCGACAGCAGCGCGGGATCGACGCAGACCAACATCGGCCCCAAGCGCCTCATGGACACCCGTGAAGGCCTGGGCGTCCCGCAGAAGCCGGTCGTGGGAGGCTCCACCGTCACCCTCCAGCTCACGGGCACCGAGGGCGTCCTGCCCGCCGGGGTCACCGCCGTCGTGCTGAACGTGACGGCGACGAACCCGACGCAGGCCAGCTACGTGTCGGTCTACCCGGGCGGGGCGACGGCCCCTCGTCCCACCGTCTCGAACCTGAACTTCACCGGCGGCCAGACGATCCCGAACCTGGTGATCGTCCCCGTGGTCGAAGGGAAGGTCACCTTCTACAACAACGCCGGTTCCGTGGACCTTCTCGCGGACATCACCGGGTATTTCAGCAAGTGATCCAATGCCGTGAATCGGCAGGTGAGAGGCTCCGCACAGCACGTGCGGGGCCTCTCGTACGCTCAGGGACAGGGTGGGGAATGAGCAGGAACGACGACGACCGGCGAGCCGGGCAGAGCCCCTCGGACGAGGAGTGGGCGCGGTTCATGGAGCAGGCCGCGGCGGGGGAGGGCGAGGCGCCCCGGGAGCCGTCCGCGCGGGCCCGGATGGTGACCGAGAGGCTGCGGCACGAGCAGGACCCGCCGGGCTGGCGCACCGGCCCGGCGTGGCAGGAGATGCAGGGCCGCGGCCGGCGCAAGAGGCGGCTGAAGGCCGCGCTGGCCGTCGCGGCCATCGCGGGGGTCGCGCTGGTCGCCGTACGGCCGGAGCTGGTCATCGACCGCATCACGGGCAGGACGCAGGCCCGCGAGGACGCCAGGAACGCGGGCCCGCTGGCGGCGGAGACCGCCCGCCCGACCGCCCCGCCGCCGTCGGCGGACCCGGACCGCCCGACCCTGCAGGAACCTTTCCGCGGCTCTCCGGCCCTCCAGTGGGCGGACGGCGCCGCCGGCATCGAGCTCCCGGAGGCCGCCGCCGTCGGCGGGGTGCCCAAGGAGAAGATCGCCGACGCGCTCCGGAACGCCAAGGCGTTCCTGGTCGCGTCCAATCTGGACCCGGCGGCACTGAAGGGGGAGCGGCCCGCGGCGGCCCTGGCCCTGCTGGACCCCGAGCACACCGAGGTGTCGGCGGACCTGGAGAAGTCCCTGGCCGGGCCGAGCAAGGAGCAGGACCCGATGAGCCTGTTCACCCGGTACGACCCGGCCGAGGTGAAGCCCGTGGGCGAGGTGGTCAAGGTCCGCGGCCGGATGTGGGTGGAAGCCGGGAAGGAAGCCGGTCAGGCCCACGTCAGGGCCGACTACTCGTTCGTGTACCCGCTGGTGAAGGCCGCACCGGGCGCGGACCAGGTCGAGCGCACCATCGTGCGCCGCGAGATCACCTTCCTGGTGGCCGACCCGCGCAAGTGGCAGGTCACCGCCGGAAAGCTCCGGCTCGCGGACTTCCGCGTAGACCTCGCCAACAGCGCCTGCGAGGTCTACGACGGCTACATGCACCCCGGCTTCGACACGGACCCCGTGGCCGGATCCACGCCCTCCGGAACCCCCAAGGACCCGTACGACCGGAGCAAGAGCATCGGGGCGGGCACCCAGGAGGGCTGCGGGACGGTGTCCCGGTCCTGACCCGGCGGAATACCCCGCGCGGGGGACAGGGGTGGGGCGGTTTGACCACTCAGCGTGGCGGGGTATTCTCTTCGGCCCGATTGGCCAGGTACGTGCCTCGTATGGCAGACTACTCAAGTTGCTCGGCTGAGTGCCGATGCTGCGCGCCTCCCGCCGGGGGGACCGGAAGCGAGTCCCACAGTACTCGTCGTCCTTAATCTGCCTCTCGGGGCAGCAATGGGGGCGGACGTACGGGAATCTTCTGGGAAGTGTCAGCACGGCGCCCACCAGGCGCTCGGTGGGTGTTTCTCCCCCGAAACGCGGTCACAGGGACCGCACCCCCTTGGACGAGGGAATTTCCGTATGGGAATTTTCTGTAGAGGGTGTGCGACACGCCCGACCGCGTGGGTCGGAGAGAAGCCGCGGGACCAAGTCCCGCAGCCGACCGAGGGCCAGAGCGTTTCCACATAGAGACAGGACTACGGAGTAGCCATGGCGGGACAGAAGATCCGCATCCGGCTCAAGGCCTACGACCACGAGGTCATCGACTCCTCGGCGAAGAAGATCGTCGAGACGGTGACCCGCACTGGTGCGTCGGTCGCGGGCCCGGTGCCGCTGCCCACTGAGAAGAACGTGTACTGCGTCATCAAGTCGCCGCACAAGTACAAGGACTCGCGCGAGCACTTCGAGATGCGCACGCACAAGCGCCTGATCGACATCCTCGACCCGACGCCCAAGACCGTTGACTCGCTGATGCGCCTGGACCTTCCGGCCGGCGTTGACATCGAGATCAAGCTCTGAGAGGCGTCGAGAAGATGGCAAAGCAGATCAAGGGCGTCCTGGGCGAGAAGCTCGGCATGACCCAGGTCTGGGACGAGAACAACCGTGTCGTCCCGGTGACCGTCGTCAAGGCCGGGCCCTGCGTCGTTACCCAGGTCCGTACGAACGACATCGACGGCTACGAGTCGGTCCAGATCGCCTTCGGCGAGATCGACCCGCGCAAGGTGAACAAGCCCCTCAAGGGCCACTTCGCCAAGGCCGACGTGACCCCCCGCCGCCACCTGGTGGAGCTCCGCACCTCCGACGCCAGCGAGTACACGCTCGGCCAGGAGATCACTGCTGAGGTGTTCGAGTCCGGCGTCAAGGTTGACGTCACGGGCAACAGCAAGGGCAAGGGCTTCGCCGGTGTCATGAAGCGGCACAACTTCCGGGGCCTCGGCGCCGGTCACGGTGTGCAGCGCAAGCACCGCTCCCCCGGTTCGATCGGTGGCTGCGCCACCCCTGGGCGTGTCTTCAAGGGCATGCGCATGGCCGGTCGCATGGGTAACGAGCGCGTCACCACCCAGAACCTGACCATCCACGCGGTTGACGCGGAGAAGGGTCTGCTCCTCATCAAGGGTGCGGTCCCCGGTCCGAACGGCGGCCTCGTCCTGGTCCGTACCGCGGCCAAGGGGGCTTGAGGTAATGAGCACCATTGACATCCTTTCGCCGGCAGGCGACAAGGCCGGTACCGTCGAGCTCCCCGCGGAGATCTTCGACGCGAAGACCAGCGTTCCGCTGATCCACCAGGTCGTTGTCGCTCAGCTGGCTGCTGCCCGTCAGGGCACGCACAAGACCAAGACCCGTGGCGAAGTCCGTGGTGGTGGCCGCAAGCCGTACCGCCAGAAGGGCACCGGCCGCGCCCGTCAGGGTTCGACCCGCGCTCCGCAGTTCGCCGGCGGTGGCGTCGTCCACGGCCCGCAGCCGCGTGACTACTCGCAGCGGACCCCGAAGAAGATGAAGGCCGCCGCCCTCCGCGGTGCCCTCTCGGACCGTGCGCGTCACTCCCGCATCCACGTCGTCACCGGCGTGGTCGAGGGTGCCGCTTCCACCAAGGCCGCCAAGACGCTGTTCGGCAAGATCTCGGAGCGCAAGAACCTGCTCCTGGTCGTCGACCGCAGCGAAGAGGCCTCGTGGCTGTCCGCCCGCAACCTGCCCCAGGTTCACATCCTGGAGCCGGGCCAGCTGAACACGTACGACGTGATCGTCTCTGACGACGTGGTCTTCACCCAGGCCGCTTTCGAGTCCTTCGTGTCTGGCCCCAAGGCCGATGAGACCGAAGGGAGCGACGCCTGATGTCTGAGGCGACCGTTACCAGCAAGACCTTCACCGACCCGCGCGACCTGCTGATCAAGCCGGTCGTCTCGGAGAAGAGCTACGCGCTGCTGGACGAGAACAAGTACACGTTCATCGTCGCGCCCGGCGCCAACAAGACCCAGATCAAGCAGGCCGTCGAGGCGGTCTTCTCGGTCAAGGTCACCGGGGTCAACACGATCAACCGTCAGGGTAAGCGCAAGCGCACCAAGACCGGTTTCGGCAAGCGCGCCAACACCAAGCGCGCCATCGTGACCCTTGCCGAGGGCAACCGTATCGACATCTTCGGCGGCCAGGCCTCCTAACGGAGGTCTAGTCGTCCGGAATCGGACGAGGACTGAGAAATGGGTATCCGCAAGTACAAGCCGACGACCCCGGGCCGTCGTGGCTCCAGCGTCGCCGACTTTGTCGAGATCACGCGGTCCACGCCGGAGAAGTCGCTGGTCCGCCCGCTGCACAGCAAGGGCGGCCGTAACAACACCGGTCGTGTGACCGTTCGCCACCAGGGCGGTGGCCACAAGCGCGCCTACCGCGTGATCGACTTCCGTCGTCACGACAAGGACGGCGTGCCGGCCAAGGTCGCGCACATCGAGTACGACCCCAACCGCACCGCGCGCATCGCGCTGCTGCACTACGCCGACGGCGAGAAGCGCTACATCATCGCGCCGCGCGGTCTGCAGCAGGGTGACCGGATCGAGAACGGCCCGACGGCCGACATCAAGCCGGGCAACAACCTCGCGCTCCGCAACATCCCGGTCGGTACCACGATCCACGCGATCGAGCTCCGCCCCGGTGGCGGCGCCAAGTTCGCGCGTTCGGCTGGTGCCTCCGTGCAGCTGCTCGCGAAGGAGGGCGTGATGGCCCACCTCCGCATGCCGTCCGGTGAGATCCGTCTCGTCGACGCGCGCTGCCGCGCCACGGTCGGCGAGGTCGGCAACGCCGAGCAGTCGAACATCAACTGGGGCAAGGCCGGCCGCATGCGCTGGAAGGGCGTTCGCCCGACCGTCCGCGGTGTCGCGATGAACCCGGTTGACCACCCGCACGGTGGTGGTGAGGGCAAGACCAGTGGTGGTCGCCACCCGGTCTCCCCGTGGGGTCAGAAGGAGGGTCGTACTCGCTCGCCGAAGAAGGCTTCGAGCAAGTACATCGTCCGCCGCCGCAAGACGAACAAGAAGCGCTAGGAGCGGGTTTAGATGCCGCGCAGTCTCAAGAAGGGACCCTTCGTCGACGACCACCTCGTGAAGAAGGTGGACGCTCAGAACGAAGCTGGTACCAAGAACGTCATCAAGACCTGGTCCCGTCGCTCGATGATCATCCCGGCCATGCTGGGTCACACCATCGCGGTGCACAACGGCAAGACCCACGTCCCGGTGTTCGTCACCGAGTCGATGGTCGGCCACAAGCTCGGCGAGTTCTCGCCGACTCGCACCTTCCGCGGCCACGTCAAGGACGACCGGAAGTCGAAGCGCCGCTAATCGCGGGGTGGTTACGACTATGACTTACACCGAAGGGACAACCATGGAAGCCAGGGCCCAGGCGCGGTACATCCGCGTCACGCCCATGAAGGCCCGCCGCGTGGTGGACCTTATCCGTGGCATGGATGCCACGGAGGCTCAGGCGGTCCTGCGTTTCGCCCCGCAGGCCGCGAGCGTGCCGGTCGGCAAGGTGCTGGACAGCGCCATCGCCAACGCCGCGCACAACTACAACCACCCGGACGCCTCCACGCTGGTCATCAGCGAGGCGTACGTGGACGAGGGCCCGACCCTGAAGCGGTTCCGTCCGCGTGCCCAGGGCCGTGCCTACCGGATCCGCAAGCGGACCAGCCACATCACCGTGGTCGTCAGCAGCAAGGAAGGTTCCCGGTAATGGGCCAGAAGGTAAACCCGCACGGGTTCCGACTCGGCATCACCACGGACTTCAAGTCCCGCTGGTACGCCGACAAGCTGTACAAGGACTACGTCAAGGAAGACGTCGCCATCCGTCGGATGATGACGTCCGGCATGGAGCGCGCCGGCATCTCGAAGGTTGAGATCGAGCGCACCCGTGACCGCGTGCGTGTGGACATCCACACCGCCCGTCCCGGCATCGTCATCGGCCGCCGTGGCGCCGAGGCCGACCGCATCCGCGGCGACCTCGAGAAGCTCACGGGCAAGCAGGTCCAGCTGAACATCCTCGAGGTCAAGAACCCCGAGCTCGACGCTCAGCTCGTTGCCCAGGCCGTTGCCGAGCAGCTCTCCTCCCGCGTCTCCTTCCGTCGTGCCATGCGCAAGAGCATGCAGGGCACGATGAAGGCCGGCGCCAAGGGCATCAAGATCCAGTGTGGCGGCCGTCTCGGCGGCGCCGAGATGTCCCGCTCCGAGTTCTACCGCGAGGGTCGTGTGCCGCTGCACACGCTGCGCGCGAACGTGGACTACGGCTTCTTCGAGGCCAAGACCACCTTCGGCCGTATCGGTGTGAAGGTCTGGATCTACAAGGGCGACGTCAAGAACATCGCCGAGGTTCGCGCCGAGAACGCTGCGGCCCGTGCGGGTAACCGCCCGGCCCGTGGTGCCGGCGCTGGCGACCGTCCCGCCGGCCGTGGTGGCCGTGGTGGCGAGCGCGGCGGCCGTGGTGGCCGCAAGCCGCAGCAGGCTGCTGGTGTCGAGGCCCCCAAGGCCGAGGCTCCCGCTGCCGCTCCGGCCGAGAGCACCGGAACGGAGGCCTGACCGTCATGCTGATCCCTCGTAGGGTCAAGCACCGCAAGCAGCACCACCCGAAGCGCAGCGGTATGGCCAAGGGCGGTACCGAGGTCTCGTTCGGCGAGTACGGCATCCAGGCGCTTACCCCCGCCTACGTGACGAACCGCCAGATCGAGTCCGCTCGTATCGCGATGACCCGTCACATCAAGCGTGGCGGCAAGGTCTGGATCAACATCTACCCGGACCGTCCGCTCACGAAGAAGCCGGCCGAAACCCGCATGGGTTCCGGTAAGGGTTCGCCGGAGTGGTGGATCGCGAACGTGCACCCGGGTCGGGTCATGTTCGAGCTGTCCTACCCGAACGAGAAGATTGCGCGTGAGGCCCTCACTCGTGCGGCCCACAAGCTGCCGATGAAGTGCCGCATCGTCAAGCGCGAGGCAGGTGAGTCGTGATGGCGACGGGAACCAAGGCGTCCGAGCTCCGCGAGCTCGGCAACGAGGAGCTCGTTGCCAAGCTGCGCGAGGCCAAGGAGGAGCTGTTCAAGCTCCGTTTCCAGGCGGCCACCGGTCAGCTGGAGAACAACGGCCGGCTCAAGTCCGTCCGTAAGGACATCGCTCGCATCTACACCCTGATGCACGAGCGTGAGCTCGGTATCGAGACGGTGGAGAGCGCCTGATGAGCGAGAACAACGTGACTGAGAAGACCGAGCGCGGTTTCCGCAAGACCCGTGAGGGTCTGGTCGTCAGCGACAAGATGGACAAGACCGTCGTCGTCGCCGTCGAGGACCGCGTGAAGCACGCGCTGTACGGCAAGGTCATCCGCCGTACGAACAAGCTCAAGGCGCACGACGAGCAGAACGCTGCCGGCGTCGGCGACCGCGTCCTCATCATGGAGACGCGTCCGCTGTCGGCGAGCAAGCGCTGGCGCATCGTCGAGATCCTCGAGAAGGCCAAGTAATCAACCTGAGGGGTTTCCCTCAGGTCAGTTCCGCCAGGCTCGGCCGGGGCTTCAGTGAAGCCCCGGCCGGGAACCGGCAGACAAACAGGAGATAGACGTGATCCAGCAGGAGTCGCGACTGCGTGTCGCCGACAACACTGGTGCCAAGGAGATCCTTTGCATCCGTGTTCTCGGTGGCTCCGGTCGCCGCTACGCGGGCATCGGTGACGTCATCGTCGCCACCGTCAAGGACGCGATCCCCGGTGGCAACGTGAAGAAGGGTGACGTCGTCAAGGCGGTCATCGTTCGCACCGTCAAGGAGCGCCGCCGCCAGGACGGCTCGTACATCCGCTTCGACGAGAACGCCGCCGTCATTCTGAAGAACGACGGCGACCCTCGCGGCACCCGTATCTTCGGCCCCGTGGGCCGTGAGCTGCGCGAGAAGAAGTTCATGAAGATCATCTCGCTCGCGCCGGAGGTGCTGTAAGCATGAAGATCAAGAAGGGCGACCTGGTCCAGGTCATCACCGGTAAGGACAAGGGCAAGCAGGGCAAGGTCATCGTTGCCTTCCCCGCTGAGAACCGCGTCCTCGTCGAGGGTGTCAACCGGGTCAAGAAGCACACCAAGGCCGCGCAGAACCAGGCCGGTGGCATCGTCATCACCGAGGCCCCGGTCCACGTGAGCAACGTGCAGCTGGTCGTGGAGAAGGACGGCAAGAAGGTCGTCACCCGCGTCGGTTACCGCTTCGACGACGAAGGCAACAAGATCCGCGTTGCCAAGCGCACGGGTGAGGACATCTGATGGCTACCACTCCGCGTCTGAAGACGAAGTACCGCGAGGACATCGCGGGCAAGCTGCGTGAGGAGTTCTCCTACGAGAACGTCATGCAGATCCCCGGCCTCGTCAAGATCGTCGTGAACATGGGTGTCGGCGACGCCGCCCGTGACTCGAAGCTGATCGACGGTGCCATCCGCGACCTGACGACGATCACCGGTCAGAAGCCGGCCGTCACGAAGGCCCGCAAGTCCATCGCGCAGTTCAAGCTGCGCGAGGGTCAGCCGATCGGCTGCCACGTCACCCTCCGCGGTGACCGCATGTGGGAGTTCCTGGACCGTACGCTGTCGCTCGCGCTGCCGCGTATCCGCGACTTCCGTGGTCTGTCGCCGAAGCAGTTCGACGGCCGTGGCAACTACACCTTCGGTCTCACGGAGCAGGTCATGTTCCACGAGATCGACCAGGACAAGATCGACCGTACCCGGGGTATGGACATCACCGTGGTCACCACGGCGACCAACGACGCTGAGGGCCGCGCGCTCCTCCGTCACCTCGGCTTCCCCTTCAAGGAGGCGTAAGCGAGATGGCGAAGAAGGCTCTCATCGCGAAGGCTGCCCGCAAGCCCAAGTTCGGTGTGCGTGCGTACACCCGCTGCCAGCGCTGCGGTCGTCCCCACTCCGTGTACCGCAAGTTCGGCCTCTGCCGCGTCTGCCTTCGTGAGATGGCTCACCGTGGCGAGCTGCCGGGCGTGACCAAGAGCTCCTGGTAAATCCTCCCGCCCTTTGGGTGTTGAGGTTTTCCAGACGCTCTCGGTAAGCATCAGGTCGGCGGACCGCCCTGCCCGCATGCCGTAGGCTTGTGGGGTTGGGCGTCCGCCGCCCTATCGACTTACTACGCCGTAGGTCCCCGCACCGCACCCGTCCCGCCACTGAGTGGGGAGAGGGATGGCGCATACAGGAAACCCCGGCGAGAGAGGCCGAAGGCCACTTCATGACCATGACTGACCCGATCGCAGACATGCTCACGCGTCTGCGTAACGCTAACTCGGCGTACCACGACTCCGTCGTGATGCCGCACAGCAAGATCAAGTCGCACATCGCAGAGATCCTCAAGCAGGAGGGTTTCATCACCGGCTGGAAGGTCGAGGACGCCGAGGTCGGCAAGAACCTCGTCCTCGAGCTGAAGTTCGGGCCGAACCGTGAGCGCTCCATCGCGGGCATCAAGCGGATCTCGAAGCCCGGTCTGCGCGTGTACGCGAAGTCCACCAACCTGCCGAAGGTCCTCGGCGGCCTGGGCGTGGCGATCATCTCCACGTCCCACGGTCTCCTGACCGGTCAGCAGGCAGGCAAGAAGGGCGTGGGTGGGGAAGTCCTCGCCTACGTCTGGTAGTCGGGAACGGAGGAATAGCTATGTCTCGTATCGGCAAGCTCCCCATCCCGGTTCCCGCCGGCGTGGACGTCACCATCGATGGCCGTACGGTCGTCGTGAAGGGCCCCAAGGGTTCCCTCACGCACACCGTCGCTGCGCCCATCGCTGTCGCCAAGGGTGAGGACGGCGTTCTGAACGTCATCCGCCCGAACGACGAGCGTCAGAACAAGGCCCTGCACGGCCTGTCCCGCACGCTGGTGGCGAACATGATCACCGGTGTGACCACGGGATACGTCAAGGCTCTCGAGATCAGCGGTGTCGGTTACCGCGTCGCCGCGAAGGGCTCCGGCCTGGAGTTCCAGCTTGGCTACAGCCACCCGATCATGATCGAGGCGCCCGAGGGCATCTCCTTCAAGGTCGAGTCGCCCACCAAGTTCTCGGTCGAGGGCATCGACAAGCAGAAGGTCGGCGAGGTCGCCGCCAACATCCGCAAGCTGCGGAAGCCCGACCCGTACAAGGCCAAGGGTGTCAAGTACGCCGGCGAGGTCATCCGCCGCAAGGTCGGAAAGGCTGGTAAGTAGCCATGGCATACGGTGTGAAGATCGCCAAGGGCGACGCGTACAAGCGCGCTGCCAAGGCTCGCCGCCACATCCGCATCCGCAAGAACGTCTCGGGTACGGCGGAGCGTCCGCGCCTCGTCGTGACGCGTTCGAACCGCAACATCGTTGCTCAGGTCATCGACGACCTCCAGGGCCACACCCTGGCGTCCGCGTCGACCCTGGACGCTTCGATCCGCGGTGGCGAAGGCGACAAGAGCGCCCAGGCCCAGGCTGTCGGCGCGCTCGTCGCCGAGCGTGCCAAGGCTGCGGGTGTCGAGACCGTCGTGTTCGACCGCGGTGGCAACCGATACGCCGGGCGCATTGCCGCTCTGGCTGACGCCGCCCGCGAAGCCGGGCTGAAGTTCTAAGCCCCGGTTCCGGGACTCACGGACGTAACAGAGAGAGGTAATCCAATGGCTGGACCCCAGCGCCGCGGAAGCGGTGCCGGTGGCGGCGAGCGGCGGGACCGGAAGGGTCGCGACGGCGGTGCTGCCGTCGAGAAGACCGCTTACGTTGAGCGCGTTGTCGCGATCAACCGTGTCGCCAAGGTTGTCAAGGGTGGTCGTCGCTTCAGCTTCACCGCGCTCGTCGTGGTGGGTGACGGTGACGGCACCGTAGGTGTCGGTTACGGCAAGGCCAAGGAAGTTCCCGCGGCCATCGCCAAGGGCGTCGAGGAAGCCAAGAAGAACTTCTTCAAGGTTCCCCGCATCCAGGGCACCATCCCGCACCCGATCCAGGGCGAGAAGGCGGCCGGCGTTGTCCTGCTGAAGCCTGCTTCCCCCGGTACCGGTGTTATCGCCGGTGGCCCGGTGCGCGCCGTTCTGGAGTGCGCCGGCGTTCACGACATCCTGTCGAAGTCGCTCGGCTCCGACAACGCGATCAACATCGTGCACGCGACCGTGGAGGCCCTCAAGGGCCTGCAGCGTCCCGAGGAGATCGCGGCTCGCCGTGGTCTGCCGCTCGAGGACGTCGCCCCCGCGGCTCTGCTTCGTGCGCGTGCCGGGGCGGGTGCTGCGTAATGGCCCGCCTCAAGATCACGCAGACGAAGTCGTACATCGGCAGCAAGCAGAACCACCGCGACACCCTGCGTTCGCTCGGGCTCAAGCGCCTGAACGACGTGGTCGTCAAGGAGGACCGCCCCGAGTTCCGCGGAATGGTGCACACCGTCCGCCACCTCGTGACGGTTGAGGAGGTTGACTAATCATGGCTGAGAACAGCCCGCTGAAGGCTCACAACCTCCGTCCCGCCCCCGGTGCCAAGACCGCGAAGACCCGTGTGGGTCGCGGTGAGGCGTCGAAGGGTAAGACGGCTGGTCGTGGTACCAAGGGTACGAAGGCCCGCTACCAGGTTCCGCAGCGCTTCGAGGGTGGGCAGATGCCCCTCCACATGCGCCTGCCGAAGCTGAAGGGCTTCAAGAACCCGTTCCGCACCGAGTTCCAGGTCGTCAACCTGGACAAGCTCGGTGCCCTCTACCCCGAGGGTGGAGAGGTCACGGTGGCCGACCTGGTCGCCAAGGGCGCGGTTCGCAAGAACAGCCTCGTCAAGGTCCTGGGCCAGGGCGAGATCTCCGTGGCGCTGACGGTTTCGGTTGACGCCGTTTCCGCCTCCGCCAAGGAGAAGATTGCCGCTGCCGGCGGCACTGTCACCGAGCTCGTCTAAGACGATCAAGTGACTAAATAGCTCGAAACCCGACCGGGGATGCCTCACATATGGGGCATCCCCGGTTGGTCGTTCCACGGGGGGCACACTCGCCGGTAAGGTGGCGTGCACCTTTGCTTTGTCGTATTCGTCGATCCCTCAGACCGTCACCTCTGACGCAGTAGCGCGGGGGTCGCAGGAGGCACCGTGCTCACCGCGTTCGCCCGGGCGTTCAAGACGCCCGACCTGCGCAAGAAGCTGCTCTTCACGCTCGGCATCATCGTGCTGTTCCGGCTCGGGTCCCACATCCCGGTACCCGGCGTGAGCTACAAGAACGTACAGATCTGTGTTGACCAGGCAGGCAGCAGCAATGGGCTGTTCGGTCTCGTCAACATGTTCAGCGGCGGCGCGCTGCTGCAGATCACGATCTTTGCGCTCGGCATCATGCCGTACATCACGGCGAGCATCATCCTGCAGCTGCTGACCGTGGTCATCCCGAAGCTGGAGAACCTCAAAAAAGAGGGACAGTCCGGCACGGCGAAGATCACCCAGTACACGCGTTATCTGACGGTCGCACTCGCGATCCTGCAGGGCACCGGCCTCGTCGCCACCGCCCGCACCGGCGCCCTGTTCCAGGGCTGCCAGGTCGCCAGCCAGATCGTCCCGGACCGGTCCATCTTCACCACGATCGTCATGGTGGTCACCATGACCGCCGGTACCTGTGTCGTCATGTGGCTCGGTGAGCTCGTCACCGACCGCGGCATCGGCAACGGCATGTCGATCCTCATGTTCATCTCGATCGCCGCCGGCTTCATCGGCGCCCTCTGGCAGATCAAGCTCCAGGGCAAGATCGCCGACGGCTGGGTCGAGTTCGGTGTCGTGATCCTCGTCGGCCTCGCGATGGTGGCCCTGGTGGTCTTCGTCGAGCAGGCCCAGCGCCGGATCCCGGTCCAGTACGCGAAGCGCATGATCGGTCGCCGCGCTTACGGCGGTACCTCGACCTACATCCCGCTCAAGGTGAACCAGGCGGGTGTGATTCCCGTCATCTTCGCCTCGTCGCTGCTGTACATCCCGGCGCTGATCGTCCAGTTCAGCGGATCCCAGGCAGGCTGGGCCACTTGGATCCAGAAGCACTTCGTCAAGGGTGACCACCCGTACTACATCGCGGCGTACTTCCTCCTGATTGTCTTCTTCGCGTTCTTCTACGTGGCGATTTCCTTCAACCCCGAGGAAGTTGCAGACAACATGAAGAAGTATGGTGGGTTCATCCCGGGTATCCGTGCGGGTCGACCCACTGCCGAGTACCTGAGCTACGTGCTCAACCGGATCACCTGGCCGGGGTCGCTGTACCTGGGTCTCATCGCTCTTGTGCCGACGATGGCGTTGGCCGGCTTCGGAGCGAACCAGAACTTCCCCTTCGGGGGAACGAGCATCCTGATCATCGTGGGTGTGGGTCTGGAAACCGTGAAGCAGATCGAGAGCCAGCTCCAGCAGCGTAATTACGAAGGGTTCCTCCGCTGATGCGAATCGTCCTCGTCGGACCGCCCGGTGCCGGCAAGGGAACGCAGGCCGCGTTCCTTGCCAAGAACCTGTCGATCCCGCACATCTCCACGGGCGACCTGTTCCGGGCCAACATCAGCCAGAACACCGAGCTGGGCCTCCGGGCCAAGGCGTTCATGGACGCCGGCGACCTCGTCCCCGACGAGATCACCATCGGTATGGCCAAGGACCGCATGGAGCAGAAGGACGCCGAGAACGGCTTCCTGCTCGACGGCTTCCCGCGCAACGTCTCGCAGGCCGAGGCGCTCGACGTCATGCTGCAGGCCGAGGGCATGAAGCTGGACGCCGTCCTCGACCTGGAGGTCGAGGAGGACGAGGTCGTCAAGCGCATCGCCGGTCGCCGGATCTGCCGGAACGACTCCTCGCACGTCTTCCACGTCACGTACGCGGCGCCGAAGACCGCGGGTGTCTGCGACACCTGCGGCGGCGAGCTGTACCAGCGCGACGACGACTCCGAGTCGACGGTCCGCAACCGGCTGGAGGTCTACCACACGCAGACCGAGCCGATCATCGACTACTACAAGGAGCAGGGCCTGCTGGTCACCATCTCCGCCCTCGGCGAGGTGCAGGAGATCACCCAGCGCGCCATGGACGCTCTGAAGAAGTAGTACCCCTGTTGTGCAGGTACGGCCGCGATGTCCCCCAGGGCATCGCGGCCGTACTGTTGAGAAGACCCGTACCGAAGCTGGAAGGCGTTTTTCATGGTCCAGATCAAGACCCCCGAGCAGATCGCGAAGATGCGCGAGGCGGGGCTGGTCGTCGCCGCGATCCACGCGGCGACCCGTGAGGCGGCGGTGCCGGGCGCCACGACACGGGATCTGGACATGGTGGCCCGGAAGGTCATCGCCGACGCCGGTGCGAAGTCGAACTTCCTCGGTTACGGCGGTTTCCCCGCGACGATCTGCACCTCGGTCAACGAGGTCGTCGTCCACGGCATCCCCGACGACAAGACCGTCCTCAAGGACGGCGACATCATCTCGATCGACGCCGGCGCGATCGTGGACGGCTGGCACGGCGACGCCGCCTACACGGCCTTCGTGGGCACCGGTCACGCTCCGGAGCTGGTCGAGCTGTCCCGGGTGACCGAGGAGTCCATGTGGGCCGGCATCGCCGCCATGAAGCTCGGCAACCGCCTCGTGGACATCTCGAAGGCGATCGAGTCGTACATCAAGCGCCAGCCCCGCCCCTCCACCGGTGAGCACAGCCTCGGCAAGTTCGGGATCATCGAGGACTACGGCGGCCACGGCATCGGGTCCGAGATGCACATGGACCCCCACCTGCTGAACTACGTCTCGCGCAAGCGGGGCAAGGGGATCAAGCTGGTCCCGGGCGTCTGCCTGGCGATCGAGCCGATGGTCTCCCTGGGCACCGCCCAGACGGAGGTGCTCTCCGACGACTGGACGGTCATCACCACGGACGGCACCTGGTCCTCGCACTGGGAGCACTCCATCGCCCTGACGGAGGACGGCCCGATCGTCCTGACCAGCCCGGACTGCGGCAAGGCGAAGCTGGCGGAGTACGGGATCACGACTGCGCCGGACCCGCTGGGCTGAGTGGCGGCGCGCCGGGCCGACGGACGGAGTCCGGCGCAGCCGCTCGAAGCATGTGAGGCGCGCCAGCGCCGGGCCCGCGAGAGCGGCGTGGAGAAGGGGGGCCGGGGTCACCACGGCTCCGGACCCCCTCGGTTAATGATCTAGACTCTGGGGCAAACTTTCCGGATTCGTCTTTCTGGGTGCCCTGACGTAGACTGACTCGTCGGCTCTCGTGCACATCCATGCCTGCATGGCGAGGCACGGAGTCGATCAAGGTAGCCGATTCGAAAGGCGAAGCGTGGCCAAGAAGCAAGGTGCCATCGAAATCGAGGGCACCGTGATCGAGTCCCTCCCGAACGCCATGTTCAAGGTGGAACTCCAGAACGGTCACAAGGTCCTCGCGCACATCAGCGGCAAGATGCGCATGCACTACATCCGCATCCTTCCTGATGACCGGGTCGTTGTGGAGCTGTCTCCGTACGACCTGACGCGTGGCCGGATCGTCTACCGATACAAGTAGATCTTGCTCTCACTCCTGCCTGGGCATCCGTCCCGGTGCGGGTGGTGGCACTGACCCGGAGAACCTCACCAACATGAAGGTCAAGCCGAGCGTCAAGAAGATCTGCGACAAGTGCAAGGTGATCCGCCGTCACGGCCGGGTCATGGTCATCTGCGACAACCTGCGCCACAAGCAGCGCCAGGGCTGACGCACGCCGACCGACCTGCCTTCCGCAGTTCTTCGCGCGACGTAAGAAAAAACGTACATACGCAGAACCCGCCCAGCCCTGCACGGGGCCGGCGGCACCTCCGGCGGGGGCCGGGGACCCGGACGTACCACCACCCACTCGGATGGTCGGCGGTCGGGATCGGTTCTGCGGAAGACCCCCGAACACACAGGAGCCATTGCATGGCACGCGTTTCCGGTGTTGACATCCCGCGCGAAAAGCGCGTGGAGATCGCACTCACCTACGTCTTCGGTATCGGGCGCACCCGGTCCAAGGAGATCCTCGCCTCCACCGGCGTGAACCCGAACACCCGCGTTCGTGACCTGGCCGAAGAGGACCTCGTCAAGATCCGCGAGTACGTGGACGCCAACCTCCGTACCGAGGGTGACCTCCGCCGCGAGATCCAGGGCGACATCCGCCGCAAGATCGAGATCCAGTGCTACCAGGGCATCCGCCACCGTCGCGGCCTCCCGGTGCACGGTCAGCGCACCAGCACCAACGCGCGTACCCGCAAGGGCCCGCGTCGCGCGATCGCCGGTAAGAAGAAGCCGGGCAAGAAGTAGTCCTGTTCAGCGGTCTTGCGCTGTAGGACCGACCACCTCCCGTAGGAGATTTAGATGCCCCCCAAGGGTCGTCAGGGCGCTGCCAAGAAGGTGCGCCGCAAGGAAAAGAAGAACGTCGCTCACGGGCACGCCCACATCAAGAGCACGTTCAACAACACCATCGTTTCGATCACGGACCCGTCCGGCAACGTGATCTCCTGGGCCTCCGCCGGCCACGTCGGCTTCAAGGGCTCGCGCAAGTCCACCCCCTTCGCCGCGCAGATGGCCGCCGAGTCGGCCGCCCGCCGCGCGCAGGAGCACGGCATGCGCAAGGTCGACGTCTTCGTGAAGGGTCCGGGCTCCGGCCGCGAGACCGCGATCCGCTCCCTGCAGGCCACCGGCCTCGAGGTCGGCTCGATCCAGGACGTCACCCCCACCCCGCACAACGGCTGCCGCCCGCCGAAGCGCCGCCGCGTCTGACGCAGCGGACGCACCTGTGCGTTCTTGAGTGTCCGGGCGGTACGACCCCTTCGGGGGCCGTGCCGCCCGTACCCTTGCAGTAGCCGTACTCCGGTACGGCATCCCGTCGGGCGTCAAATAGTGGGCGTCCACGAATGAAGGAACACAGACATGCTTATCGCTCAGCGTCCTTCGCTGACCGAAGAGGTCGTCGACGAGTACCGCTCGCGGTTCGTGATCGAGCCGCTCGAGCCGGGCTTCGGCTACACCCTCGGCAACTCCCTGCGCCGTACGCTCCTGTCCTCGATCCCGGGTGCCGCTGTCACCAGCATCCGCGTGGACGGCGTCCTGCACGAGTTCACCACCGTGCCGGGTGTGAAGGAAGACGTCACCGACATCATCCTGAACATCAAGCAGCTGGTCGTCTCCTCGGAGCACGACGAGCCGGTCGTGATGTACCTGCGCAAGCAGGGTCCCGGCCTGGTCACCGCCGCTGACATCGCGCCCCCGGCCGGTGTCGAGGTGCACAACCCGGACCTGGTCCTCGCCACGCTCAACGGCAAGGGCAAGCTGGAGATGGAGCTGACCGTCGAGCGCGGTCGCGGCTACGTCTCCGCCGTCCAGAACAAGCAGCTGGGCCAGGAGATCGGCCGCATCCCGGTCGACTCCATCTACAGCCCGGTCCTCAAGGTCACCTACAAGGTCGAGGCGACCCGAGTCGAGCAGCGCACCGACTTCGACAAGCTCATCGTCGACGTCGAGACCAAGCAGGCCATGCGCCCGCGCGACGCCATGGCGTCCGCCGGCAAGACCCTGGTCGAGCTGTTCGGTCTGGCCCGCGAGCTCAACATCGACGCCGAGGGCATCGACATGGGCCCGTCCCCGACGGACGCCGCCCTGGCCGCCGACCTGGCGCTGCCGATCGAGGAGCTCGAGCTCACCGTTCGGTCGTACAACTGCCTCAAGCGCGAGGGCATCCACTCCGTGGGTGAGCTCGTCGCCCGCTCCGAGGCCGACCTGCTCGACATCCGCAACTTCGGTGCGAAGTCGATCGACGAGGTCAAGGCGAAGCTGGCCGGCATGGGCCTGGCCCTCAAGGACAGCCCGCCCGGATTCGACCCGACCGCCGCCGCCGACGCCTTCGGCGCCGACGACGACGCGGACGCCGGTTTCGTCGAGACCGAGCAGTACTGAGAAAGCTTGCGGGGGGCTCGCGCCCCCCGCACCCACCCTCTCGCGACCGCTTGAGGGGACTGACACCGGTACCTGACACGGCCGGTGCAGATGTGAAGGAGTAACAATGCCGCGTCCCGCTAAGGGTGCCCGCCTGGGCGGCTCCGCCGCGCACGAGAAGCACCTGCTCGCGAACCTCGCGAAGGCGCTCTTCGAGCACGGCCGCATCACCACCACCGAGGCCAAGGCCCGCCGCCTGCGTCCCTACGCCGAGCGTCTGGTCACCAAGGCGAAGAAGGGCGACATCCACAACCGTCGCCTGGTGCTGCAGACGATCACGGACAAGAGCATCGTGCACACGCTGTTCACCGAGATCGCCCCGCGCTACGAGAACCGCCCCGGTGGTTACACGCGCATCACCAAGATCGGCAACCGTCGTGGCGACAACGCCCCGATGGCGGTCATCGAGCTGGTCGAGGCCCTGACGGTTGCCCAGCAGGCCACCGGTGAGGCCGAGGCCGCCACCAAGCGCGCCGTGAAGGAGGCGGAGGCTGCCGAGGCCCCCGCCGCCGAGGAGACCAAGGAGGCCTGATCCCTCCCGGGATCACGCTGAAAAGGCTCTGAACGGGCCCGCCCCCTTCCGGGGCGGGCCCGTTCTGCATATGTGAGCTTCTGAGAGGATCGGTCACGTGAGTGACGAGGTGGAGCCCGGGCACGTCCGGGTGCGGCTGGACCTGTCGTACGACGGCAAGGACTTCTCCGGCTGGGCGAAGCAGCGCACGCTGCGCACCGTCCAGGGCGAGCTGGAGAGCGCCCTGCAGACCGTGATGCGCCTGAAGGACCCGGTCGAGCTGACCGTGGCCGGGCGTACGGACGCGGGCGTGCACGCCCGCGGGCAGGTCGCGCAGTTCGACATCGCCGACGAGGTGTGGGCCGAGCACCACGACAAGCTGCTGCGCCGCCTCGCCGGCCGTCTGCCGCACGACATCCGGGTCTGGAAGGTCGCCGAGGCTCCCGAGGGCTTCAACGCGCGCTTCTCGGCCATCTGGCGCCGCTACGCCTACCGCGTGGGCGACCACCAGGGCGGGGTCGACCCGCTGCGCCGCGGGCACGTGCTGTGGCACCAGTGGCCCCTCGACGTGGACGCCATGAACCGGGCGGCGGCCCCGCTGCTCGGCGAGCACGACTTCGCCGCGTACTGCAAGAAGCGCGAGGGCGCCACGACGATCCGCACGCTCCAGCAGCTCAGCTGGGAGCGAGGCGAGGACGGGATCGTCACCGCGACCGTCCGGGCGGACGCGTTCTGCCACAACATGGTCCGCTCGCTGGTGGGGGCCCTGCTCCACGTCGGCGACGGGCACCGCCCGGTGGAGTGGCCCGGGCAGGTGCTGGCCGCGGCCGTACGGGATTCCTCCGTGCACGTGGTCAAGCCGCACGGGCTGACCCTGGAGGAGGTCGGCTACCCCGCGGACGAGCTGCTGGCCGCGCGCAGCAAGGAGGCGCGCAACATGCGGACCCTGCCGGGCAAGGGCTGCTGCTGAGCTCCTGCCGAAGCCCGTTGCCGTTTCGTTATTTAGCCCGAGGCAACTTTCGATCTTCGTGCCGGTCGGACAAAGGGGCGCCCACCACGCGTCCCGCTGTCTGATGGGGGAATGGTTTGAAACTGCGATTCCGATCGCTCGCCGCGGGTCTCGCGGCCGGTTCGCTGGTGCTGCTGGGGGCGACGGCCCCGGTGCACGCGGCGGATGCCGAGTACACGACCGCGGTCAACGACGGCGAGGTGATGCTGGACCCGGGACCGTACGACCGCACGGACTTCGACGTCACGATCAAGGCGGCCGCAGGTGCCACGAAGGCAGGCGCGCCGTTCACCGTCACCTTCGACCTCACCGGCACGGCCGGGGTCGCGGACTACGCCTCGGCCTGGCCGGGCTTCGGGTGCAAGACCACGGGGCGGATCGTCAGCTGCACGCCGCTGAGCGGCGGCCTTCCGAAGGCCGGTGAGAGCCGGAAGGTGACGGTCAGCCTCGCGGGCGTCAAGGGTGGCGCCCCCGACGCCCAGGGGACGGTCAAGGTGTCCGCGACGACCCCCGACGGCACGGCGATCGCAGGGTCCTCGTCCGTCGTGTCGGTCCGCAAGGCTCCGCTCCTGCGGATGGTGAAGACCGGGCCGAAGTGGGACATGAAGGTCGGTGAGACGCAGCCCGTCACGCTCGGCCTGACCAACTCGGGCGGTACGCCGGGCGGGGACGTGCTCGTGCTCCTGAGCTCCATGAGCGGTCTGGAGATCTCGGATCGGTTCTCGAACTGCGAGTACGGCCGGGGCGGCAGCCGCACCACGGGGTACGAGGTGCGGGCGCTCTGCACGTTCAAGGGGCCGTTCGAGCCGGGAGGCTGGTACAAGATCTCGCAGCCGATGACGGTGAAGGCCCTGCCGGCCTCCTACATCGAATTCCTCAAGGCGCAGCTGTTCGAGGACACGCCGGCGAACCGGGCCGTGCTGAGGGGCGGCATCCAGTACCAGAAGGGCGACGGCCCGGAGCTGGTCATGGCCGCGGCGAAGCCCGGGTGGGGCGAGATCGGCGAGTTCGAGAACACCGTGTACGTGGACAACACCGCGGACTTCTCGATCACCGGTCCGACCGAGCTCTCGGCGCCGGCCGGGGGCACCGTGGCGGCGGACTTCGTCTTCCGCAGCGAGGGCCCGGCGACGATCTACTCGCCGTGGGAGGTGTTCCCGGCCGGATACGTGCACGTCGTCACCCCGAAGGGCGTGACCGTCGTGGAGGGCTGCAAGGCCGCCGACGGGGGTGACGGACCCAACGAGCCCACGGAGACGACCGGCTACGTCTGCGGCCTGACCTCGTCCCCGCTGCCCAAGGGCTACGAGGCGAAGTACTCCTTCAAGTTCAAGGTCGACTCCTCGCTTCCGGCCGGGGCCGTCATCACGGCGAAGATCCACAACAAGACCGGCCGCGACACCAAGCCCGAGAACGACGTCCTGAAGACGTCGGTCAAGCTCACCGTGCCCACCCCGACCGGCAGCGCCACGCCCAGCGCGACCCCGACGGGCACGGCCACCGCCACCCCGGCCCCGACGGCCACCGCCACTGCCACCGCCACCCCGGCGGCCGGCGGCAGCGGGGGCGGGCTCGCGAACACCGGCACGGTCGTGGCGGGCGCCGCCGGCCTCGCCGTGGTGGCGCTCGGAGCCGGTATCGGCCTCCGGGTGATCTCCCGGCGCCGCACGGCCGCATAGGCGACGGAGCCAATCCGTTTGGGTGTGTCCCGTGCGGGGCTGTTGAATGCCTCGCATGGGACATCTCGAAGCCAGCCATCTGGAGTACTACCTTCCCGACGGGCGGGTCCTGCTCCCCGACGTCTCCTTCCGCGTGGGGGAGGGCTCGGTGGTGGCCCTGGTGGGGGCGAACGGCGCCGGCAAGACCACTCTGCTCAAGCTGATCTCCGGGGAGCTCCAGCCGCACGGCGGCGGGGTCACCATCAGCGGCGGGCTCGGGGTGATGTCGCAGTTCGTGGGCTCCGTACGGGACGAGACCACCGTCCGCGACCTGCTGGTCTCGGTGGCCCAGCCCCGGATCCGGGAGGCCGCGAAGGCCGTGGACCGGGCCGAGCAGCTGATCCTCACCGTCGACGACGAGGCCGCGCAGATGGCCTACGCGCAGGCGCTGAGCGACTGGGCCGACGTGCAGGGCTACGAGGCGGAGACCCTGTGGGACGTCTGCACCATGGCCGCGCTGGCCATCCCGTACGACTCCGCGCAGTTCCGCGAGGTGCGCACGCTGTCGGGCGGTGAGCAGAAGCGGCTCGTGCTGGAGGCGCTGCTGCGCGGCCCCGACGAGGTGCTGCTCCTCGACGAGCCGGACAACTACCTCGACGTCCCCGGCAAGCGGTGGCTGGAGGAGCAGCTGAAGGCCACCCGCAAGACGGTGCTCTTCGTCTCCCACGACCGGGAACTGCTCACCCAGGCCGCAGAGAAGATCATCAGCCTGGAAGCGAGCCCGATGGGCTCCGACGTCTGGGTGCACGGCGCGGGCTTCGGGACGTACCACGAGGCCCGCAAGGAGCGCTTCGCACGCTTCGAGGAGCTCAAGCGGCGCTGGGACGAGGAGCACGCCCGGCTGAAGGCGCTGGTGCTGCGGCTGCGCAACCAGGCCGCCTCCAGCCCCGACATGGCCTCGCGCTACCGGGCGATGCAGACCCGCTTCCAGAAGTTCGAGGAGGCCGGCCCGCCGCCGGAGCCGCCGCGGGAGCAGGACATCAAGATGCGGCTCAAGGGTGGCCGGACCGGCGTGCGGGCGCTGACCGTGGAGAACCTGGAGCTGACGGGGCTGATGAAGCCCTTCTCCCTGGAGGTCTTCTACGGGGAGCGGGTCGCGGTCCTCGGCTCGAACGGTTCCGGCAAGTCGCACTTCCTGCGGCTGCTGGCCGGCGAGGACGTCAAGCACACCGGCGACTGGAAGCTGGGCGCGCGGGTGGTCCCCGGCCACTTCGCGCAGACGCACGCGCATCCGGAGCTCTTCGGCCGCACGCTCGTCGACATCCTGTGGTCGGAGGCGGCCAAGCCGCTGGGCCAGGCGATGGGGGCGCTGCGCCGCTACGAGCTGGAGCGCCAGGCCGAGCAGCCCTTCGAGAAGCTCTCGGGCGGGCAGCAGGCGCGCTTCCAGATCCTCCTGCTGGAACTGGCGGGCACCACGGCGCTGCTCCTGGACGAGCCGACGGACAACCTGGACCTGGAGTCCGCGGAGGCCCTGCAGGACGGCCTGGAGTCGTACGACGGCACCGTGCTGTGCGTCACGCACGACCGCTGGTTCTCCCGGACATTCGACCGCTACCTGGTCTTCGGTTCGGACGGGGTGGTACGAGAGACTCAGGAGCCCGTCTGGGACGAGCGGCGCGTCGAGCGGAAACGCTGAGGCACGTGTTCCGGCCCCGTCCGGCGGACGGAGTCCGGCGCAGCGGCGTTGAAAAGGAGACCACTGTGGGGTTGCGGCCCGGCGTCTGGCTGATGAAGTGGGACACCCGCTTCCGGGAATCGGGGAACCGGCTGGTCGACTGGCTGCTGCGGCCCGCCTCCCTGCCCTGGCGGCTCGCCTCGCTCGCGGTGGTGCTCGGGATCTGCGTCTCCACGAGCCTGCGGGCGAACTGGGGATCGGACAACGCCTTCGTGGTGAAGGCCGCCGAGACGCTGCTGGAGGGCGGGTCCCCGTACGAGGACAAGCGGTTCCTCTACCTCCCCAGCGCCGTGCTGATGGCGGTGCCGGAGGCGCTGCTGCCGCAGGCGGTGCTGCGGTGGGTGCTGCCCGTCGGGATGTCGGGGCTGCTGGGCATCGGCTGGCTGGCCGCGCTGCGGCTGTTCTCGGTGCCGCTGCGCTCGCGGTTCGCGGTCGTCGGCTTCGCCGTCTTCGCCCTGGCCTACAAGCCGTACGTGAACCTCGTGCTGATCGGCAACTGGACGGCCATCTCGGCGGCCGCCCTGCCGGTGGCCCTGCTGCTGGCGCGGCGGCGTGCGTGGGGGGCGGCCGGGCTGGTGGTCGGGCTGGCGATCGCCTGCAAGCCGATGCTGGTGCCGGTCGGGGTGCTGTTCCTCTTCGCCCGGCAGTGGCGGGGGCTGGCGGCGGCCGTGCTGGTGCCGCTGGGCGTCTCGCTGGCGGGGGCGCTGCTGATGCCGAGCCCGACGCTGTTCTTCACCAAGACCCTGCCGTTCCTGTTGGGCGGGCAGGACGCCTACGCGCTGCCGTGGGACGCCTCGCCGATCGCGGTCCTGCCGCGGCTGGGCGTGCCGGAGCCGGTGGCCGTGGCCGCGGCGTTCGCCGGGGCCGGGGCGGGGCTCTGGGCGGCCTGGGTGCGGTGGCGCCGGCCGTCCGCCGAGGGCGGAGGGCCCGCCGACGGGGGCGAGCTGCGGCTGGCGGAGACGGCCTGCATGGTGATGCTCGCCGCATTCCTGGTCTCCCGCCCCTCCTTCGACCACTACCTGCTGGTGGTGCTGCCGCTGCTGCTGGCCTCCGCGGTGCGGGAGGGCTCGATGCCCCGCTCGCCCTTGTTCTGGCTGGCCCTCACACCCCAGGTGGCCCTGATCCCGTGGCCCTCTGAGCTGGCCCACAAGCGGCGTGCCTTCAAGGACTGCGCCACGCTCTGCGGGCTCGCGGTTCTGCTGGCGCGGCGTGCACTGCGCTCCGGCCGGGTTATTCTGGAGCCCGTAACAACTGCGGGGTCCCCACCCAGGACCGAACCGGAGTGCGCCGCGACGCCAGCTGAATCGGCATCGCGGACCGCGTTTTGACCCGTACGGGTCTGCTTGGGTATCCTGCTGGTTTGTTATGCGTATTGGCTTTCTCATTCTCACGTGAAAGGGCCTTACGCCGGTCCACCGGACCGATGACCAGCGGTTTTCACTCGGGTGCGTCCCCGATGTGAACGAGGGCTGTCGTGATCGTCCGTGGTGACCCTGTCAGGACCCTTCCCGAGGGGCTCGTGCCCTATGGGATGACCCACCACTGAAGAAGCGAAGGCATACGCGTGCGTACGTTCAGCCCCAAGCCCGGCGACATCTCGCGCCAGTGGCTCGTCATCGACGCCCAGGACGTTGTCCTCGGCCGTCTGGCGACCCAGGCCGCTGCCCTCCTGAAGGGCAAGCACAAGCCGACCTACGCCCCCCACATGGACATGGGCGACTTCGTCATCATCGTCAACGCCGACAAGGTCCACCTGTCCGGCAACAAGGCGTCGCAGAAGATGGCGTACCGCCACTCCGGCTTCCCGGGTGGTCTCCGCTCCGTGCGTTACGACGACCTGCTCCGTGACAACCCGGAGAAGGCCGTCGAGAAGGCCATCAAGGGCATGCTCCCCAAGAACACCCTGGGCCGTCAGATGCTCTCGAAGCTGAAGGTCTACTCGGGCGACCAGCACCCGCACGCTGCGCAGCAGCCGGTGCCGTTCGAGATCACCCAGGTCGCGCAGTAGTTCCGGCCACCCCCTAAGACGTAGAAAATTCTGAGGAGCATCGTGGCCGAGACCACCGCCGAGACCCCCGTCGACGAGTTCGAGGGCGTCGAGGAGTACACCACCGAGTCCGAGGTCGTCGTCGAGGGCGACTACACCTCCGAGTCCCTTGCCGGTCGCTTCGGTGACCCCCAGCCGGCCGCCGGCCTGGGCCGTCGCAAGAACGCCATCGCCCGCGTCCGGATCGTTCCGGGCACCGGCAAGTGGAAGATCAACGGTCGCACCCTTGAGGACTACTTCCCCAACAAGGTGCACCAGCAGGAAGTCAACGAGCCCTTCAAGCTCCTCGAGCTCGACGGCCGTTACGACGTCATCGCCCGCATCTCGGGTGGCGGCGTCTCCGGCCAGGCCGGTGCCCTGCGCCTCGGTGTCGCCCGTGCGCTGAACGAGGCGGACGTGGACAACAACCGCCCGGCGCTGAAGAAGGCCGGCTTCCTCTCCCGCGACGACCGTGCGGTCGAGCGCAAGAAGGCCGGTCTCAAGAAGGCCCGTAAGGCTCCGCAGTACAGCAAGCGTTAATCTGCGCCTGCTGTTCTGCAACGAAACCGCCCCGGCAGCACTCTCTGTGCTGCCGGGGCGGTTCGTTTACCGCCACAAGCGGCAAATACCTGACACAACCGGTCACATGCGAAGCGGAAACTCGGGAGGACAACAGTGGGACGACTCTTCGGGACGGATGGTGTACGCGGCGTCGCCAACGCGGATCTGACGGCTGAGCTCGCGCTCGGTCTCTCCGTCGCGGCTGCCCACGTACTGGCCGAGGCGGGCACCTTCGCGGGCCACCGGGCGACCGCGGTCGTCGGCCGGGACCCCCGGGCCTCGGGCGAATTCCTCGAGGCCGCGGTCGTCGCGGGCCTCGCGAGCGCGGGCGTGGACGTCCTGCGCGTCGGTGTGCTGCCCACCCCGGCGGTGGCGTATCTCACCGGTGCGCTGGGTGCCGACCTCGGCGTGATGCTCTCCGCCAGCCACAACGCCATGCCTGACAACGGCATCAAGTTCTTCGCGCGCGGCGGCCACAAGCTCGCCGACGAGCTGGAGGACCGCATCGAGTCGACCTACGAGGAGCACCGCACCGGCGCCCCCTGGGACCGGCCCACCGGCGCCGGCGTCGGCCGGGTCTCCGACTACACCGAGGGCTTCGAGAAGTACGTCGCCCACCTGATCGGCGCCCTGCCCAACCGCCTCGACGGCCTGAAGGTCGTCCTGGACGAGGCGCACGGCGCGGCCTCCTACGTCTCGCCCGAGGCCTTCGCCCGGGCCGGCGCGGAGATCGTCACGATCGGCGCCGAGCCGGACGGCCTGAACATCAACGACGGCTGCGGCTCCACCCACCTCGACCTGCTCAAGGCGGCCGTCGTCGAGCACGGCGCCGACTTCGGCATCGCGCACGACGGTGACGCCGACCGCTGCCTGGCCGTGGACGGCACCGGCGCCGAGGTCGACGGCGACCAGATCCTCGCGGTGCTGGCCCTGGCCATGCGCGAGGCCGGGCAGCTGCGCGAGAACACCGTGGTCGGCACCGTCATGTCCAACCTGGGCTTCAAGCTGGCCATGGAGGGCGCGGGCATCCAGGTCGTGCAGACCGGGGTCGGCGACCGGTACGTGCTGGAGGCCATGAAGGAGCACGGCTACGCGCTTGGCGGCGAGCAGTCCGGCCACGTGATCATCCTCGACCACGCGACCACCGGCGACGGCACGCTGACCGGCCTGCTGCTCGCGGCGCGGGTCTCGGCCACCGGCAAGTCCCTGGCGGAGCTGGCCGGAGTCATGGAGCGGCTGCCGCAGGTGCTGATCAACGTCCCCGACGTGGACAAGTCCCGGGTCACGACCTCGGCCGAGCTGGCCGCGGCGGTGGCCGACGCCGAGCGCGAGCTGGGCAGCACCGGCCGGGTGCTGCTGCGCCCCTCGGGCACCGAGCCCCTCGTACGGGTGATGGTCGAGGCCGCTGACATCGAGCAGGCCCGCGCGGTGGCCGGGCGGCTCGCCGACGTGGTGAAGTCGGCGCTGGGCTAACCCGCCCCGGCCGACCCCTCCGTGCCTCGTGGCGCACCCGGCTTCCGGACCATCCGGCCGTGCTGGGTGCGCCACAGCACTTTCCAGGCGATGAGGGTGAGCGTGCCCGACAGGATGATGCCGCCCAGGTTGACCGCGAGCTGGATGCCCGAGCCCCACATCTGGGCCAGGTCCCCGTAGCTGAGCGCCACGGCCGCGTTGGCGCCCGCCGGCACGGTGGTCACGGAGATCGCGACGCCGACCAGCGCACCGGCCTTCGCCGAGGTCAGCGAGAGCATGCCGGCCACGCCGGCGAGCAGCGCGACGACGAAGGAGAACGGGTCGGGCTGCCAGACGAAGCTGGTGTTCGGCCGGGGGCTGTCGAGCATCGACTCGTGGAACAGGCCGAGCGCGTTCATCACCAGGCTGAAGACGGTGGTCGCCACGATGGCCGCCGTGAAGCCGACCGCGAGGGCGAAGAGCGAGCGCGCGGCGAGCCTGGGCCTGCGCTGCACCAGGCCCGTGCAGATGCCGGCGAGGGGGCCGAACTCCGGGCCGACCGCCATGGCGCCCACGATCAGGATCGCGTTGTCCAGGACCACGCCACAGGCCGCGATCATCGTCGCCACGATCATGAAGACGCAGTAGGTGATCGTGAGGGTCGACTCCTCGTGCGTCGACTCGGAGAGCTGCTCCCAGACCACCGCGTCGGCCGCCTCGCCCGGCGCCTCCTCCTCGGCTTCGTCGGCACGCCGGGAGATCGACAGGTCGATGTTCTCGACGGCGATCGAACCGGCCTCGTCGACGCCGAGCGCGCGCATCTCCTGCAGCAGCTCGTCGGCCGCCTCGCGGGCGACGTCGCACAGCACGAGATCGCCCGCGGGGTCGCGGGCGGCGCCGGGCAGCACGACGAGATGGGTGGTTCCGACCGTCCGGTGGACCAGGTCCACCACCTGCTCGGTGAGGTGGTGCGGGGTGATGATCCGCAAATGCAGCATCTGCGCACCCTAGCCACCGCAGAGCCGCTAGAGCTTGCGCAGGCTCAGCTTCTGGACCTTGTGGTCGGGTCCCTTGCGCACGACCAGGGTGGCGCGGCCGCGGGTGGGGGCCACGTTCTCCAGCAGGTTGGGCTTGTTGACCGTGCGCCACATCGTCTGCGCGTACTCCATGGCCTCCTCCTCGGAGACCTGGGTGTATTTGCGGAAGTAGGAGAAAGGATTCTGGAAGGCGGTCTCGCGCAGCTTCCGGAAGCGGCCCAGGTACCAGCGCTCGATGTCCTCGGGGCGCGCGTCCACGTACACGCTGAAGTCGAAGTAGTCGGCGAGGGCGACGCGGGTGCGGCCGTCCGTCCCGGGGAGGGCCGGCTGGAGCACGTTCAAGCCCTCGACGATGAGGATGTCCGGGCGGCGTACGACGAGCTCCTCGCCCGGCACGATGTCGTAGATCAGGTGCGAGTAGACGGGGGCCCGCACCTCGTCCTTGCCGGCCTTGATGTCGGCGACGAACCGGGTCAGCGCACGGCGGTCGTAGGACTCGGGGAAGCCCTTGCGGGAGGTGAGCCCGCGCCGCTGGAGCTCCTTCATCGGGTAGAGGAACCCGTCGGTGGTGACCAGCTCCACGCGCGGGTGCTCGGGCCAGCGGGCGAGCAGGGCCTGGAGCAGACGGGCCACGGTCGACTTCCCGACGGCCACCGAGCCGGCGACCCCTATGACGAAGGGGGTGCCCTGCTGGGCGCCGTGGCCGTTGCCCGCGTCGCCGAGGAAGGTGTTCAGCGTGCCGCGGAGGTTGCTGGTGGCACCGACGTAGAGGTTGAGCAGGCGCGAGAGCGGCAGGTACACGTCGCGGACCTCGTCCAGGTCGATGACGTCACCGAGCCCGCGCAGCCGCTCCACCTCCTCCGCGGTCAGCGGCAGCGGCGTCCGCTCCCGCAGCGCGCTCCACTCGGCGCGGGTGAGATCGACGTACGGGGAGGCGTCGGGGCCCCGGCGGTGGGCGGGGCGCACGGGGTGCGCGTCCCGGCCGGTGCGCTCCGTTGCGCTGTCAGGCGTGCTTCGTGGCGGCGAAGTGATCACACCGCCATTGTCGGGGCTCGGAGGCGGTTGTGGGTGGTGTGGTCGGTCACGTGACAGGGGGCCCACGCCGGGGATGCGGGGGTGCGGGGCCCGCATGAGGGGTGTCGTCCGGGCCGGCCGGAGACCGCTGTGACGGGGGGTGACCGGGCCGCTCCCGTACGGGAGGGGGCGGGGCGGGCGAGGGCCCCGGGAGCCGTCCGCGTGCAGCCGGACGGCCGGGCGGGAGGGTTGTGCGGGGGCGGGTACCGGGTCGGTCGCCGTGCGGTCTCGTGGTGGTCACGATCGGCAGCCCGAGCGAAATGATCCTAATGGGTGATCCTTTTACCGGTACATTGCCAGCTACCGCAGTTCTGAAGCGCGCCCCGGCCTCGCCGGCGGGCGCTGCTCCTGCTGTTCTCCGTTCGCGATTCCTGGGGGAGTTCCTTCGTGCGTACCGCTCTTGTCCGTCGTACCGTCCTGACCGCTTCCGCCGTGTCCCTGGCCCTGCTGGCCACCGCCTGCGGCTCCGACAAGGCGGACGACAAGAAGGCGGACGCCAAGCCGTCCGCCCCCGCCGCGACTTCGGCGGCCCCGGCCGCCAAGGGCAAGACGGACGCCGAGCTCACCCCGTTGCTGGTCACCCAGGCCGAGGCGCCCGAGTACCTGGTCCAGGCCGAGGCCGCCGCGAAGCTCAAGCAGGTCGACTCGACCACGGTCAGCACCGACAAGCCCGAGTGCAAGGTCCTGGTCCAGGCGCAGGCCACCCAGAAGGTCGGCACGCCGACCGGTGTGGCCCGTACGGCGCTCACCGCCAAGCCGAAGGAGCCGGCCGCGGGCGCCTCGGAGGCGGAGAAGCTCGAAGCGATCAAGAACGCGCTCGGTGTCACGACCACGACGACCAGCCTCTTCTCCTACGACGGCAAGGGCGCCGAGGAGTTCGTCGCCTCCTTCAAGGCCGCGGGCACCGCCTGCGCGGGCGGATTCAGCGCCACCTCCGAGGGCGACACCACCAAGTACGAGAGCGTCAAGGCCGGCCCGGCCGTCACCGGCGGTGACGAGGCCACGAGCCTGTCCCTGACCGGGGACCTGGGCGACGGCGACAAGGCCACCCTCCTCGTCACGGTCGTCCGCAAGGGCTCCACGGTGGCCTCCTTCAGCTCGATCAGCCTGACGGGCACCGCGGAGTTCCCGAAGGCCCTCGTCGACGCGCAGGTCAAGAAGCTCGGCTGAGCCCCGCCCGGCTGACCGTCAACCCCGCCCCGGCGCATGCGCCGGGGCGGGGTTTTCGTCTTGTTCGGGTACGGGGCAGACGGCCGGAGACGGCGTACGCTGCGGCCTATGTGCGGAATTGTGGGTTACGTGGGAGCGCAGTCGGCGCTCGATGTGGTCATCGCCGGACTCAAGCGGCTGGAGTACCGCGGCTACGACTCGGCCGGGGTCGCGGTGCTCTCCGACGGGGAGCTGGCGTCCGTCAAGAAGGCCGGGAAGCTCGTCAATCTGGAGAAGGAGCTGGTCGGGCACCCGCTGCCGGCCGGTTCCACGGGGCTCGGGCACACCCGGTGGGCGACCCACGGCGGTCCCACCGACGTCAACGCCCACCCGCACCTGGACAATTCGGGGCGCGTGGCCGTCGTGCACAACGGCATCATCGAGAACTTCGCCCTGCTGCGCGCCGAACTCGCCGAGCGCGGGCACCGGCTGGAGTCCGAGACGGACACCGAGGTCGTCGCACACCTGCTGGCGGAGCGGTTCTCGGCCACCGGGAACCTCGCCGAGGCCATGCGGCAGGTGTGCCGGCGGCTGGAGGGCGCCTTCACACTGGTCGCCGTGCACGCGGACGTGCCGGACGTGGTCGTCGGCGCGCGCCGGAACTCCCCCCTGGTCGTGGGCGTCGGGGAGGACGAGAACTTCCTCGCCTCGGACGTGGCCGCATTCATCGCGCACACCCGGTCCGCGATCGAGCTCGGGCAGGACCAGGTCGTCGAACTCCGCCGCGACGGGGTCACCGTGACCAACTTCGACGGCTCGGACGCAGCCGTGCGGGCGTACCACGTCGACTGGGACGCCTCGGCGGCCGAGAAGGGGGGGTACGACTACTTCATGCTCAAGGAGATCGCCGAGCAGCCGAAGGCCGTCGCCGACACCCTCCTCGGCAGGATCGACGGGAGCGGCTCGCTGAGCCTGGACGAGGTGCGCATCCCCGTCTCGGTGCTCAGGGAGGTCGACAAGGTCGTGATCGTGGCCTGCGGTACCGCCTACCACGCGGGCATGATCGCGAAGCTGGCCATCGAGCACTGGACCCGCATCCCGTGCGAGACGGAGCTGGCGAGCGAGTTCCGCTACCGCGACCCGATCCTGGACCAGCGGACGCTCGTGGTCGCGATCTCGCAGTCCGGCGAGACCATGGACACCCTGATGGCGCTGCGGCACGCCCGCGAGCAGGGGGCCAAGGTGCTGGCCATCTGCAACACCAACGGGTCGACGATCCCGCGCGAATCGGACGCCGTGCTCTACACGCACGCCGGCCCGGAGGTGGCCGTCGCCTCGACCAAGGCGTTCCTGACGCAGCTGGTGGCCTGCTACCTCGTCGCGCTGTACCTCGGGCAGGTCCGCGGCACCAAGTGGGGCGACGAGATCCGCGCCGTGGTCCGGGAGCTGTCGGACATCGCCGCGGCCGTGGACACCGTCCTGGAGACCATGGAGCCCGTACGGGAACTCGCGCGCTCCCTCGCCGGCAAGGACACCGTGCTGTTCCTGGGCCGCCACGTCGGCTACCCGGTGGCGTTGGAGGGCGCGCTCAAGCTCAAGGAGCTGGCGTACATGCACGCCGAGGGCTTCGCGGCGGGCGAGCTCAAGCACGGGCCGATCGCGCTGATCGAGAAGGACCTGCCGGTCGTGGTCGTCGTCCCGTCACCGCGCGGCCGTTCCGTCCTCCACGACAAGATCGTGTCGAACATCCAGGAGATCCGGGCGCGCGGGGCGCGGACCATCGTGATCGCGGAGGAGGGCGACGAGGCCGTCGTCCCGTACGCCGACCACCTGATCCGGATCCCGGCGACGCCGACGCTGCTCCAGCCGCTGGTCGCCACGGTGCCGCTGCAGGTCTTCGCGTGCGAGCTGGCGACCGCGCGCGGGAACGAGGTGGACCAGCCGCGTAACCTCGCGAAGTCGGTGACCGTGGAGTGAGTGGGGCTGGGTTGTGATTATCGGCGTCGGGATCGACGTGGCGGAGATCGAGCGGTTCGGCGAGGTCATGGAACGGACGCCGAGGATGGCGCAGCGCCTGTTCCTCGACTCCGAGTTGACGTTGCCGAGCGGCGAGCGGCGCGGAATCGCCTCGCTCGCCGCGCGGTTCGCCGCGAAGGAGGCCCTGGCCAAGGCCCTGGGCGCGCCGGCGGGCCTGCTGTGGACCGACGCCGAGGTGTACGTGGAGGACAGCGGACAGCCCCGGCTGCGCGTCTCGGGCACCGTGGAGGCCCGGGCGGCGGCGCTGGGCGTGAAGTCCTGGCACATCTCGCTGAGCCACGACGCCGGTATCGCCTCCGCGGTGGTGATCGCCGAGGGGTAGCGGGTGTTTTCGGGCAGGCTGGTGCCATGCGTACTGCTTACAGCGTGGAGACCGTACGGGGCGCCGAGCGGGAGTTGATGGCCCGGCTGCCCGAAGGCGCCCTGATGCAGCGCGCGGCGGCCGGGCTGGCCGCCGTCTGCGCGGGGCTGCTCCGGCGGGTGTACGGGGCGCGCGTGGTCCTGCTCGTCGGGCCCGGGGACAACGGCGGCGACGCGCTGTACGCGGGCGCACGGCTGGCGAGGCGCGGTGCCGGGGTGACCGCGGTGCCGATGGACCCGGAGCGGATGCACGCGGGCGGGCTGGCCGCGCTGACGGCCGCCGGGGGCCGGGTCGCGGATGCCGTTCCCGCGCGGGCGGACCTCGTACTGGACGGGCTGCTCGGGATCGGCGGGCGGGGCGGGCTGCGCCCGGCGGCCGCAGCGCTGGTGGAACGGATCCCGGCGGGTGCGGTGGTGGTGGCCGTGGACCTGCCGAGCGGGGTCGACGCCGACTCCGGGGAAGTGGCGGGGGCCGCCGTCACGGCCGACGTCACGGTGACCTTCGGGGCGTACAAGCCCGGTCTGCTGATCGACCCCGGGGCCTCGCGGGCGGGCGCGGTGCGGCTGGTGGACATCGGGCTGGAGCTGCCGGCGCGGCCCGACGCGGAGGCCCTGCAGCACGCCGACGTGGCGGAGCTGCTGCCGGTGCCGACGGCTTCGAGCGACAAGTACCGGCGGGGCGTGGTCGGGATCGTCGCCGGGTCCGCGCAGTACCCGGGCGCGGCGGTGCTGGCCGTGGCGGGAGCGCTGCGCGGCGGCGCGGGCGCGGTGCGGTACGTGGGGCCGGCCGCGGACGCGGTACTGGCCCGCTTCCCGGAGACGCTGATCGGGCGCGGCCGGGTGCAGGCGTGGGTGGTCGGGCCGGGGCTGGGGGAGGGGCGCGCGGGCGAGGTCGCGCAGGTGCTGGCGGAGGACGTGCCCGTACTGGTCGACGCGGACGGGCTGCGCGGACTGGACGCGGAGGTGCTGCGGGCACGGACGGCCCACACGCTGCTGACCCCGCACGCCGGGGAGGCGGCGGCGCTGCTGGGGGTGCCGCGGGAGTCGGTGGAGGCCGGACGGCTGGCGGCCGTACGGAAGCTGGCGGGGCGTTACGGGGCGGCGGTGCTGCTGAAGGGCTCCACGACGCTGGTCGCCTCCGGCGGTTCGGGTGCGCCCGTGCGGGTGAACCCGACGGGGACGCCGTGGCTGGCCACCGCGGGGAGCGGGGACGTGCTGTCAGGGCTGGCGGGGTCCCTCCTGGCGGGGGGCCTGGCGGCGGTGGACGCGGGCTCGGCGGCGGCGTACCTCCACGGGCTGTCGGCCCGGCTGAGCGGGGGCCCGCTCCTGGCCCAGGACGTGGCGGAGGCCCTCCCCACTGCGTGGCGCAACGTCCGCCATCCGTGACCGGCCCGGCTCGGTCGTCCGCCGGGCGCGCCGCCGCTGCCCCCGGACCTCCGGTCCTCGAACGCCGGACGGGCCGGATGCGCCTCCGGCGTTCGAGGCGCGGGGTCCGGGGCGGATCCCCAGGACGGGGTCCGGGCGGAGCCCGGGGAACGGGGGAAGGGCGGGTGGAGGACGGCCCCGCGCAGCGGCACCCGCCCGGCCTGCGGCGGCGCCTGCGGCAGCGCCCGGCGGGTCGGGGTGGCGCCAGCGCCCGGCCGCGGGAGGGGTTCTGAGAGACTGGGGGCGATGAACGAGACAGCCATGCGCGTGTACGCCGAGATCGATCTTGACGCGGTACGGGAGAACGTGCGCGCACTGCGTGACCGGGCGCCCCGGGCCGAGGTGATGGCCGTGGTCAAGGCGGACGCCTACGGGCACGGCGCTCTGGCCTGCGCAAAGGCCGCCCAGCAGGCCGGTGCGACCTGGCTCGGCACCGCCACCCCCGACGAGGCGCTCGCGCTGCGCGCCGCCGGCGTCGAGGGCCGGATCATGTGCTGGCTGTGGACCCCCGGCGGCCCCTGGCAGGAGGCCGTCGAGGCCGACGTCGACGTCTCCGTCAGCGGGATGTGGGCGCTGGACGAGGTGCGCGAGGCCGCCCGCGCCGCCGGCCGGACCGCGCGCATCCAGCTCAAGGCCGACACCGGCCTCGGCCGCAACGGCTGCCAGCCCGCCGACTGGGAGGAACTGGTCACCGCGGCCGTCGCCGCCCAGGCCGAGGGCACCGTGAACGTCACCGGCGTCTGGTCGCACTTCGCCTGCGCCGACGAGCCCGGCCACCCGTCGATCCGGCTCCAGCTCGCCGCGTTCCGCGACATGCTCGCGTACGCCGAGAAGGAGGGCGTCGAGCCCGAGGTCCGGCACATGGCCAACTCGCCCGCCACGCTGACCCTCCCCGAGTCCCACTTCGACCTGGTGCGTCCCGGCCTCGCCGTCTACGGGGTGTCACCCGCCCCCGAACTCGGCACCCCCGCCCAGCTCGGGCTGCGGCCCGCGATGGCCCTCAAGGCATCCGTCGCGCTGGTCAAGACCGTCCCGGCCGGGCACGGCGTCAGCTACGGGCACCACTACGTCACCGAGCACGAGACCAGCCTCGCGCTCATCCCCGCCGGCTACGCCGACGGCGTCCCGCGGCACGGCTCCGGGGCCGGCCCGGTCCTCGTCGGCGGGAAGATCCGCAAGGTCGCCGGGCGCGTCGCCATGGACCAGTTCGTGGTCGACCTGGACGGGGACGGGGACCAGGTCCGCGTCGGCGACGAAGCCGTCATCTTCGGGGACGCGGAGCGCGGTGAACCCACCGCCGAGGACTGGGCTCAGGCGGCACACACGATCGCGTATGAGATCGTCACCCGTATCGGTGGCCGGGTGCCCCGGGTGTACCTCGGCGACTGAGCGGAGTGAGGGCGGCGGCGTGAGCGAGAACTGGCGCAAGGCCGGCTGGGCCGGGGCCGCGATCGGCGTGATGGCCGCGGGCGCGGCGGCCGGAGTCGCGGTCGAACGGATCACGGTCGGGCGGGGCATGCGCATGAAGGCGCGCCTCGCACTCGACGCCGCCGGGGACTACGGCTCCCTGCGCGGGACGGAGGGGATCTGCCGGGCCGAGGACGCCACCGAGCTCCACTACGAGGTCGACGAGCTCCCCGAGGAGGCCACGCGGCCCCGGTCCCGGCTGCGGCGCAAGCCCGCCCCCCGGGCCACCGTCGTGTTCTGCCACGGCTACTGCCTCTCCCAGGACTCCTGGCACTTCCAGCGGGCCGCCCTGCGCGGAGTGGTCCGCGCGGTCTACTGGGACCAGCGCAGCCACGGCCGCAGCGCGCGCGGCCTCGCCCAGGCGGACGGCGAGCCGCTGACCATAGACCAGCTCGGGCGCGACCTGAAGGCCGTGATCGACGCGACCGCCCCCGAGGGCCCGCTGATCCTCGTGGGTCACTCGATGGGCGGAATGACCATCATGGCGCTCGCCGACCAGTACCCCGAGCTCGTGCGCGAGCGGGTGGCAGGCGTGGCCCTGGTCGGCACCTCCAGCGGCCGGCTCGGCGAGGTGACGTACGGGCTCCCCTCCGTCGGCGTGGGCGCCGTGCGCCGGCTGCTGCCCGGGGTGCTCAAGGCGCTCGGCTCGCAGGTGGAGCTGGTGGAGAAGGGTCGCCGGGCCACCGCGGACCTGTTCGCCGGAATGATCAAGATGTACTCGTTCGGCTCCAAGGACGTGGACCCGGGCGTCGCGCGCTTCGCGGAGCGGCTGATCGAGGCCACCCCGATCGACGTGGTCGCCGAGTTCTACCCGGCCTTCCAGACCCACGACAAGGCCGAGGCGCTCCAGCGCTTCGCGGACCTGCCCGTCATCGTCATGGCCGGGGACAAGGACATGATCACCCCGCCCGGGCACAGCACGGCCATCAAGGAGGCGCTGCCCGGCGCCGAACTGGTGCTCCTGGAGTCCACCGGGCACCTGATGATGCTCGAACGCCCGGAGACCGTGACCCTGCTGCTCATGGAGCTGCTGGCGCGCACCGGCGTCGTGACGGTTCCCGTAGCGACTAACGTTGGCCCGCATGGAAGAAGTACCGCTGGAAGCACAGCGCAGCCAGGCAGCACCGGCACCTGAGTCCGGGCCCTCCGAGGCCACGGAGCGTGCCGGCACGGAGGCCCGGATCACCGTCGACTCCCCGGACGCCATGCAGGACCTGGGCCGCAGGATCGCGGGGCTGCTGCGCCCCGGCGACCTCGTCCTGCTGACCGGCGAGCTGGGCGCGGGCAAGACCACCCTGACGCGCGGGCTCGGCGAGGGCCTGGGCGTGCGCGGGGCCGTGACCTCGCCGACCTTCGTCATCGCCCGCGTGCACCCCTCGCTGACCGGCGGGCCGGCGCTGGTGCACGTGGACGCGTACCGCCTGGGCGGCGGGCTGGAGGAGATGGAGGACCTGGACCTCGACGTCTCGCTGCCCGAGTCCGTGGTCGTCGTGGAGTGGGGCGACGGCAAGGTGGAGGAGCTCTCGGACGACCGGCTGCACGTGGTGATCGCGCGCGCGGTCGGCCACGAGGAGGTCCTGGACGACGTACGGGAGGTGTCCGTGCGCGGGGTCGGGGCGCGCTGGTCCGGTGGTGCCGGGGTCGAGGCGCTCGTCGGAGCCCTCTCGGAGTAGACGTACCGACAACCCGTCGGCAAGATATTGCGCTCGCGGCAGCGCTCGTGATGACATGGTATCGAGCGTTTCTTAGGCATGCCTAAGTTCGGCGTCCCCGGGCCCAGGAGGGCAGCAGCCATGTCGGCACCAGCAGGAGCACCGCGCGATCCCCGCGATCCCCGCCCCTCCGCCGTGTCCATGCGGGCGCTGCTCGCCGCGGGGCTGGCCGCCACCGCCGTCTCGACGCCGCCCGCGCGGGCCGGCGCACGGGACGGTGACGGGGACGAGCCGGAGGACGGCGTACGCGAACAGGCCGCTCCGGAGTCCGAAGCGGCCTGAGTCGCACGTACGGGTGAACCTTCGGGCGGCCTGTTACGGCAGGACCACGACCGTCGAGCCGATCGTCGCGAAGGTCCACATCGCGTCGCCGTCGGCGCGCGCCATGCGGATGCCGCCGGTCTTCTTGTTCGGGTCGGGCTCCGGCATCGCGCCGTCCACGCGGGCGCTGAAGCCGACCGCCACGCCGTCCGTGTTCGTGAACCGCACGACGTGCTCGATCGGCACCCCGTCCGAACCGGTGACCGTGCCCGAGCGCGAGCCGACCGTGTACGTACCCGCCTTGGGGTGCACCGTGCTCGGCATCACCGTGAACGACTTCGGCGGCTGCCCGTCCGGTCCCACCAGCCAGACCCGCTTCTGGCCCACCGAGTACACGACGCGCGTACCGGTGCCGGAACCCTCGGGAACGGCCACCGGCTTCGCCGGATCCGCCTTCGCGGCCGACGGGCTCGGGGCGGGGGAAGGCTGCTGCGCGGCCGCCTTCGGAGGATGCGCCGGGGCCGTCGCGGAGGCCTGGTAGCCGAGGAACCCGACCGCGGCGATCGCCGCGGCGGTGAGCCCGGCCACGATTCCCGAGCTGCTGCGTGCCACCTTGCTCCACCTCTCCGATCCGACCCGTCAACCGGACCGGTCACCTGCACCGAACACCGGACCGACACCTGCGTCGAAAGGTAGCAGCCGGGCCGCCGTTCGACCGGCCGCAAGGGCCGGGGCCGCAGGAGTCGTAGGCTGTTCGCGTGCTCTTGCTCGCTGTAGATACCGCCACGCCCGCCGTCACCGTCGCCCTGCACGACGGCGAGTCCGTCCTCGCCGAGTCGAACCAGGTCGACGCCCGCCGCCACGGGGAGCTGCTGCTGCCCTCCGTGGACAAGGTCCTCGCCGAGGCCGGGGTGAAGCTCGACGCCGTCACCGGCATCGTCGTCGGCGTCGGCCCGGGCCCCTACACCGGCCTGCGCGTCGGCCTCGTCACCGCCTCCACCTTCGCGGCCGTGCTGGGGGTGCCCGTGCACGGCCTGTGCACCCTCGACGGCCTCGCGTACGCCGCCGGGGCCGCCGGGATCGAGGGCCCCTTCGCCGTCGCCACCGACGCCCGGCGCAAGGAGGTCTACTGGGCGCGCTACGAAGACCCGCGCACGCGCGTCGGAGAGCCCGCGGTGGACCGCCCGGCCGACATCGCCGACCAGGTCGCCGGGCTGCCCGCGGTGGGCCAGGGAGCGCTCCTGTACCCGGACGTCTTCACCGGCGCGCGGGAACCCGAGCACCAGTCGGCGGCCGCGCTGGCCTCGCTGGCGGTGGAACGGCTGGCGGCCGGACAGGAGTTCCTGCCCCCGACGCCGCTCTACCTGCGCCGGCCCGACGCCCAGGTGCCGAAGAACTACAAGGTGGTCACCCCGCAGTGACCCCCGTGACCCCGGCGGCCTCCCACACGCTGCGCGAGATGCGCTGGTGGGACATCGCGCCCGTGCTGGAGCTGGAACACGAGCTGTTCCCCGACGACGCCTGGTCCGCCGGGATGTTCTGGTCCGAGCTCGCGCACGCCCGAGGCCCGCGGTGCACGCGCCGCTACGTCGTCGCCGAAGACCCTGGGACCGGCCGGATCGTGGGATACGCCGGACTGGCCGCGTCCGGCGACCTGGGCGATGTACAGACCATCGCCGTCTCCCGCGACCAGTGGGGGACCGGCCTCGGCGCGCGGCTCCTCACCGAGCTGCTGCGCGCCGCCACCGCCTTCGAGTGCGCCGAGGTGCTGCTGGAGGTACGGGTCGACAACACCCGCGCCCAGAAGCTCTACGAGCGCTTCGGCTTCGAGCCGATCGGCTTCCGGCGCGGCTACTACCAGCCCGGCAACATCGACGCGGTCGTCATGCGACTGACCGACCCCGCACAAGCACGAACTGAGAGCAGTGAGAGCAATGGCTGACGAACCGCTCGTCCTCGGCATCGAGACTTCCTGCGACGAGACCGGCGTCGGCGTCGTCCGCGGCACCACCCTGCTCGCGGACGCGATCGCGTCGAGCGTCGACGAGCACGCCCGCTTCGGCGGCGTCGTGCCCGAGGTGGCCTCCCGCGCCCACCTGGAGGCGATGGTACCGACCATCGACCGCGCCCTGAAGGAAGCCGACGTCAGCGCCCGCGACCTCGACGGCATCGCGGTCACGGCCGGCCCGGGCCTCGCCGGCGCGCTGCTGGTGGGCGTCTCGGCGGCCAAGGCGTACGCGTACGCACTGGGCAAGCCGCTCTACGGGGTCAACCACCTCGCCTCGCACATCTGCGTCGACCAGCTGGAGCACGGGCCGCTGCCGGAGCCGACGATGGCCCTGCTGGTCTCCGGCGGTCACTCCTCGCTGCTGCTGGCCCCCGACATCACCTCCGACGTCCGGCCGCTCGGCGCGACCATCGACGACGCCGCGGGCGAGGCCTTCGACAAGATCGCGCGCGTGCTGCAGCTGGGCTTCCCCGGCGGCCCGGTCATCGACCGGCTCGCCAAGGAAGGCGACCCGAAGGCGATCAACTTCCCGCGCGGGCTGACGGGGCCGCGCGACGCGGCGTACGACTTCTCCTTCTCCGGGCTCAAGACGGCCGTCGCCCGCTGGATCGAGGCGAAGCGGAACGCGGGCGAGGAGGTCCCGGTGCGCGATGTCGCCGCGTCCTTCCAGGAGGCCGTGGTGGACGTGCTGACGCGCAAGGCGATCCGCGCGTGCAAGGACGAGGGCGTCGACCACCTGATGATCGGCGGCGGCGTGGCGGCCAACTCCCGGCTGCGTTCGCTGGCACAGGAGCGCTGCGACGCCGCGGGCATCATCCTGCGGGTGCCGCGGCCGAAGCTGTGCACGGACAACGGCGCGATGGTGGCGGCGCTGGGCGCGGAGATGGTCAAGCGGAACCGGGCGGCCTCGGACTGGGACCTGTCGGCGGACTCCTCCCTGCCGGTGACGGACCCGCACGTGCCGGGTGCCGGGCACTCCCACTCCCACGATCACGATCACGATCACGTGCACGAGCTGAGCAAGGACAACCTGTACTCGTGAGCACCGTCGCGCTGATGTGGGAGGCCCGGGCCGCCGACGGCCGGGGCAACGAGCTGCTGGAGTGGGCGCGGGCCCAGGTCCTCGCCCGGGAACCGGTGCGCCGCGAGGTGTTCCGAGCCCCGCAGGACCGGGTGCTCGTCATCACCTGGTGGGAGGCGCCCGAGGGCGTGGCGGCGCAGCTCCCCGAACTTCCGGAGCCCGCCGCCGACTTGATCACGCGGGCGGTGCACCGCTGGCGCTTCGAGTCGGTCGAGACCACGCCGTAGGGAGGGCGGGCGGTGCAGATATGGTCATGAGCATGCCTCGCAGTGCCCTGCCGCCCCTGCCGCCGCCCGCGCATCTGCGCGCCTGGCTCGACGACGCCGTCCTGCGGGCCGACCGCGCGCGGTTCTTGAACGACCTGAGCCGGCGCAGCCTGGGCATCGGACGGCTGCTGCTCCTGTGGGCCGTCGCGGCCGTCTTCGTACTCGGCTGGGCCTTCGTCGCCATGGCCTGGATGGCCCTGGAGCGGCACGAGATGTTCTCGTACGTCCACGGCCTCATCTACGCCGTCCTCGGCGTGGGCGTGCTGATCCCGGCCGCGTTCTGGCTGGCCCGGGGCATCCGGCAGGACCGGCAGGTGCGGCAACTGCTCTACGCCTGGCTGGAGTCGGACCCGGATCCGGTCGCCGACGCCAGGCTCCGGGCGCCCGGGATGAGCCTGGTCTGGCTGCTGTCCTCGCTCGCACTCGGCGGCGCCGGGCTGTGGGTGGCCTTCGCCGCCGCGGTCTCGGCCCGCCCGGACCCGACGGCGTACGGCGAGATCGCGTACACCATGGGCACGGGCCAGATCATGTGGATCACGGGCCTGCTGGGCCTCGCCAAGGCGGTCACCCACTACCGCTGGGCCGTACGCGCCTTCCGGCCGAAGCACTAGGCAGGCCGGCCGCGCGGTCGGGAGGCCGGCCCGCTCAGGACGCCAGGTTCAGCTGCCACGAGACGCCGAAGCGGTCGTTCACCCAGCCGAACCGGGCACTGAACCCGTACGACCCCACCGGCATCAACTCCGAGCCCTGCTCGGCGAGGGCCGCGTAGAGCCGGTCGAGCTCGGCCGCGCTCTCGCACTCCACGAACAGCGACATCGCCGGGGTGAAGCCGAAGCCGTGCTTGACGTGGCTGTCGATGCACATGAACCGCTGCCCGGCGAGCGCGAACGTGGCGACCTTCACCGTGCCCGCCTCGCCCGGACCCTCGGCGTCGTACCGGCTGATGTCGACGATCTCGGCGTCGTCGAACAGCGAGGCGTAGAAGGTCATCGCCTCCTCCGCCCTGCCCTCGAACATCAGGAACGTGGTGATCTTCTGCGGAGCCGAGGCCATGGTGACTGCCTTCCCGGGGCGGTGCGACGGAACGAGGTGGGGGTCCCCCACAGCCGAGGCTAGGACAAGGGTCCGACACCGCCCCCGCGGCTCACGGGGCGGGGCCGCGGCGCCGTCCGTCAGCGCTTCCCCACGGGCGACGGTCACGGCAGCCGTTCGGCCGGGTCAGCGCGCGGGCTCCGCCGAGGGCGGCACGGCGGGGGCGCCGATCAGCATCGAGGGGGCACCCGCCACCCGCGTCAGGAACACCGTCGCCGAGTTCGGCCCCTGCGGCTTGACCTTCTTGCGCAGTTCCTCCGGCTCGATCGCCGAACCCCGCTTCTTCACGGTCAGGACGCCGACTTCGCGCTCGCGCAGCAGCGCCTTCAGCTTCTTCAGACCGAACGGCAGCACGTCGGTGATCTCGTACGCCGTCGCGAACGGCGTCGCGCGCAGCTCGTCCGCGGTCACGTAGGCGATGGTCGGGTCGATGAGCCGGCCGTCCAGCTGCTCGGCGACCTCCGCGACGAGGTGCGCGCGGATCACGGCGCCGTCCGGCTCGTACAGCCAGCGGCCCACCGGCCCCGCCTCCGGATCCGGCAGCGGATCGGCGGTGTGCAGCCCGCGCGGCCCGGGGAGCAGGGTGGCGCGCACCGTACCGGGCGCGGTGCCGAACCAGAGCACGGCCTCCTTCACGTCCCCCTGGTCGGAGATCCACTCCGCCTCGGCCTCCTCGGGCACGGCCTCGTGCGGGATCCCGGGGGCGATCTTGATGGCGGCGTACTCGGCCGTACGGGCGGCGGCGACGGCCCAGGACAGTGGCGGCGAGTAGGACTCCGGGTCGAAGACCCGCCCCCGTCCGCCGCGCCGGGCGGGATCGATGAACACGGCGTCACAGCCGGACGTGTCCACCTCCGTCACATCGGCCTCCCGGACCTCGATCAGGTCCGCCAGGCCCAGCGCCTCGGCATTGGCCCGCGCGACGGCGCAGGTCAGCGGGTCGCGGTCGACCGCGAGCACCCGGATGCCGAGCCGCGCCAGCGCGAGCGCGTCCCCGCCGATGCCGCAGCACAGGTCGGCGACGCTGCGCACGCCGAGGTCCGCCAGCCGCCGGGCACGGTACGAGGCCACGGAGGCGCGGGTGGCCATCTCCCCGCCGCCGGAGGTGAAGTACATCCGGAAGGCGTCCTCCTCGCCGAACTTCGCCACCGCACGCTGCCGCAGCCTGGCCTGCCCGAGTGCGGCCGAGACCAGCCCGGCGGGGTGCTCGCGGCGCAGCCGGGTGGCCACGGCCAGCTCCTGGGCGGGGTCGTAGTCGCGGAGCGCGTCGAGGAGGGCGCGGCCCTCGGGGGTGAGGAGGGCGGCGAAGTCTTCGGGGGTCACGCCTCCATTGTCGGCGACGGCCGGTGCGCGGCCCGGTGCGGGCCCGGCCGTGTGCCCGGCCGCGTTCCTGCCGGGGGCCGGCCCCGGGCCCGTCTGTGGGCCACTCGGAGGAAGGTGCGCGGCCCCTCGCGGTGTCTTCCCGGGAGGCCGCTTCCCAGGTGCCAGTATGCGCAGCTATGCAGCTAGTCGGACAAAAGGAAGATAAGGCGCAACACGGTCACCGGTATGCGGCGATCCCGCACGGCCGGTTCGGGGTGGCACTGGCTGCCCTGCTCGTCGCCGCCCTCGGGACGGCGTGCGGCTCCACCGGCTCCGGCGAGGCCGAGAAGGCCGGGAAGGCCAAGACCGCCAAGGGCGCGGAGGGCGCGGCCGGCGCCGTCGTCTCGCAGGCGGAGCAGCTGAAGGCGGCCCAGCAGGCGCGCATCGCCGCGGCGAAGAAGTGGCGCCTGGCCAAGACGCCGCTCACCGCCCCGGCGGCGCCGAAGACGAAGCCGGAGATCACCACCCGCGACGGCTTCGAGGTGGAGGACCAGGAGAACCTGCCGCCGGTCTTCACCACCGTTCCGACGGAGGACAAGGTCGTCTTCCTGACCATCGACGACGGTGCGGAGAAGGACCCCGAGTTCCTGAAGATGATGCAGGAGCTGAAGATCCCGTACACGGCCTTCCTCAGCGACTACCTCGTGCGCGACAACTACCCGTACTTCAAGCAGATGCAGGCCGCGGGCGTCACGCTGAACAACCACACGCTCAACCACCGCTACATGCCGGCGCTCTCGTACGAGAAGCAGCGCGAGGAGATCTGCGGTCAGCAGGACACGATCCAGAAGGAGTTCGGCAAGCGCCCGAGCCTCTTCCGGCCGCCGTACGGCAACTACAACCAGGACACGCTGAAGGCGGCGAAGTCCTGCGGCATCAAGGCCGTCCCGCTGTGGAACGCCGAGGCGTTCACGAACCGGATGGACTACCGGGAGTGGGACCGGGATCTGCACCCCGGTGACATCATCCTCACGCACTTCCGCGGTAAGGAGGACTGGAAGGGCACGATGCCTGACATGATCCGTCATGTCATGAAGACCGTCACGGACAAGGGGTATGCCGTGGCACGGCTGGAGGACTATCTGCCGGCTTCTTAGATGTGGTCGAAAGATGTGTGCGGGCTCGGCCGTCCATGCTTCCGCGTGTGTGCCGAGCCCGAACCGGGTCGGTGCGACTCCCGCCACGGACAACCGCAGAAAGCGCAGGACGTAACAGATGCACAGAGGACTCCGCCGCCACGCAACTGCGCGGCGAGGACCCGCGCGCCGGTTCGCAGCCGGAACGCTCGCCGCCGGCGTGCTCGCGCTGTCCCTGACGGGGTGCGGGGACAGTGTGGACCCCATCGAGCGGCTGGGTCGCAAGACGGCGGAAGAGAAGCCGGCGAACGAGAGCGGGGGCACCGGCTCCAGCACCGGCCCGGCGGCCCCGTCTGCAGACACCGGGTCTCCCAACGCCGCTTCGGACGAGGCGTACAAGAAATGGGGCCTGACCGCCCCCGTCCAGTACGCGCCGAAGCCCGCGCAGAAGCCGCAGATACCGAAGGCGGCCCCCGGCAAGGTGCCGGTCATAGACCGAATACCCGTCCCGGCCGGCGAGAAGGTCGTGTTCCTGACCTTCGACGACGGTGCCGAGAAGGACCCCGAGTTCCTCAAGATGGCGGCCGATCTCAAGCTGCCGATCAGCATGTTCCTGACGGACAGTGTGGCGGCCTCGGACTACGGCCACTTCGAGAAGCTCCGCGACAACGGTTCCGCGAGCACGATAAACAACCACACCCTGACCCACCCGAATCTGCGGACCCTTTCCTACGAGGCGCAGAAGCGCGAGATATGCGGCCAGCAGGAGCGCCTGGAGAAGCGCTTCGGCAAGCGCCCACCGCTCTTCCGCCCGCCCTTCGGCAACTACAACGACGACACCCTCCGAGCAGCCTCGGAGTGCGGAGTCTCGTCCGTGGTGCTGTGGAAGGTCTCGATGCAGATCAACAACTTCCAGTACGCCGAGGGCTCGGCCCTCAAACCGGGCGACATCATCCTGGCCCACTTCCGCGGCCCCTCCGAGCTCAAGGGCTCGACGGAGATCCAGATGACGACCCGCATGCTCCAGCGCATCCAGGAACAGGGCTACCGCATAGGCCGCCTGGAGGACTACCTGTAGGGGCGGGGGTACGGCTTCCCGCGCGCGGGACTTCACCCCCCTCGAGCCCCCTCCCGGGACAGCGTTTGCCCACCCGCCCCCGAGTGCGGGTGGGTGGGGGCCGGCGCCCGCACGGGAGGGGGTTTTGCGTCTTCGGGCCCCGCTCGGGGGAAGTGGTCGCGAGCCGCTTTGCCTGGACGGGCGGGGCCGGGGGAAGGCGGGACTTCGGCCGGGCGGAATCAGAGAGGGCTTGGGGGTTTCCCGGCAGTCCTTGTCTTTCCGTGTCGAAACGGCCTGTCAAGAGCGCTCCTTCGTCGCGTCGCTGCGCGATGTCGCTTCGCTCCACTCTTGACAGGCCGTCCCGCCACGGAAAGACAAGGACTGCCGGGAAACCCCCAAAAGAACGGGCCGGGCGGAAGGCAAACAACCAGCCGTATCGGCGATGCTCGGCCCCCGCTCCGGCGTGGCGCGCCAGATCGCTACGCGCTTCTCCGTCTCGGCGTCTGCGGCCCGTCTGGGGCTGGTCATAAGCCGCCATCGATCGCTACGCGCTCCTCGATCACGCGGCTGACCCCCGTCCGGGGCTGAGAGACCACGAAATGGCGCCGATCAGGGGCCCAAAGGGGCGAATGCTCGCCCTGGCCGAGGTGTAGTCGTGTCAGGACGAGACCGCCCCCACCAACCCACACCCATAACAGCCAAATTAGGGCATAACGTCAGGCGTTTCGATCGCCGACCGGCTCTGACGTGAGTACACCTCGACATAGCCGCTGTCTGGTCACTTTTCTCCTCTCGACGGCCGTCGGACGCGGTCATGGAGGAGG
>NZ_JBITTH010000045.1:0-52266 GCF_044541755.1 Streptomyces sp. NPDC085524
CGTCCCGGGCCCCCGTCCCCGCCGGCCCCCCCCTCCCCCCCCCCGCCCCCCGCCCACCCGGGCGCGGGCCCCCCGCCGCACGGCGCGGCCGGGGGCCCGGCCCCTCTCGTCGTTCAGCGGCGCAGCAGCGGCTGCCCCGGCGGGACCGGCCCGTCGGGCGGGAGCAGCGCCAGGTCCAGCCCGCGCACCAGGCGGGCCCGCAGGGTCTCGTCGGCCGCCAGCGCCTGAGCGACCCGGCGCGCGGCCGCGGGGGGCTCGGCGCCCGCGGCGAGCACGACGGCGAGGGTGCCGTCGGCGTCGGCGCCGCCCCGGCCCAGGTGGGCCCGGACCACGGCCGGCTCGGCCGCCACGACGGCCCGTACGGCTTCCCGTACGGCGGGATCGGTCAGCGGGTCGGCGTCGGTGCGGCCCTCGGCGAGCGCGAGCAGCGCGGCGCCGGTGAGCTGGTAGGTGACCGGGCCGGCCAGGTCGAGCACCACGGTGTCGGCCTTCTCGTGCGCGGCGGCCGCCAGGGCCTGGTGCAGCGGGACGGCCACCGGCCGGGCCGCCGGGTCCCACAGCGCGAGCGAGGCGATCGAGGTGAAGGCGGGCAGCGCCCTCCGGTCGCCCGCCCTCAGCGTGGGGACGGCCATGTCGCTGGTCTTCTCCCGCTTGAGCCCGGTCTCCGGGTCGGTCTCCACCTCGCCGAGCACGGCGACGACCGGGACGAGCAGCCGCGCGCCCTTCAGCGCCGCGAGCACCTCGGGCTCCTTGGCCCGGTCCCCGGACCAGGCGGCCAGGGCCGCGGTCAGGCGGGGGTCCGCGGAGCCGTCGTCGTCGGAGAAGCCCGGGTCGGGAATGTTCTTGTTCGCCACTTGTCCCACGTTCGCCTCGTTCGCCACGGTCGGTCCGACCCTACTGTGCGGCGCGCGCGTCCCGCCGCGTGCCCCGGCGCGGGCGGCGGGCCAGTACGCAGGCCAGCGCGAGCAGCGCCGCCCCCGCGACGGCCGCCGCCGGGGGGCCGAGCCGGGCGGCGCGCTCGGGCGGGCGGACCGGGTCGGGGCCGGAGCCGAAGTAGGTCCGCCCGGCCGGGACCGGGGTGGGCACCGGGGCCTGCGGGCGCATCGCCTCCGCCATCTGCAGGGCGGCGGCCGGGTCGGCCATCCCGTGGCCGCGGGCGTCGTCGCGTCCGCCGGCCGGGGAGTCGGAGGCGGTGTCCTCCAGCAGCTTCTTGATCTGGGCCGGGGACAGTTCCGGGTGGGCGGACCTGACCAGGGCCACCGCGCCGGAGACGAAGGCCGCCGCGGCACTGGTGCCCCAGCCCTCGTAGTAGGAGCGGTCCGGGTCGGCGATGACCACGTCCACGCCGGGGGCGCTGACGGTGGCGTACCAGTTGCGGGTGGAGAACTTGGCCTTCCGGCCGCGCCGGTCGACGGCGGTCACGGCGATCACGCCCGGGTAGGCGGCCGGGTAGGAGACCCGGTCGCCGCTCTCGCCCCCGTTGCCCGCGGAGGCGACGACGACCACGCCCTTGGAGAGCGCGTACTGGACGGCCTCGTCCTCCCCCGCCTCGTGGTGCGCGGAGTCGCTGTCGTCGCCGAGGGACAGGTTGATCACGTCGGCGCCGTGGTCGGCGGCCCAGCGGATGCCCTCGGCGAGGGCGCCGCCCTTGGACTCGCGGGCCTGGGCGCGGCCCGGGTCCCCCTCCTCGAGGATCACCCTGACCGGCAGGATCTTCGCCTGCGGGGCGACGCCGAGCACGCCCTGGCTCCGGTTGGGGCCGTGGCCGTGGCCGGCGATGATGCCGGCCATCGCGGTGCCGTGGCGGGCCCAGGAGCGGTCGCCGCGGCCGGCGCCCATGCCGACGAGGTCGGTGCCGTCCTGGACCTGGCCCGCGAGGTCGGGGTGGGAGTCGTCGACCCCGGTGTCGAGGACGGCGACGGTGACCCCGTCGCCGCGGGTGGTGCCCCAGGCCTCCTCGGCACGCAGGGCCAGCAGGCCCCACTCGCGGTCCCGGATGGTGTCCGCGGCGGCGGTGGGCGCGGCGGCGCCGGTCGCGAGGAGGGCGGCGAGCGCGAGGGCGGCCGTACGGCGGGCCGGCCTCATCGGGCCGGCGCCGGGGTGGGCGGGGCGGTCAGGGTGCGTACGGCTGCGGCGACGCGGCCGGCGAGGCCCTTGGCCTCGTGGCCGAGCCCGGCCCGGGCGGCGGGGGCCGTGGCGTCCTTCTTCATCAGGTCCTCGGCGGGCAGGGGCGTTTCCAGGTGGCGGCCGTCGGCGAAGGCGGACACCGTGTAGAGCACGACGGGGGCGTCGGGGAGCACGGAGGCGGTCCAGGCGGCGCGCTGTGCGTCGGTGAAGCCGTAGGCGGGCGGGGCCGCGAGCTGCCCGGTGAGCGCGGCCATCGAGGGGGCGTCGGCCGGGGTGAAGACCAGGCCGACGGTGATCAGGGAGCTGCCGGTGGCGTCGGTGTAGGTGGCGCGGAGCACGCGGGTGCATCCGGTGGCGGCCAGCAGGTGCTGCCAGTCGGCGGAGAGGGCGGCGGCGCAGTCGGCGTCGGGGGCCAGGGCGACGCGGGTCCAGCTGCGGTCGGCGCCGCCGGGTCCGGCCGCGGGGCCTGCGAGGACGGGCGGCAGGAGGCCGTCGACGGGGCTGGAGTGCCACAGCGAACGGGCCTTGTCGTAGGCGGCGTCGGCTGAGGGCGGGCGGTGCGTGGCACGGTGCTCGGACCAGACGGTGAGGCCGGCTCCGGCGAGGAGGCCGGTGCCGAGGGTCGCGCACACCGCTGCGGCCAGCAGCCGTGCGGGGCCCCGGCCGGGGCGGGGTGCGGGGGGCTGGTCCGGGTCGGGCTCGGCCGTGATCGCGGTGCGCGGTGTCGTCGTGGTCATCCGGCGGCTCCGCCCCCCGTTCCGTACGGCTGCCTTCCCGATACTTTACGGGGTTCGTCCGAGGCCCTGCTCCGTCCCGGGGAGCGGATACCCCTACCCACCGGTAGAGACCTCTGGCAAGCTGCCGCCATGTCTTCCGACCGGGCCCGGTACGACCGGGCGACCGCGCATCTCGACGCGCCGCTGGCCATCGTGGACCTCGAGGCGTTCGACGCCAACGCAGACGACCTGGTCCGCCGGGCGGGCGGCAAGCCGGTGCGCGTGGCCAGCAAGTCCGTGCGGTGCCGGGCGCTGCTGGAACGCGTACTGGCGCGGCCCGGGTTCGCCGGGATCATGTCGTACACGCTGGCGGAGTCGATCTGGCTGGCCCGCGCGGGCTTCGAGGACGTGCTGCTCGCCTATCCGTCCGTGGACCGGGCCGGATTCGCGGAGCTGGCCGGGGACGCCAAGCTGGCCGCCGCCGTGACGGTGATGGTGGACGATCCCGCGCAGCTGGAGATCGTCGACGGGGCCCGCGACGGCGGTTCCGAGGAGATCCGGGTCTGCCTCGAACTGGACACCTCGCTGCAGCTGTTCGGCGGGCGGGTCCGGGTCGGGGCGCGGCGCTCGCCGCTCAGGGAGCCCGCGCAGCTGGCGGAGCTGGCGCGCGCGGTGGGCGAGCGGCCCGGGTTCCGGGTGGTCGGCCTGATGGCGTACGAGGGCCACGTCGCCGGGGTCGGGGACTCGCTGGCCGGCCGGCCGCTGCGCTCGCGCGCGATCCGGCTGATGCAGGGCGCGGCCCGCAAGGAGCTGGCGGCGCGGCGGGCCGAGGTGGTGCGGGCCGTACGGGCCGTGGTGCCGGACCTGGAGTTCGTCAACGGGGGCGGGACGGGGAGCGTCGCGGAGACCGCGGCCGAGGACGCGGTCACCGAGATCGCCGCCGGGTCGGGGCTGTACCTGCCGCGGCTGTTCGACAACTACACGAGGTTCAGCGGGCGTCCGGCGGCGCTGTTCGCGCAGCCGGTGGTCCGGCGGCCCGGGGTGGGCGTGGTGACGGTCCTCGGGGGCGGGTACCCGGCCTCGGGCGCGGCCGGCGCCGACCGCTCGCCCGTGCCGTACCTGCCGCAGGGGCTGCGCTACGACCCCCAGGAGGGCGCGGGCGAGGTCCAGACCCCGCTGCTCGGCAGCCCGGCCGACGACCTGCTGATCGGCGACCGGGTGTGGTTCCGGCACGCGAAGGCCGGTGAGCTGTGCGAGCGGTTCGACACCCTGCACTTCGTCGAGGGCGACGGGGTGACGGGCAGTGCGCCGACGTACCGGGGCGAGGGGAAGACCTTCCTCTAGACCTCGTACTCAGTACACGGAGTCCGTCTGGTCCGGGACGACGCTCGCGTCGGGGCGCAGGACCGGGCCCTTGGTGCCGTCGTGGTCGACGTAGCCGGTCGTCGCGCACGGGTAGGGCGTGGTCTTCTGCTTCTTCGGCTCGATGAACATGGGGTTGACGATCCAGCGGCCGTCGCCGTTCTCGTACGCCCGGCACATGAGCTCGTTCTTGTTGCGGTTGAGGACGAGCCGCAGGGCGGTCGCGTCGCGCAGGAACGAGACGTCGGTGTCGGAGTCGCCGGCGGCGAACACCTGGCGGCGGGCGGGCGGCTGGACCTTCTCGGCGTCCGCGCCGCGCACGCCGAAGACCTCCTGGTTGATCCAGCAGCGCTTGCCGTCGATGTACGTGATCATCGTGTCGGCGCCGTCGGGGACGGAGCCGCAGCCCTGGAGGCGGGAGGTGAGCTTCCCGCCGCGGGTGGTCGTGTTGCGGATGCCGATGACGTGGTCCGCGTCGATGCCCACGCCCTTGGCCCACACCTCGACGACGGGCTGCGGTGAGGCCGAGCTGATCCAGACGTCGAAGCCGGCCCGGCGCAGGGTGTTGACCAGGTCCTTCTGCTGGTCGTAGTAGCGGACCCAGCCGGTGGCGGTGCCCGTGCCGACCTGCTGGGTGGCGCCGATGGGCGCGGCGAGGTTCTCGGTGCGGGCGGCGGCGGCGAAGCCGCGGACGTCGCGGGCGGTCCAGCCCTGCATCAGCTGGGCCAGCCAGGAGTACGAGGGCTCGGTGGTGCGGCGGTCCCAGCCCGCGAAGGCGGGGGCGCCGGCCCGGGTGGCGACGGTGCCGTAGACGGCGTTGATCTCGTCGGCGCAGCCGGCTCCCTCCGGGGTCCCGGTGGGCAGCGGCTCGCCGGTGCGGGCGAGGGGGGTGCAGGCGGCGTCGAGGGCGGTGGCGGCCGCGGGGGTCAGGAAGCGGCTGGTGGCGGACCAGTCGGCCGGGCGGCGGATCTTCCCGTTGCGCAGCAGCCAGTACATGGTCGCGTCGCCGACGTCGTTCTTGACGACGGTGTTGTCCCAGTCGAAGACGGCCACCGGCCTGTGCCGCCGTCCGCCGCAGGTGCCGTACCGGTCGACGAGTTGCTGGAGGCGGGCCTGGTTGTCCCCGTACCAGCCGGGTCCGACGACCGCCCGTCGGCAGGAGCCCGGGTCCGCCTGGGCGGGTGCCGCCAGGAGGAGTCCGGAGCCGGTCGCGGCCATGAGGGCGAGGGAGGCGGTTCTGTTCCTGCGCATGCTGCTCCTCGGGGGGATTCGGGGGGGTGGGGATACGGCACAGCCGGGCGCCTTGCGGGGCGCCCGGCTGGGGGAAGGCCGGTGGTACGGGCCGGTGGTGCGGGTCGGGCTACAGCGGGGTGACGTACGCGCCGGAGATGCCGCCGTCGACGAGGAAGTCGGTGGCGTTGATGAAGGAGGAGTCGTCGCTGGCGAGGAAGGCGACGGCCGCGGCGATCTCGGTGGGCTCGGCGAAGCGGCCGAGCGGGATGTGCACGAGGCGGCGGGCCGCGCGCTCGGGGTCCTTGGCGAACAGCTCCTGCAGGAGCGGGGTGTTCACGGGCCCCGGGCACAGGGCGTTGACGCGGATCCCCTCGCGGGCGAACTGCACGCCGAGCTCGCGGGACATGGCGAGGACGCCGCCCTTGGAGGCGGTGTAGGAGATCTGGGAGGTGGCGGCCCCCATGATGGCCACGAAGGAGGCGGTGTTGATGATGGAGCCGCGGCCCTGGCGCTGCATGTAGGGCAGTGCGGCCTTGCAGCAGAGGTAGACGGAGGTGAGGTTGACGTCCTGGACCCGCTTCCAGGCCTCCAGGCCGGTGGTGAGGATCGAGTCGTCGTCCGGGGGCGAGATGCCCGCGTTGTTGAAGGCGATGTCGACGGAGCCGTAGGTGTCGAAGGCGGTCCTGAACAGCGCCTCGACGTCCTCGGGGCTGGTGACGTCCACCTTCACGAAGGTCCCGCCGACCTCTTCGGCCGCGGCCTTGCCGGCGGTCTCGTCGATGTCGCCGCAGACGACGTTGGCGCCCTCGGATGCAAGGCGGCGTGCGGTGGCGAGGCCGATGCCGCTGCCGGCTCCGGTGATGACGGCGGTACGGCCGACCAGGCGGCGGCAGACGATCTCTTCAGTGCTCATGTGCTTCAGGCCTCCGTGCTGATGAAGACGTTCTTGGTCTCGGTGAAAGCGGTGAGGGCGTCGGGTCCGAGCTCGCGGCCGAGTCCGGACTGCTTGTATCCGCCGAAGGGGGTCCAGTAGCGGACGCTGCTGTGGGAGTTGACGGACAGGTTGCCCGCGGCGACGGCGCGCGATACGCGCAGCGCCCGCCCGATGTCGCGGGTCCAGAGGGAGCCGGAGAGGCCGTACTCGGTCGCGTTGGCCAGGCGTACGGCGTCCTCCTCGTCCTCGAAGGGCAGGACGACGGCGACCGGGCCGAAGACCTCCTCGGCGGCCACGGGCGCGGTGGGGGCGACGTCCGTGACGAGGGTCGGGGGGTACCAGAAGCCGGGGCCCTCGGGGGCCTTGCCGCGGATCGCGGTGAGGTCGCCGGTGACGTAGGAGCGGACGCGCTCCAGCTGGGCGCGCGAGATGAGCGGACCCATCTGGGTCTTCTCGTCGAGCGGGTCGCCGACGATGACGGACTCGATGCCGGGGGCGAGGAGCTCCAGGAACCGGTCGTAGGCGGAGCGCTGTACGAGGATCCGGGTGCGGGCGCAGCAGTCCTGGCCGGTGTTGTCGAGGAAGGCCATCGGCGCAGCGGCGGCCGCCGCTTCCAGGTCGGCGTCGGCGAAGACGATGTTGGGGCTCTTCCCGCCGAGTTCGAGGGTGACGCGCTTCACCCGGTCGGCGCACTTGGCCATGATCTGCTTGCCGACGCGGGTGGAGCCGGTGAAGACGATCTTGGCGACGCCCGGGTGTTCGACGAGTGCGTCGCCGGCGACGTCCCCGCGGCCGGGGAGCACCTGGAAGAGGTGCTGGGGGATCCCGGCCTCGAGGGCGAGTTCGGCGAGGCGCAGCGCCGTGAGGGGGGTGGTCTCGGCGGGCTTGAGGATGACGGCGTTGCCCGCGGCCAGGGCCGGGGCCACGGCCCAGGCTGCGATCGGCATGGGGAAGTTCCAGGGGGCGATCACGCCGATCACGCCGAGGGGTTCGAGGAAGGTGACGTCGATGCCGCCGGCGACGGGGATCTGGCGGCCGGAGAGGCGCTCCACTCCCCCGGCGGCGAAGTCGAGCAGGTCGCGTACGTTGCCCGCTTCCCAGCGGGCGTTGCCGATGGTGTGGCCGGCTTCGCGGACCTCCAGCAGGGCCAGTTCCCCGATGTTCGCGTCGACGACCGCGGCGAAGCGGCGCAGCAGCCGCGCGCGGTCCGCGGGGGCGGCCGCCGCCCAGGCGCGCTGGGCCGCAGCGGCCCGGGCGACGGCGGCGTCGACATCGTCCCGTGTGGCGGCCGGGACGATGGCGACGGTTTCCTCGGTGGCCGGATTCAGAACCTCGAGATCGAGGGGGGCCAGCACATCGGACACGTGGTGCCTCACAGTTTCGTTCGGTGGCGTGCGGTGGCGTGCTGCGGCTACAGGCGTTCGAAGGAGCGGCGCAGCTCCCAGTCGGTCACCGCGGAGTCGTAGGCGTCGAGTTCGACGCGGGCCATGTTGCGGTAGTGGGCGACCACTTCCGGGCCGAAGGCGGCCTTGGCGATCTCGCTGTTCTCCCAGAGCTCGGCGGCCTCCCGCAGGGTCGCGGGGACGTGCGCGTAGTCGGCGGTGTAGGCGTTGCCCGCGCACACCTCGGGGAGTTCCAGCCGGTTCTCGATGCCGTAGAGCCCGGCCGCGACCAGGCCGGCGACGGCGAGGTACGGGTTGACGTCGCCGCCGGGGAGGCGGTTCTCGAAGCGCATGGAGCGGCCGTGGCCGACCACGCGGAGCGCGCAGGTCCGGTTGTCCACCCCCCAGGCGACCGCGGTGGGCGCGAAGGATCCGGGCCGGAAACGCTTGTACGAATTGATGTTGGGGGCGTAGAGAAGGGAGAAGTCGCGCAGCGCCGCCAGCTGGCCGGCCAGGAAGTGCCGCATCACCGGTGACATTCCCCCTGGCCCGTCTCCGGCCATGGCGTTGCGTCCGTCGGTGTCGTTCAGCGAGAGGTGGATGTGGCAGGAGTTGCCTTCGCGCTCGTCGAACTTGGCCATGAAGGTGAGCGAGACGCCTTCCTGGGAGGCGATCTCCTTCGCCCCGGTCTTGTAGACGGAGTGCTGGTCGCAGGTGGTCAGCGCCTCGTCGTAGCGGAAGGCGATCTCGTGCTGGCCGAGGTTGCACTCCCCCTTCGCCGACTCGACGACCAGGCCCGCGGCCTGCATCTCGTTGCGGATGCGGCGCAGCAGCGGTTCGATGCGGCCGGTCCCGAGGACGGAGTAGTCGATGTTGTACTGGTTGGCGGGGGTCAGGCCGCGGTAGCCGGCGTTCCAGGCCTGCTCGTAAGTGTCCTGGAAGACCATGAACTCCAGCTCGGTGCCGACCATCGCCGTGTAGCCGAGCTCGGCGAGGCGCTCCAGCTGGCGGCGCAGGATCTGCCGGGGCGCGGCGACGACGGGCGAGCCGTCGTTCCAGGCGAGGTCGGCGAGGACGAAGGCGGAGCCCGGGTTCCAGGGGATCCGGCGCAGGGTGGCGAGGTCGGGGTGCATGGCGAAGTCGCCGTAGCCCCGGTCCCAGGAGGACATCTCGTAGCCGTCGACGGTGTTCATGTCGGTGTCGACGGCGAGCAGGTAGTTGCAGCCCTCGGTGCCGTGCGCGAGGACATCGTCGAGGAAGAACTGTGCGGCGAACCGCTTGCCCTGGAGCCGCCCCTGCATGTCGGGGAAGGCCAGGACGACTGTGTCGATCTCACCGCTGGCGACGAGGGCACGGAGCTCCTCGGGCGCGAGCGGCGGCTTGCGGTCTACCACTGGATTCTCTCCTTCGGTGAGCCGAGTGGGCCTAAGGTATTGAACAGAACCATTGCTTGGGAAGGGGAGGAGCCAAGATGACCGACACGGCGAGCGAAGGGGACGCCGCGCGGCGGCTGGATCCCGTACTGCGACAGGTGCGGGCGGGCAACGGTTTCGAGGAGGCCCTGGAGCAGATCCTCCAGGTGGTCCGGCTGGGTCTGGTCTCGGGCGGCGAACGGCTCCCGCCCGAGCGCGAGCTGGCGGAACGGATGGGAATCAGCCGGGTCACGCTGCGCGAGGTGCTGAAGGTGCTCCAAGACCAGGGGCTGGTGGAGGCCCGGCGCGGCCGGTACGGCGGAACGTTTGTGCTGCCGCGCCCCGACACCCCCGCGGGCGGCGCCGAGGAGGAGCTGCGCCGGCGCGTCGCGGGCGTGGACATCGAGGACGTACTGCGCTTCCGCGAGGTCCTGGAGGTGGGGGCGGCCGGACTGTGCGCCTCCCAGGGGCTGACCGAGGAGGCCACGGACCGGCTCCTCGGGGCGCTGGCCGCCACCCACGACGCCCCGCTCGCCGACTACCGCCGCCAGGACACCCTCTTCCACCTCACCCTGTGCGAACTGGCCGGGTCCGCGACCCTGACGGCCCAGTACGCGGCGGTCCGGGCCACGGTCAACGACCTGCTGGACTGCATCCCCCTGCTCGTGCGGAACCTGGAGCACTCCCAGCAGCAGCACACCGCGCTGGTGGAATCGGTCCTGGACCGGGACGCCGCCGGGGCCCGGGAGACCATGCGCGAGCACTGCTGCGGCACGGCCGCCCTGCTGCGCGGGTTCCTCGCGTGACCCGGCGGGAGAGGGCTTCGTAACTTCCGTTTAACGCAGAGGTCTTGCGCACTCCACTCTCCTGCGGCAAAGGTACGCAGCACAACCATTGCAGCATCGCCCGCAGGCAGGAGCGCACGATGGCCGACGACGTCGCGGCACGGCTGAAAGCCGCGCCCGGAACAACCGACTCCCCCGAGGGCGGGGACGACTATCTGGAGCGCCGCACGCTGCGCCGCGGCAGCGCCGGCTGGCTGCTGCTGACCGGCCTCGGCGTCGCGTACGTCGTCTCCGGGGACTTCTCCGGCTGGAACGTCGGCCTCGACAAGGGCGGCTTCGGCGGACTCGCCATCGCCACCGTCCTCATGGGGGCGATGTACGCCTGCCTCGTCTTCTCCCTCGCCGAACTGTCCACCATCCTGCCGACGGCGGGCGGCGGTTACGGCTTCGCCCGCCGCGCGCTGGGCCCCTGGGGCGGCTTCCTCACCGGCACCGCGATCCTCATCGAGTACATCCTGGCCCCGGCGGCGATCGTCATCTTCATCGGCGACTACGTGGAGTCCCTCGGCCTCTTCGGCCTCACCTCCAGCTGGCCGGTCTACCTCGGCTGCTTCGTGATCTTCATCGGCGTGCACCTGTGGGGCGTCGGCGAGGCGCTGCGCTTCAGCCTCGTCGTGACGGCCGTCGCCGTGGCCGCGCTGCTGATCTTCGCGGTGGGCGCCTTCACCGAGTTCAGCGCCGACGGCCTGAACGACATCCCCGTCGACCCGGGGGCCTTCGGCTCGAGCTCCTGGCTGCCGCTGGGCGTCCTGGGCATCTGGGCGGCGTTCCCCTTCGGCATGTGGTTCTTCCTCGGGGTGGAAGGCGTACCGCTGGCCGCCGAGGAGGCCAAGGACCCCGTCCGCTCCATGCCGAAGGCGCTGGCCATCTCCATGGGCATCCTCGCCCTGCTCGCGCTGATCACCTTCTTCGCCGCGACCGGCGCGCAGGGCGCGGACGCCGTCAAGACCGCCGGAAACCCCCTGGTGGTGGCCCTGGAGGGGGACGGCGGCCCGACCGCCCTGAGCCGCTTCGTGAACTACGCGGGCCTCGCCGGCCTGGTGGCCTCCTTCTTCTCCCTCATCTACGCGGGCTCGCGCCAGCTCTTCGCCCTCTCCCGGGCCGGCTACCTGCCCCGCTTCCTCTCCCTGACCTCCCAGCGCAAGGCCCCGTACCTGGGTCTGGTCATCCCCGGCGCGATCGGCTTCGCCCTCGCCGCGGCCACCGGGAACGGCGCGCGGATGCTCAACATCGCGGTCTTCGGCGCGACCATCTCCTACGCCCTGATGGCCCTCTCCCACATCGTGCTGCGCCGCCGGGAGCCCGGCCTGGAGCGGCCGTACCGCACCCCCGGCGGGGTGGTGACCTCCTCGGTGGCCTTCGTGCTCGCCCTCTCGGCCCTGGTCGCCACCTTCCTGGTGGACAAGGACGCGGCATTCATCGCGCTGGCCGTGTACGCCGTCGCCCTGGCCTACTTCGCGTTCTACAGTCGGCACCACCTCGTGGCCTCGGCCCCCGAGGAGGAGTTCGCGGCTCTGGCGGAAGCCGAGGCGGAACTGACCCGCGACTGAAATCCTGCCCTTGTCCCGCCCCGCTCCACCCCTGCCCCGCCCCTCAGCTCTGCGCCCGTCCGGAGGTATCGAAGTGCCCAGGCCGCTCATCGGCATCACCACCTACGTCGAGGAATCCACCCGCTACGGGGTGTGGGACCTGCCGACGTCCCTCGTACCGTCCGGGTACTACGAGCTCGTCCAGGCGGCGGGCGGCGCGGCCGTGCTGCTCCCGCCGGACGAGCCCGCGGCGGCGGCGGAGGTGCTGAGCCGGGTGGACGGCCTGGTCGTCGCGGGCGGCCCCGACGTGGACCCGGTCCGCTACGGGGCCGTACGCGACCCGCGCACGGGCGCCCCGGCCACCGTCCGCGACCAGTGGGAACTCGCCCTGATCGCGGCGGCGCTCGAGTCGGGCACACCCCTCCTGGGCATCTGCCGGGGCATGCAGGCGCTGAACGTGGCCCTGGACGGCACGCTGATCCAGCACATCGACGGCCACGTCGACACCCCCGGCGTCACCTCCTGGCACCCGGTCCGCCCGGTCCCGGGCACCCGCTACGCGGAGCTGGTCCCGGAGGAGGCGCAGGTCCCGACCTACCACCACCAGGCCGTCGACCGCCTGGGCCGCGGCCTGGTCGCCTCGGCGTACGCGCTGGACGGCACGGTGGAGGCGATCGAACTGCCCGGCTCCGAGCAGTGGGTGGTGGGTGTCCAGTGGCACCCGGAGCGGGACACGGACACGAGGGTGATGTCCGCCCTCGTCGAGGCGGCCTCCGTCCGCACCGCGGTCCCGGTGGGCTGACCCCGACCTCCGTCCCCCGCGCCCGGCGGCGCTCCGGCCCCGATTGGCCGGTCGCCCGCCGGGCGCGCAGGCTTGAAGGGTGCAGACCGACGCGAAGGGCGCGGCATCCGGACCGCTGTCGGGTCTCCTGGAGAACCCGGTCGTCGGGATGGCCCCGTGGATCGTCTTCTCCCTGCTGGTCGGCCCGGGGCGGTTCGAACTCGCGGTCGGGCTGGCGCTGGCTTCGGCGGTCACGCTGATCGTGGTGAGCCGCGCGGTCAACCGGGGCACGTCCTGGAAGCTGCTGGAACTCGCCGACGTGGTGTTCTTCGCCTCCATGGCCGTCGTCGGACTGCTGGCGAGCGAGGGCACCCGGCGCTGGCTGGAGACGTACGCCGGGGAGGTCGCCAACATCACCCTGGCCGTGATCGCCTTCGGCTCGATGGCCGTGCGGATGCCCTTCACCCTCCAGTACGCCCGCGAGCAGGTGGATCCGTCCCTCTGGCACACCCCCGCCTTCCTGCGGACCAACTACGTGATCACGGGTGCGTGGGGCGCCGCCTTCCTGGTGGCGGCGGCCGCGGGCGCGTACGGGGACCTCGTCCTGCACAACCCGAACAACATCTGGACCGGCTGGATCATCCAGATCCTGGCGATCGTCGCCGCCCTGAAGTTCACCGTCTGGTACCCGGACGTCGTCCGCGCCCGCAGCGCCCGCGAGGCCGCCGGGCTGGAACCGGAACCGACGCCCTGGGCCGGGCTGGCGCTGCCTCTCGCCGGCCTGCTGGTACCGGTCGGGATCGCGGTGCTGATCTTCGACAACATGTGGTGGCTGGGCGTCGCCCTGATCGTCGCGGGCTCGCTCCTAACAAAGACCCTCGCCGCGAAATCCAGCCCAGCCGGGTAGATCCGGCTCCGGGGGCACACCCAGCCCCGCCGGCGTTCGAGGCGCGGGGGTCCGGGGGCAGCGCCCCCGGCAACGGCGCCGCACCCGGCACCAAGCCGCCAGGCCCGCCGCTAGGCGCCCCGGCGGGTCAGCGACAGCAGGTCACGCGCCGGCCCGGCCGGCCGCGCCCCCGTCGGCCAGACCGCCCGCAGGGCCCGGCCGAGCGCGGCCCCCGCCACCGGGACCTCCACCAGCCGCCGCGCCGCGAGTTCGTCCCCCACCGCCAGCTCCGACAGCACGCACGGCCCCGCCCCGCTCAGCGCCGCCGACTTCACCGCGGTCGTCGACGCCAGTTCGAGCAGCGGCGCCGCCAGCCCCCCTGCCGGGGCCAGCGCCGCGTCCAGCACCTGCCGGGTCCCCGACCCCCGCTCCCGCAGTATCAGCGGCGTGGCCGCCAGTTCCGCCGCCTCCACCGGCCGGGCCCGCCGGGCCCACGCGTGGCCCGGTGCCACCGCCACCACGAGCCGGTCCTGCGCGATCACCGCCGAGTCCAGCCCGTCCGGCACCGTCAGCCCCTCCACGAACCCGAGGTCCGCCTCGTGCGAGAGGACCCGCTGGGCGACCACCGCGGAGTTCCCGGCGTGCAGCGACACCGCCGTGTCCGGCCGCTGCCCGCGCAGCGCGATCAGCCACCCCGGCAGGAGGTACTCGGCGATGGTCATGCTGGCCGCCACCCGCAGCCGGGAGTCCCGCCGCCCGCGCAGCGCCTGCGCCCCGGCGTCGAAGGCCTCCGCCGCCTCCACCACCTGCCGGGCCCAGTCCGTGACCAGCGCACCCTCCGCCGTCAGCGACGACCCCCGCGGGGAGCGGTCGACCAGGGCCACCCCGAGCCGGCTCTCCATCGCCCGGATCCGGCTGCTGGCCGCGGGCTGCGTGATGCCCAGCCGCCGCGCCGCCCCGCTCAGGCTCCCGACCCGCGCGACCGCGAGCAGCAGCTCCAGCGCACCCAGATCCGGCACCCGGTGCGCCAGCGGCACCCACTCCTCTTCACCCATAACACCAGTTTATGGCCTGATAACGAGATGACCTCTGCCACCCGCCCCCACCTGCATCGATGCTGGATCCATGGCCACCACCATCGTGCGACCCCGCACCCTCGCCACCGAACCCGAGCCCCGGGCCCACAAGGCCCCCGCGCTCCGGCACCTCGGCCCCAACTGGTACGCCTCCGTCATGGGCACGGCGATCATCGCCAACGCGGGCGCGACCCTCCCGTACCAGCTCCCCGGACAGCGCGTGGCCTGCCAGATCGTCTGGGCGCTGTCCGCCGTCGTCCTGGCGGTCCTGCTCACCGCCCGCGCCGGCCACTGGCTCCACCACCGCGACCAGGCCCGTGCCCATCTCCTCGACCCCGCGGTCGCCCCCTTCTACGGCTGCCTCTCGATGGCCCTGCTGGCCGTCGGCGGCGGCACCTTGATCGTCGGCAAGGACCTGATCGGGACCGGCGCGGCCGTCGCCGTGGACACCGTGCTCTTCACCGCCGGCACCGCGATCGGCCTGCTCGCGGCCGTGGCCGTGCCCTACCTGATGGTGGTCCGCCACAAGGTCGAGCCCCGGCAGGCCACCCCTGCCTGGCTGCTCCCCCTCGTGGCCCCCATGGTCTCGGCGGCCGTCGGACCCCTGCTGATACCCCACCTGCCGGCCGGCCAGCCCCGCGAGACCCTGCTGCTCGCCTGCTACGCGATGTTCGGCATCAGCCTGCTCGCCACCCTGCTGATGCTGCCCCTGGTCTTCGGCCGGCTGATCGTGGGCGGCCCCCTCCCCCTGGCCCTGACCCCGACCCTGTTCCTGGTCCTCGGCCCCCTCGGGCAGTCCACCACCGCCGTGAACCAGCTCGCCGACGTGGCCCCCCAGTCGATCGGCGCCCCCTACGCCGGAGCGCTCGGGGCCTTCGCGGTGGTCTACGGGGTCCCCGTGATGGGATTCGCCCTGCTGTGGCTGGCCCTCTCCGCGGCCATGCTGGTCCGGGCGGCCCGTAACGGGATGGGCTTCGCCATGACCTGGTGGGCCCTGACCTTCCCCGTCGGCACCTGCGTCACCGGCGCCGCCGGCCTGGCCCGGCACACCGGCCTGACCGCCTTCGCCTGGCTCGCCGCGGCCCTCTTCCTGGCCCTGCTGACCGCCTGGCTCCTGGCCGCCGCCCACACCCTGCGCGGCCTCACCACCGGCCGCCTCCTCGCCGCTCCCCGCTGATCCCGGCCAGGCCGGAGAGACGGTCTACCGAGCCGCCCGCAGGGCCCCCGCCAGTACCGCGGGGGCCTCGGCCAGGGAAGGGCCGTACCAGGTCAGGTGACGGCCGCCGACCAGGGCGGCCGGGATGCCCGGGAAGGCCTCCGGGCCGTCGTCCGCCGTGAAGCGGTACGGCTCGTCCGGCAGCACCACCAGATCGCAGCCGGCCGCCGCCAGCTCCTCCACGGGGACCCGGGGATACCGCTCCGGGTGCCCGGCGTACACGTTGCGCACCCCGAGGCGCCCCAGCAGGTCCCCCGCGAAGGTGTCCCGGCCGAGCACCATCCACGGCCGCCGCCACACCGGGACGAAGGCGTCGAGCGGGCCGGCCGGCTCCACCCGGGCCCACGCCCGCTCCGCGTCCGCCAGCCAGCCCGGCCTCGCCAGCCCCAGCGCCCCCACCAGCACCCGGTCCAGCTCCCGGAACGCCTGCGGCAGCCCTCGTACCTCGGTGACCAGCACCTCCACCCCGGCGGCGCGCAGGGCCGCCAGGTCGGGGGCCCGGTTCTCCTCCTCGTTGGCGATCACCAGGTCCGGGCGCAGCCGTACGATCGCCTCCACGTCGGGGTTCTTCGTCCCGCCGATCCGCGCCGCGCCACCCAGGTCGGCGGGGTGCGTGCACCAGTCGGTGACCCCCGCCAGCAGCCCCGGCGCACTCACGGCGACCGCCTCCGTCAGCGACGGCACCAGCGAGACGACCCTGCGCACGCCGCTCAGCGTCCGGGGGACGGCGGCTCGGAGGTGGCGTGGATGTGCTCCCCCACCGCGACCACCAGGATCCGGGTGTCCTCGGTGACGGCCCGCCAGCGGTGCCGCACCCCTCCGGACAGGAACAGCGCGTCGCCGCTCTCCAGCCGGTACGCGCGGCCCTCCGCCTCCACCTGGCAGGCGCCTTCGACCACGTACATCAGCTCGTCGTTGCGGTGCTGGTACTCGCGGCCCGCGTCCTGGTCGCCGGTGAACTCCAGCGCGTGCAGCTGGTGGTGACCGCGCACCAGGGGCCGCACGCCCGGGACCGGGGTGAGCCCCGATTCGTCCCCGGCCCGTACGAGGTCCACCGTACGGGCGGTGTCGGAGGCGGCGAGCAGCTCGACGGCGGTGGTCTCCAGCGCGTCCGCGACCCGTTCCAGGGAGCGCATGCTGGGCCGGGCCCGCTCGTTCTCTATCTGACTGAGGAAGGGCACCGACAGACCGCTGCGCGCCGACACGGCCGCCAGCGTCAGGCTCAGCGCGCGGCGCCGCTTGCGCACGGCCACGCCCACCCGGAGCGGTTCCTTGGCGTCCTTTTCGGCGTCCTTTTCGGCGTCCTTGTCGGCGTCGTGGTCGATCCCGCCGATCCCGCCGCCGTGGTCGCCCTTGCCGTCCTTGCCGTTCATGTCGGGGCTGCCCTCCCCTTGTCCGTCGCACATCGGTGTGCTGTAAGCACCTTACGCAGCATCCGCCCCGGGTTTCGCGTGCTCGGGATTCCCGTACGCGCCGGGTGCGCAGCCGTTCACCTTCCGTGGCGGCGGACCCATCCGGCCCACCGGCCGCGTTGCGGCATCATCGTCACCGTGACGACGACACGACGCCTGATGCTCCTGGACACCGCCTCCCTCTACTACCGCGCGTACTTCGGTGTGCCGGACTCCGTGAAGGCCCCCGACGGCACCCCCGTCAACGCCGTCCGCGGACTGCTCGACTTCATCGGCCGGCTGGTCCAGGACCACCGCCCCGACGACCTGGTGGCGTGCATGGACGCCGACTGGCGGCCGCACTGGCGGGTGGAACTGATCCCCTCCTACAAGGCCCACCGCGTCGCCGAGGAGACCGAGAGCGGCCCCGACCTCGAGGAGACCCCGGACACCCTCGCCCCCCAGGTCCCCATCATCGAGACCGCGCTGGACGCCTTCGGCATCGCCCGGGTCGGCGTTGCCGGGTACGAGGCGGACGACGTGATCGGCACCCTAACGGCCCGCGCTAGCGGCCCGGTGGACATCGTCACGGGCGACCGGGACCTCTACCAGCTCGTCGACGACGCCCGGCAGCGGCGGGTGCTGTACCCCCTCAAGGGCGTGGGCACCCTCCAGGTGACCGACGAGGCGTGGCTGCGCGAGAAGTACGGGGTGGACGGCCCCGGCTACGCGGACCTCGCGCTGCTGCGCGGGGACCCGAGCGACGGCCTGCCCGGGGTTCCGGGCATCGGCGAGAAGACGGCGGCCAAGCTGCTCGACGCCTACGGGGACCTCGCGGGGATCATCGCCGCGATCGACGACCCGAAGTCGAAGCTGACCCCCACCCAGCGCAAGCGCCTGGACGAGTCCCGGCCGTACCTGGCGGTGGCCCCGAAGGTGGTCCAGGTGGCCTCCGACGTCCCGCTCCCGGCCTTCGACCCGGCCCTTCCGAAGGCGCCCGCGCAACCCGAACTGGTGGAGGCCCTAGCCCATCGGTGGGGCCTGGGGGGCGCAGTTTCCCGCCTGAGCGGCGCATTGCACGCCTGAGGTGCTAACTTAGGTAAGGCTAAGTTTCTGGGGAGTCAGGGGAGACACCGTGGCACAAGGACGCACCCGCACCGTCGGCACCGCAGCCGTCGTACGCACCGAGCGGCTGACGCCGCACATGGTGCGGGTCGTGCTGGGCGGTGAGGGCCTGGCGCGCTTCGGCGCGGGCGAGTTCACCGACCATTACGTCAAGCTCCTCTTCCCCCCGCAGGGCGTCACGTATCCCGAGCCGTGGGACCTGGAGCGGATCCGCGCCGAATTCCCCCGCGAGCAGTGGCCGCGCCAGCGCGCGTACACCGTGCGGCGCTGGGACCCGGCGCGCCTGGAGCTGACCCTCGACTTCGTCGTCCACGGCGACGAGGGCCTGGCGGGCCCCTGGGCGGAGCGGGCCCGGCCCGGCGAGCCCGTACGGTTCCTGGGCCCGGGCGGCGCCTACGCCCCCGACCCGGCGGCCGACTGGCACCTCCTGGTGGGCGACGAGAGCGCACTGCCCGCCATCGCGGCGGCGATGGAGCGGATGCCGGCCGGCGCGCGGGTGCACGCCTTCGTGGAGGTCGAGGGAGCGGCCGACGAGCAGCGGATCGCCACCCCGGACGGCATCGTCCCGGTCTGGGTCCACCGCGGAGACCGCCCGGTCGGCGAGGCCCTCATGGACGCGGTCAGGGCCCTGCGCTTCCCGTCGCCGGACGTCCACGCCTTCGTCCACGGCGAGGCCGGCTTCGTCAAGGGCCTGCGCCACCACCTCCGGCTGGAGCGCGGCATCGCGCGCGAACGCCTGTCGATCTCGGGCTACTGGCGCCTGGGCGAGACGGACGAGGGCTGGCGCGCGATCAAGCGCGACTGGAACGCCGCGGTGGAAGCCGAACAGGAACACGCGGCCGCCGCGTAGCCACCTCCCGGCGCGGCCACCCTCCCGACCCCGCTCCGCTGCCGGGGCTCCGCCCCGGACCCCGCGCCTCAAACGCCGGCGGGGCTGATCTTCCCCGACCGGCGCCACGAGCAGCGGGCACGCACTCACAGGCCGGCATCAGCCAAATCCAGCCCCGTCGGCGTTTGAGGCGCGGGGCCCGGTGGCAGCGCCCCCGGCAGGCGGCGGCGCACCCGCCCACGGTCCGCGGCAGCGCCCCGCACCGGGACGGCCACCCCGCGCGCGGAGCGCGTACCGGCGGGACAATGTCCCCATGCGTACGCTCCGCGCGCTCGGGGCAGCAGGGGCCGCCGCACTCCTGGCGACGGGAGCGGCCACCGCACCCAGCCCGCCCCCGCCCCCGAAACCGCAGATCAGCGACGAGGCCGTCGACAACGCAGTCGACCACCTCGACCAGACCGTCGCGGACATGATGCGCCGCACCGGCGTCCCGGGCGTCTCGGTGGCCGTCGTCCACGACGACAAGGTCGTCCACATCAAGGGATTCGGCCTCCGCCGCACCGGTGAGACCGCGAAGGTCGACCCGGACACGGTCTTCCAGGTGGCCTCCGTCTCCAAGCCGATCTCCTCGACCGTCGTCGCCGGCGCGCTCACCGGCCCCGGCGAATGGGGCCGCCACACCGACCTCCCCGGGTTCTCCCTCAAGGACCCCTGGGTCTCCGGCCACGTGACGACCGCCGACCTGTTCTCCCACCGCAGCGGCCTTCCCGACCACGCGGGCGACCTCCTCGAAGACCTCGGCTACGACCAGGCGTACATCCTCGACCACCTCCGCCTCGAACCCCTCACCCCGTTCCGCGCGAGCTACGCCTACACCAACTTCGGCCTCACAGCCGCCGCCGAGGCCGTCGCCCGCGCCAAGGGCACCAGCTGGCAGAAGCTCTCCGAGGACGTCCTCTTCAAACCGGCCGGGATGACCAGCACCAGCACCGAGTTCTCCGCGTTCGAGCAGGCCCCGAACCACGCCGCCACCCACGTGAAGAACCCGGACGGCACCTGGAGCCCGCGCTACGTCCGCAACCCCGACGCCCAGGCACCGGCCGGCGGGGTGAGTTCCTCCGCCCGCGACATGTCCCGCTGGCTGCGGCTCCAGCTCGCCGGCGGCACCCTCGACGGCAAGCGCATCATCCCGGCCGACACCCTCGCCGCCACCCACCTCCCGCAGATCCTGTCGCAGCCGCCCGCCCCGCCCGCGAACCACACCGGCTTCTACGGCCTCGGCTGGAACGTCTCCTACGACGACGCGGGCCGGCTGCGCCTGAGCCACTCCGGCGCCTTCGAACTCGGCGCCAACACCAACGTCACCATGCTCCCGCTGGAGCAGCTCGGCATCGTCGTCCTCACCAACGGCGCCCCGGTCGGCGTCGCCGACGCCATCGCCCTGAACTTCTTCGACTTCGCCGAGCACGGCAAGGCCACCACCGACTGGCTCCCCCTGCTGGCGGCCGTGTACGAGCAGGGGGACTTCGCGCTCCGCTCCCCCACCGACTACGCCCGCCCGCCTTCGGGAGCGAAGCCGGCCCAGGACAGCGCCGTGTACACCGGCACCTACGACAACGCGTACTACGGCAAGGCCACCGTCACGGCCGACGACCACGGCGCGCTCACCCTCTCCCTCGGCCCGAAGCCCCAGCGCTATCCGCTCACGCACTACGACGGCGACACCTTCAGCTTCGAGACGGCCGGAGAGAACGCGGTCGGCCGCACCGGGGTGTTCTTCTCCGACGGCACCCTCCGCGTCGAGTACCTCGACGCCGACCACCTGGGCACCTTCACCCAGCAGTAGGGGGTGTGCGCCCCGCGCGCATAGCCTGTCCCCGATGAGACGCAAAGCCCAGGTACCGCCCTCGCCCCTCCCCCAGCGTGCCGGAATCGACCCGGTGCGCCTGCGGCTGCCCGCCGATCCGGAAGGGCGGTGGCCCGATCTCGGCACGTACCTGGCCGCGCGGTACGCAGGCACCCGCGGCGCCGACTCCATGGCGCACCTCCTGGCCGCCGGCCGGGTCCTCGGCCCGGGCGGGCGGGTGCTGGGCGCGCACGACCCGTACGAGCCCGGCGGGTACCTGTGGTTCCACCGGGACATGGAGCCCGAGCCGGCCGTGCCCTTCACCGTCCGCGTCGTGCACCGCGATCCGCACCTGCTGGTCGTGGACAAGCCGCACTTCCTGGCGACCACCCCGCGCGGCAGCCACATCACCCAGACCGCCCTGGCCCGGCTCCGCGAGGAGCTGGACCTGCCGGAGCTCAGCCCGGCGCACCGGCTGGACCGGCTGACCGCGGGGCTGGTCATGTTCAGCGTCCGGCCCGAGGACCGCGGCGCCTACCAGCTCCTGTTCCAGCGGCGGGAGGTGCACAAGGAGTACGAGGCCCTCGCGGCCCACGATCCCGCGCTGGACTTCCCCCGCACGGTGCGCAGCCGGATCGAGAAGACGCGCGGGGTCATCGCGGCGGTCGAGGTCCCGGGCGGCGAGCCGAACGCCGAGAGCCTGGTCGAGCTCACCGCAACCCGCGCCGGCCTGGCCCGCTACCGGCTGACCCCGCACACCGGGCGCACCCACCAGCTGCGGGTGCACATGAACTCCCTGGGCCTGCCCATCCTGGGCGATCCGGTGTACCCGCGGGTCACGGACCCGGCCCCGGACGACTACCGCCGCCCGCTGCAGCTCCTGGCCCGGGTACTGGAGTTCACCGACCCGGTCACCGGCACCGCCCACCGCTTCGAGAGCGGCCGCGAACTCCAGGCCTGGACCGACCGGCCCGGCTGGGAGGCCGGCAGCGGGTGATCCACGCCAGGGGTGATCCACAGCAGCCGGCTGCCTACGGGACGCGGACGCCCGCGATCCGCAGTGCCGCGTCGGCGGTGGCCTCCGCGAACACCGCCACCGGCCGCTCCGGATCGGAGCGGTGTATCAGCATGACGCCCTCGATGAGTCCGAACACGAGGTCGTTGCGCAGGTCCAACCCGGCCTTGTCCCCGGCCAGTTCGTCCCCGACGGACGTCCCGTCCAGCAACGCCCGGTAGGCGTCCCGGAGTTCCTCGCGCATCCGGCGGAACTGCGAGAAGCGCGATCCGGCCACCTCGGGCAGCAGGTACAGCGCCCCCAGGTTGTACGGCCCGCCGCACAGCAGCAGCACGTCGGAGCGGCACAGCTCCCACAGCCGGCGCGCCGCCGGCCGCTCGCACTCGGCGAGCAGCCTCCGGGCCAGTACCAGCGACGGCGCGACCGTGGACTCCAGCAGCTCCGCAAGGAGTTCCTCCTTGCCGCCGAAGTAGTGGTACATCGTGGCCTGGCGCATTCCAGCCCGTTCGGCGACCGACCGCGTGGTCGTCGCCGCGTATCCTCTGGCGGTGAAAAGCTCGGCCGCCGCACTGAGGAGTTCCTCGCGCGGCGGCCTGCCACTTTCCGGTCTCGCCTGGTCGGCGCGCGGCCGACCGACCCTTTTAGGCCCCCCGGCCAATCCCCCACTCATGGGCCGATCGTCGCACACAGCACGCCGATCCGGTCATGGCAAGAGAACAGATCGGGCCAGGCCCGCCTTTGGGGGAACCTCCAAGTCCGGTTAGCCGACGGAGCTGTAGGCCACCACACCCCGCAGCAGCGCGTCCACGGCCTTGCGGGCATTCTTCGCCACCGTGCTCCCGCTCCCGCCGGACGCCGAGGGGGCTGCCGCCGCGATCTGCCCGAGCACGTCGATGACTTGCTTGCACCAGCGCACGAAGTCACCGGCCGGCATCTCCGCCTCGCGCAGCACCTCGTCCAGGCTCTTGTCCGAAGCCCACTGGTACGCCGCCCACGCGAAGCCGAGGTCCGGCTCGCGCTGGCCCACGCCCTCCGCCTGGTTGATGCGGTGCTCCTCCTCCAGGGCGTCGAGCCGGCCCCAGATCCGCACCATCTCGCCCAGTGCCGCCTTCGCCGCACCGCCCGGCACCTTGGGTGCGACCGCGTCGTCGGACTGCCGCGCCTCGAAGACCAACGCGGAGACGCAGGCGGCCAGTTCGGCCGGGCTCAGCCCCTCCCACACCCCGGCGCGCAAGCACTCCGAGGCCAGCAGGTCGAGCTCTCCGTAGAGCCGCGCCAGGCGCTGCCCGTGCACGGTGACCTCGTCCTCGCGCAGGTAGTCGAGCTCGGTGAGCAGCGCGTGGATCCGGTCGAAGGTGCGGGCGATGGTGTTCGTCCGGCCCTCGATGCGCCGCTCCAGCGCCTGCGTGTCCCGCTTGAGCCGCCAGTAGCGCTCCGCCCAGCGGGCGTGGTCCTCGCGCTCGTCGCAGCCGTGGCAGGGGTGCGCCCGCAACTCGGCCCGCAGCCGGGCGATCTCGCGGTCGTCCGCGGCCGCGGCCCGGCCGCGCGTCCGGCGCTCCGGCGTGATGTGCCCGGCCTTCGACCGCAGTTGGGACGCCAGGTCCCGACGGGACTGCGGGGAACGATGGTTGAAGGTCTTCGGAATCCGCATCCGGTCCAGGGCCTCGACCGGGACCGGGAAGTCGATCGCGGCGAGCCGCTTGACCTGCCGCTCCGCCGTGAGCACGAGCGGGCGCGGGCCCTCGACCCACTCCTGCCCGCGGTGCCCGTGGACCCGCCCGGCCGGCACGCCCGGGTCCAGGACCAGCGCGAGCCCGGCGAACTTGCCGGTCGGCACGTGGATGATGTCGCCCGGCTTGAGCTTCTCCAGCGAACTGGCCGCCTGCGCCCGGCGCTGGGCCGCGCCCTGCTTGGCCAGCTCCGTCTCACGGTCCTTCAGGTCGCGGCGCAGCCGCGCGTACTCCTCGAAGTTCCCCAGGTGGCAGGTCATGCCCTCCTGGTAGCCCTCCAGGCCCTCCTCGTTGCGCTGCACCTGCCGGGAGATCCCGACGACCGAGCGGTCCGCCTGGAACTGCGCGAAGGAGGTCTCCAGCAGCTCGCGCGAGCGGTGCCGCCCGAACTGGCTGACCAGGTTGACCGCCATGTTGTACGAGGGCTTGAAGCTGGACCGCAGCGGATAGGTGCGCGTACCCGCGAGCCCGGCCAGGCCCGCCGGGTCCATGCCGCGCTGCCACAGCACCACCGCGTGGCCCTCGACGTCGATGCCGCGCCGACCGGCCCGGCCGGTCAGCTGCGTGTACTCGCCGGGGGTGATGTCGGCGTGCTGCTCGCCGTTCCACTTGACCAGCTTCTCCAGGATCACCGTGCGCGCGGGCATGTTGATGCCCAACGCCAGGGTCTCGGTGGCGAAGACGGCCTTGACGAGCCCGCGGACGAACAGCTCCTCCACGACCTCCTTGAAGGTGGGCAGCATGCCCGCGTGGTGCGCGGCGATGCCCCGCTCCAGCCCTTCGAGCCACTCGTAGTAGCCCAGGACGTGCAGGTCCTCGGCCGGGATGGAGGCGGTGCGCGCCTCGACGAGCTCACGGACCTTGAGCCGCGCCGACTCGTCGTTCAGCCGCAGGCCCGCGTAGAGGCACTGCTGGACGGCCGCCTCGCAGCCGGCCCGGCTGAAGATGAAGTTGATCGCGGGCAGCAGCCCGTCCCCGTCCAGGCGGGCGATGACCTCGGGTCGGGACGGGGTCCAGATCCGGCCGCGGGAGCGCCGCTCGCGCTCGCGGTCGGCCTCCCGGACCATCTTCCCGCGCCGCCGGTCCTTCGGGCTGTACGTACGACTGTTCTCCTCGCGCGCCATGCGCAGCAGGTCGGGGTTGACCTCCCGGCGCGCGGAGCCGCGGCCGCCGTGGTCGGACTCCTCCTCGAACAGGTCGTAGATCCGCCGGCCGGCCATGACGTGCTGCCACAGCGGGACCGGGCGCTCCTCGGAGACGATCACCTCGGTGTCGCCGCGCACGGTGTCCAGCCAGTCGCCGAACTCCTCCGCGTTGGACACGGTGGCCGACAGCGAGACCAGGGTCACCGACTCGGGGAGGTGGATGATCACTTCCTCCCACACGGCTCCGCGGAACCGGTCGGAGAGGTAGTGGACCTCGTCCATCACCACGTAGCCCAGGCCCAGCAGCGACTGCGAGCCCGCGTAGAGCATGTTGCGGAGCACCTCGGTGGTCATCACGACCACGGGCGCCTCGGAGTTGACGCTGTTGTCACCGGTCAGCAGGCCCACCTTGTCGGCGCCGTAGCGCTTGACGAGGTCGGCGTACTTCTGGTTCGACAGGGCCTTGATCGGCGTCGTGTAGAAGCACTTGCGGCCCTGCTGGAGGGCCAGGTGCACGGCGAACTCGCCGACGATCGTCTTGCCCGAGCCCGTCGGGGCGGCCACCAGGACGCCTTTGCCGGCCTCCAGTGCCTTGCAGGCCTCGACCTGGTACGGGTCCAGATCGAATTCGTACATCTCGCGGAAGGGGTGCAGGGCACTGGCCTCTTCGGCGGCGCGGATCCGGGCAGCGGCGTACCGCTCGGCGGGTGAGAGTTCTTCGGTCATCTTGGGATCGAGCCTACCCGCCACCTCTGACAACAGTCGCGATCATTTAAACCGGCTGCGAGACGGGCTGCGGGGGCTGCCGCCGGGCTGCCGCCCGGCCCCCGCGGGACCGCCGGCGGGGACCCGGCTACGCGACGACCCGGAGCGCCCCCGGGACGCACTCGGCGGTCACCGGCAGCGCCCCCAGCGGCTCCCCGTCCGCGTACGCCGTGATCCCGGCCGCCTCCAGCGTCACCTTCCGCGCCCGGTGCACGGTCACCTTCGGATGGTCCAGGTGCGTCCCCCGGTACACGCGGGGGAAGACCTTCAGGAGCGTGGCCCGGCTGCACGCGCCGACCACCGTCACGTCGAAGAGCCCGTCGTCGGGTTCGGCGCCCGCGCAGATGCGCATCCCGCCCCCGTAGGAGGAGCCGTTGCCGACGGCCACCAGCGTGGCCTCCGTCTCGACGGCCGGCCCGTCGTCCAGCGTGATCCGGTACGGGAAGGGGTGGAACGCGGCCAGCTCCGCGATCATCGCCAGGTCGTACTTGAACCGCCCGGCCGGCAGCCGCATCCGGTTGCCCCGGTCGTTGACCCGCGAGTCGAAGCCGGCGCACAGCACCGTCCCGTACCAGGTCCCCCCGCCGGCCCCGACCACCCGGCCCAGGTCGATCTCGCGGAACCGGCCCTCCTTGAGGGCCTCGGCGGCCAGCCGCCCCGCCCGCGCGGGCTCCCGAACGGGCAGCCCCAGCGCCCGCGCGAAGTCGTTGCCGGTGCCCTCCGCGACCACCCCGAGCGGCACCGGGGTCCCGGCGAGGGCCTGCAGCGCGAGGGAGACCATCCCGTCGCCGCCCACCACGACCACCGCGCCGGTGCCCTCGCGGACGGCGGCCCGCAGCCGCTCCAGCGCGTCCGGCCCGTCCGCGCCGACGACGCTGCGCACCTGGAAGCCGGCCTCCCGCACAGCAGAAGCGGCCGGCTGCGCGGCGTGCGCGCCCCGGCCGCGTCCCGCGGTGGGATTGACGAAGAGGGTGATCTCAGAGCTCACCCGCCGGAACCTACCTGTCAGGTGGCGTCGTCGTAACCGTTGATCCGCTGACGGCCGCCGTCGTCCTGGCCGGGCAGCGCGGCCGGGGCCTGGATCGCCTCCATCTCGCCGATCGGCGCCGGCGTCAGGTCCAGCGAGGAGGCCTCGTCGTCGTCGAGCCCCGCATCGGGGTTGTTCCGCGCCCGCCTGCGGTCGTTGAGCAGGCACAGGCCGAGCGCCAGGAAGTACAGGGCCACGATCGGCGCCGCCAGCGTCAGCATGGTCAGCGGGTCGCCCGTGGGCGTGGCGAACGCCGCGAAGATCGTGATCCCGAGGACCATCCCGCGCCACCAGCCCGCCAGCCGCTTGGCCGTGAGGACCCCGGTGAAGTTCAGCAGGATCAGCAGCAGCGGCAGCTCGAAGGCCAGGCCGAACACGACCACCATGCGGGCGACCAGGTCGAGGTAGTCGTCGACCGGCAGCAGGTTGCGCGTGTTGTCGGGCGTGAACTCCAGCAGGATCGTCGCCGTCTGCGGGAGGATCTTGTACGCGAGGACCGCGCCGGTCAGGAACAGGGGCGCTCCGACCGCGACGAAACCGCGCGCGTAGTTCTTCTCGTGCTTGTGCAGCCCGGGCGCGGCGAACGCCCACAGCTGGTAGAGCCACACCGGTGTGGAAAGCACGACACCGGTCATCAGCGAGACCTTCAGAGCGATCGAGAACGCCGAGATCAGGCCGTTCACGGTCATGTCCGCGCAGGGACGGCCGTTGCGCTGGGTCACCACTCCACCGGTGCAGCCGACCGAATCCAGCATCGGCTTCAACAGGAAGTTGATGATGTCCTTGTAGAAGAAGAAAGCGACGCTCGTGATCACCACGATCGCCAGGACCGACTTCAGCAGTCGGTTACGAAGCTCACGCAGGTGCTCGACGAGAGGCATCCGCCCTTCGGCGTCCTGTGCCTTCCGGTCCTTCTTCTCCTGCTTGCGGGCAGACTTGAGCAACCCACGTCCCTTGTCTCGTTGCAGATGACTGGCGCGACCGGGGCGGGTCAGCCCTGGGCGGTACGGTTCGGCTCGCTCACGGGCCGGGAGCTGGTGACGTCACCGGGCGCGGCCTGGATGGTGCGCGGGGCGACGGGCTGCTGGGCTGCCTGGTCGGCAACGTTCGCCGCCGTGGCGGCGTCCTCGGCCTCGCCGTCCTTCTTCATGGCCTTGGCCTCGCTCTTGAGGATGCGGGCCGACTTGCCGAGGGAGCGGGCCATGTCGGGGAGCTTCTTGGCACCGAACAGCAGGAAGATCACGGCGACGATCAGGAGGATCTCGAGGGGCTTCAGATTGCCGATCATGTGTGTCGTCCTTCTCACCGAAACGGCTGGTTGTGGTGGCTGTGCCCGGCCACCACGGAGAACCGGCGACCGACTTCCAAGGATCGTAACCCCCTGGGGTAAACGCTCGGCAATCCCCCGGGGTACCCGCGCTTGCGCAAAGACCGGTTGTTCACGCCCCGGTCACACGGGTTCGTCCCGCTTTGAGGACCGCGTTACGGCCGCACGCCGCGTCCCGCACGCGCGAGATCCGACGCCGCCCGCTCCAGCTCCCCCGAGGCGTCCGAGATCCGCCGGCTCGCCCGCTCCACCTGCCCGGACAGCCTGCGCACCTCCACGAACACCCGCACGGCCAGCACGGACAGGACGGCGAGCCCCAGGAAACCCAGAGCGATTGCGATCATCGGCCACAGCATGACAGGAGCCTAGACGAGGAGCGCCGTCAGACACTGCGCAGGGTGCTCACGCCGCCACCCGTCAACAGCTCCACGATCCGCTCACCAGCGGGCTTACGGACGGCCACACCGCACTCGGGACACGTGAAGGAGTAGAACGTGGCCCTGCGGCTGCCCCCGATCGCCAGACGCAGCGCACCCGCCTCCAGCTCGAAGCGGGCACGGCAGTCGGGACAGGAGGCCTTGAAGGCGACGGGCCCGGACTTCTGCGACATCGACCCCGCTCCCCTCAGACCGTTTCCCCGTACCCCGCGAGTGCCTCTCGAGCCGCGCTCCGCGCACTCTCCGCCAGCTCGAGAGGCGCCACGATCCGCCCCTCCCGGCCCAGCCGCAGCGCCAGCCGGCGCAGCGACGCCGGATCCGGGCTGCGCAGCGTGATCCGGAGCCCCCCCTCGGGCAGCTCCTCCGCGCTGTCGTGCGGGTAGTACTCGGCGACCCAGCGCCCGCCCGGCCCCACCTCGACGACCACCTCCGGGTCCTCCGCCGCCGGCTGGACCAGACCCACGGACAGGTCCCGCGGCTCGATCGCGGGCGGCTCGGCCCGCTCCTCCAGCAGCCGGATCTCCGCGACCCGGTCGAGGCGGAAGGTGCGCCGCGCCTCCGAGAGGTGGCACCACCCCTCCATGTACGTGTGCCCCACCGCGAACAGCCGGATCGGGTCGACCTTGCGCTCGGTGAGCTCGTCGCGCGCCGGGGAGTAGTAGCGCAGCCACAGCCTGCGGCGCTCCGCGATCGCCCGGTCGACGTCCGCGAAGACACCGCCCTCGGACTCGAAGGTCACCGACAGCCGCGAGGAGGCCCCGGCGGCCTCGCCCGCCGCCGCCTCCAGCTTCGCCGTGGCCCGCAGCAGCGCCTCCCGGTCGCTCTCACGCAGCCCCGGAAGAGTCGCCACCGCCCGCGCCGCCACCAGCAGCGCGGTCGCCTCGTCCGCCGCCAGCCGCAGCGGCTCCGCCGTGGACTCCCCCGACGCGTCCGGATTGCGCCACCAGATGCGTTCCCCGTCGGTGTCGATGTCGAGCAGGTCGCCGCCCCGGAAACTGGTCCCGCACATGGGCAGCACGTCGAGGTCCGAGATCAGCTCGTCCTCGGTGATCCCGAAGGCCCGCGCGACGTCGGCGACGTGCGCGCCCGGGCGCTCCCGCAGATAGGTGACCAGGGACAGCATCCGGCGGGTCTGGTCGATGGCGTTGGCAGCCATGCTGGTACGTCTCCCCCTCAGGGCGTGCTCTTCGGATGGCGCGCTCGCGATCGCGCTCGCGCTGGTGCCCGCGCTCGTACGCGCGCGGGCAGTCAATGACGGGGGCGGCGCTCAGGCCTTGGCGACGGCCCGCAACCGGTCCACCACGTCCGCCCGCAGATCGGCGGGCCCGACCACCACGACGTCCGGCCCGAACTCCACCAGCCAGGCGTCCAGCCCGTGCCCGTACGGAATCTCCAGCTCGTCCCAGCCGTCCCCGCCCTCCCGCACGGCCGTCGCCTTGGCCCGCAGCGGATACCCCGCCCCGGACCGCAGCCGGATCAGCGCCGAACGGTCCGCGCTCTCCCCCGCCCAGCCCGCCACGGTCTCCCGCACGGTCACCACGTCGGGCACCTCCGCGGAATACTTGCCCGCCCGCGACCGGACCTTCCCCGTGATCCGCGACAGCCGGAACACCCGCTCCGCACCCCGGTCACGGTCGTAGCCGGCCAGGTACCAGTGACCCCGCCAGCACTCCAGCGCCCACGGCTCCACCTGCCGGGTCTCCGGCCGCGCCGCATTCGACTTGCGGTAGTCGAACACCACCGGCCGCCGGTCCCGGCACGCCAGCATCAACGGCTCGAAAGCCGCCTCGTGCACCGGAATCCGCGGCTCGATCGCACTGTGCTGGCCCTCGTACGGATCCCCGGCCTCCGGCATCCCGCCCGCACGCAGCTTCTGCAGGGCGCCGCTCGCCGCCCCCGCCAGCCGCGCCTGCTGCCACACCTTCGCCGCCAGCCCCAGAGCCGCGGCCTCCTCGGCGTCCAGCGAGACGGGAGGCAGCCGATTGCTGTCCCGGCGCGCGAGATAACCGATCTCGCCCTCCAGGTTCTCCACCGTCTCGATCACCAGACCGAGTTCACGCAGATCGTCCTTGTCCCGCTCGAACATCCGGTTGAAGGACTCGTCGTTGCCGGCCTCGAGGTACGCCTCGATCGAACCCCGCAACTCCCGCTTGCTCAGCGGCCGACGCGTCCCCAGCAGACACAGCGCCAGATTCATCAGCCGCTCGGCCTTGGCAATCGCCATCGACGCCCATCCCCGCTTCCCTCGTACGCGTCCGCTCGCGGACACAGCCGTGACCGTTGACCGTACCGCCCCGGCGCGCCGGGACAAAAGCGAGGGGCCCCCACCGACAGGCAGGGGCCCCTCAACCGATCAAACGGTCGCCGAATCAGGCGTCCATCAGGTCACACACGAAGATCAGCGTCTCGCCCGGGGCGATCGCACTGCCCGCACCGCGGTCACCGTAGGCCAGGTGCGCCGGGATCGTCAGCTTGCGACGACCGCCGACCTTCATCCCCTGGACACCCTTGTCCCAGCCCTGGATGACCTGGCCGACACCCAGCTGGAACTGCAGCGCGCTGCCACGGTTCCACGAAGCGTCGAACTCCTCACCGGTGGAGAAGGCCACGCCCACGTAATGGACCTTGACGAACGCCCCGACCTTCGCCTCGGCGCCGTCGCCCTCCCAGATGTCCTCGATCACCAGGTCGGTCGGAACCGGACCCTCGGGGAAGTCGATCTCGGGCTTCTCGAGCTTGTCGCTCACGGAACTGCTCCTCAAACTTACGAACCGGTCAACCGGGACAGTCTTACATCACCGCGAGGATGTCGAGGCTGAAGACCAGCGTCGACTTAGCCGGAATGGACCCCTTCTCCTGGTCCCCGAACGCCATGTCCGGCGGGATCACCAGAAGAATGCGGCTGCCGACCTTCTTCCCGGTCAGCCCCTCCTTCAGCCCCTTGACCGAAAGCTGCGACATCGGCCACGTCACCGTCGTGTCCGACGTGTACGTGCTCTCGAACGTCTTGTCGTCCTTCCACGTCTTGCCGTGGAACTTGACCACGACGCTGTCGGTGTCCTTCACCGGCGCGCCGTCCGCCTCCAGGACGTAGTTCGACACCAGCTTCGCCGGCGGCTCCGTGTCCTTCGGAACGGTCACGGAGACTTCCTTGCCGTCCGTGTTCGTACCGATCTTCGGCAGCGCCTTGTCGTCCTGCGGGATCTCCTTGCCCGTCGCCGAAACCGGCACGGACGTACCCTTGACGATGTCCACCACGAACACCAGCGTCGCGTTCGGCTTGATCTTCTCGCCCGAACCCTGGGCCCCGTAACCCATGTCCGGCGGAATCACCAGCTCGACGCGGCTGCCGACCTTCTGGCCCTCGAGACCCTGGTCCCAGCCCTTGATGACAGCGCCCGCACCGATCGTCACGTCGAACGGCTGACCCCGGTCGAAGCTCTGGTCGAACGGCTCCTTGCCGTCCCACACCTGACCGAGGTAGTTGACCTGGGCGATGTCGCCCTTCTTCAGCACCGGGCCCTTGCCCTCGCTGACGGTCACCACCTTCAGCTCCTTCGGCGGCGTTCCCTTACCCGTCGACAGGGTGGGCTTCTGCCCGAACTCGGCACCCTTCGTGATCGCGGGCGCCCCGTTCTTCATCTGGGCGGAGTCGGAGCCGCTGTCACCACACGCCGCTGTCGACAGCAGCAGAAGGGGTACGACAAGCAGGCCGGCAAGTCGGCGCACGTGTTCCTCAGATCTCAGACGGCAAGCGGTCGCCGCCACTCTAAGCCGTGAAGAGGGCCCCGTACGAGACAGGTACGGGGCCCTCATCACACACCGGGGAGATCTACATCCCGGCGATCAGCTTCTCCACCCGGTCGTCCACCGACCGGAACGGGTCCTTGCACAGCACCGTCCGCTGCGCCTGGTCATTGAGCTTCAGGTGCACCCAGTCCACCGTGAAGTCCCGCCGCTGCTCCTGCGCCCGCCGGATGAAATCACCGCGCAGCCGCGCCCGCGTCGTCTGCGGGGGCACCGACTTGCCCTCGAAGATCTTCAGGTCGTTGCAGATCCGCGCCGCCTGCCCCTTGCGCTCCAGCAGGTAGTACAGACCGCGCCGCCGGTGGATGTCGTGGTACGCGAGGTCTATCTGCGCCACCCGCGGATTCGACATGGTCATGTTGTGCTTGCCCCGGTACCGCTCGATCAGCTGGTACTTCATCACCCAGTCGATCTCGGTCCCGATCCGGTCCAGATCCTCCGCCTCGATCGCATCGAGGGTCCGGCCCCACAGCTCCAGCACCTGCTCCACCGTGCCGGTACGGATCCCCCGGCGCTCGGCGAAGTCCACCGCCTTGTCGTAGTACTCCCGCTGGATCTCCAGCGCCGAGGCCTCCCGGCCACTGGCCAGACGCACCTTGCGCTGACCCGTGATGTCGTGACTGACCTCACGGATCGCCCGGATCGGGTTCTCCAGCGTCAGGTCCCGCATCACCGTGCCCGCCTCGATCATGCGCAGCACCAGATCGGTCGCCCCGACCTTCAGCAGCATCGTCGTCTCGGACATGTTCGAGTCCCCGACGATCACGTGCAGCCGGCGGTACCGCTCCGCATCCGCGTGCGGCTCGTCCCGCGTGTTGATGATCGGCCGCGACCGCGTCGTCGCCGAACTGACACCCTCCCAGATGTGCTCGGCCCGCTGGCTCACGCAGTACACCGCACCCCGCGGCGTCTGCAGCACCTTGCCCGCACCACAGATCAGCTGCCGCGTGACGAGGAACGGAATGAGGATGTCCGCCAAGCGGGAGAATTCCCCGTGCCGCGCCACCAGGTAGTTCTCATGGCAGCCGTACGAGTTCCCCGCCGAGTCGGTGTTGTTCTTGAAGAGATAGACGTCGCCCGCGATTCCCTCCTCGTGCAGGCGCCGTTCGGCATCGACGAGCAGTCCTTCGAGAATGCGCTCGCCCGCCTTGTCGTGCGTGACCAGTTCGGTCACGTTGTCGCATTCGGGTGTTGCGTATTCCGGATGCGAACCCACGTCCAAGTACAGGCGGGCACCGTTCCGCAGGAAGACATTGCTGCTGCGGCCCCATGACACAACACGGCGGAAGAGGTAGCGCGCCACTTCGTCAGGAGACAGTCGGCGCTGTCCCCTGAACGTGCACGTGACGCCGTACTCGTTCTCCAGCCCGAAAATGCGGCGGTCCATGACTGAACATTACGCCTTCTGCCCCCTTCTGAAACCGGGTTCGCCAGCGCGGTTCGATCAGTTTCCCCGGAAACCGCCGACGAGCCGCCGCAAAACACCCGGGGGCCGACCCGATAAGCACAGCACGACACCTGTGCATACCCGGCCCGCCCCCGGCGAAACCCCGAGCTCAGCCCTGCCCGGCAGACGCCTCCACACCCGCCGGAGCCCCCGCCGAACCCGCCACCGCACGGCTGCGCCCGCGCGCCGCGAGCACCCGCTGAGTGGCCATCAGGACCACCAGCGCCGCCGCCCCACCCGCACTCGCCACACCGAAGCCCGCAGCCGTACCACCCAGTTCCACCGCCGGACCCGCAACCGCCGTACCGATCGCCGCACCCACCCCGAAGAACGTCACCAGCCACGAGAACGCCTCCGTGACCGTCCCCACCGGAGCATGCCGGTCCACCACGATGAACGCACACGCGATCGCCGGAGCCAGGAACACCCCCGCAAGCGCCGTCAACGCCGTCATCGCCACCGCACCCGGCACCAGCATCAACGGCAGATAACACACCGCCAGCAACGCCACCAGCACCCGCAGCCGCCGCTCCGGCGCACCCGCCCACTGCCGCGCCCCGTACGCCACACCGCCCACCAACGCACCCAGACCCAGCGCCGCCATCAGCCAGCCGTACACCACCTGCCCACCGTGACCGTCCGCATACGCCACCCCCGCCACCGTGATCGAACCCAGCGCCGACCCCACGAAGAAGAACGCACCCAGCAGCGCCAGCAGACCCCGCGAACGCAGCGCCCCCAGCCAGTGCGCCTCACGCGGCTCCGAACGCCACGCCCTCGACGGCTCCGACACCACCACCGACAACGCACCCAGCACCCCGATCGCATTGAGCGCCAGCAGCGCCCCGGCCGGAGACCACAGCGCCACGAACAGCGTCACCAGCAGCGGACCGACCGTGAACATGACCTCCTGGGCCACCGCATCCATCGCGTACGCCTGGTGCACCCGCTCCTCACGGCCGCCCAGCACACCCGGCCACAGCGCCCGCAGCCCGCCCTCCAGCGGCGGCGTGAACAGCCCCGCGACCACCACGGCCGCGTACGCCGCCACCGCCGACCCGGTGCCCGCCAGCGCGAGCCACACCATGCCGAGCGCCGAGACGAGCGCCGCCGGCAGCTGCACCCGCGGCTGCCCGTACAGGTCCACCGCACGCCCCAGCAGGGGCTGGCCCACCGCGTTCGCCACCCCGTACACGGCCGCCAGCGCGCCCGCCAGGCTGTAGCTGCCGCCCTCGGCCCGGGTGAACAGCACGATCGCGATCGGCGCCGTCGCGTTCGGCAGCCGCCCCACCAGCGTGCCCACCAGCAGCCTCGCGGCATGCCGGGTCCTGAGCAGCTCCGCGTATCCCGCGGCCATGTCCGCCCCCTTCTGCCCGGACCCACGCCGGGGTAATACGTATAACGTGACGGGTCATACGTACCATGGCCCCAGCCCACCGGTCCACCCACCGGAACCGCAGACCCGTTCTGACCACGCACTTCAGGAGCCCCCTGTGACGAGACCCACCAGCCGGGACGTCGCCACCGCCGCCGGGGTCTCCCAGGCCACCGTCTCCCTCGTCCTCGGCGACAAATGGCGCGGCCGCGTCTCCGAACGCACCGCCGGCCTCGTCCGCGAAGCCGCCACCACCCTCGGCTACCGCCCCAACCTCGCCGCCCGCAACCTCCGCCTCGGCACCACCCGCACCGCCCTCCTCGTCGTCCCCGCCCTCACCAACGAATTCTTCGCCCGCGTCTACACCGGCGCCGCCCGCATCGCCGCCGAACACGGCTTCGGCGTCGTCCTCTACCCCTCCCCCGACGGCACCGGCCCCGCCCGCGACCCCTTCGCCTCCGCCCGCGCCGCCCTGGACGGAGTCATCGCCTCCTCCATGGCCGCCGACGCCCTCCACGCCATCGGAGGCACCGACCTCCCCCTCGTCATGCTCGACAGCGACCCCGACACCGGCCACGCCTCCGCCCACATCAACCTCGCCATGGCCGACGGCATGCGCCAGGTCACCGAACACCTCCTCGACCTCGGCCACCGCCGCTTCCTCCACCTCGCCTCCGCCATCGACAGCTGGACCTTCGACGTCCGCGCCAAGGCCCTCGCCACCCACCTCGGCCCCCACCACACCGAACTGCGCACCGTACGCGCCCCCCTCAGCGTCGACGGCGCCCGCACCGCCATGGAAGCGGCCCTCGCCACCCCCGGCCCCGACCGCCCCACCGCCGTCATCTGCGACGACGACATCCTCGCCGCCGGCGCCTGCAAGGCCGCCCGCCGCCTCGGCCTGCGCGTCCCCGAAGACCTCTCCGTCACCGGCTTCGACGACCTCGCCCTCGCCACCGCCGTCGAACCCGAACTCACCACCGTCCACCTCCCCGCCGAACGCATCGGCGAACAGGGCATGACCGCCCTCCTCGCCGTCCTCGAAGGCACCCCCTGGACCGCCCCCGACCTCCCCGTGAACCTCGTCGTACGCGACTCCTCGGGCCCGGCTCCCACCCCCTGAACACACGAAAGCCCCGGCCCGCCGAAACGGCGAACCGGGGCCCCGCACCTCACACTCCTACTCGGCGTCGTCCTCCGGCGCCTCGTCGTTCGACACGGCGTCCGCCTGGGCCGCCGCCGGAACCTCCGCCTCCAGCAGCCGCGCCAGCTGCCGGCCACGGATCCGCTTGAACTTCCGCTGCTGCGACCGCGTACGGTCCAGCACCGCAACCTCCAGCCGCTCCGCCGGAATCGCCTTGTCCGCACTGTTGGCCTGGCTGGACAGCGCCTGCACCGCCAGCTTCAGCGCCTCGGACAGGGTCATCCCGTCCTGGTGACGCTGATCGAGGTAGGTGCTGATCTGCTCGGCATTGCCACCGACCGCGACCGAACCGTGCTCGTCCACGATCGACCCGTCATGCGGAAGCCGGTAGATCTGGTCCCCCGCAGCGGTGGCCCCCACCTCGGCGACGACCAGCTCCACCTCGTACGGCTTCTCCCCTGCACTGGAGAAGATCGTGCCGAGCGTCTGCGCGTACACGTTCGCCAGCCCACGGGCCGTCACATCGTCACGGTCGTAGGTGTATCCACGCAGATCCGCGTACCGCACACCGCCGATCCGCAGGTTCTCGTACTCGTTGTACTTGCCGGCGGCCGCGAAGCCGATCCGGTCGTAGATCTCGCTGAACTTGTGCAGCGCACGGGACGGGTTCTCGCCGACGAACACGATGCCGTCGGCGTACTGCAGCACGACAAGGCTGCGACCGCGGGCGATGCCCTTCCGGGCGTATTCCGCCCGGTCGGCCATGGCCTGCTGGGGTGACACATAGAACGGAGTCGACACCGGCTGTCCGTCCCTTTCTTCTGGGCTCCTACGGGGCGACGGATGGTCAGAGCAGGGCGGCGCGCGGGCCGTCGGGCTGCTCCAGCCGACGGTTGGTGACCGTACGGGCCAGCTCCTGCGACTGGTCGTCGGTCAGCCTGCGGAATCCCTCGTCCGTGATGACGGTGACGATCGGATAGATGTGGCGGTACAGGTCGGGCCCACCGGTCGCCGAGTCGTCGTCGGCGGCGTCGTACAGCGCCTGCACGACCAGCGTGGTGGCCTGCTCCTCCGTCAGATCCGGGCGGTAGAGCTTCTTCATCGAACCGCGGGCGAAGATCGAGCCCGAACCGGTGGCGGCGTAACCGTGCTCCTCGGAGCGGCCGCCGGTCACGTCGTAGGAGAAGATCCGGCCCTTCTCCTTGGCCTCGTCGAAGCCGGCGAAGAGCGGCACGACGGCCAGTCCCTGCATCGCCATGCCCAGATTGCTCCGGATCATGGTCGAGAGCCGGTTCGCCTTGCCTTCGAGGGAAAGGGTCGTCCCCTCCACCTTCTCGAAGTGCTCCAGCTCCAGCTGGAACAGCTTCACCATCTCCACGGCCAGGCCGGCCGTACCGGCGATGCCGACCGCGGAGTACTCGTCGGCCGGGAACACCTTCTCGATGTCCCGCTGCGCGATCATGTTCCCCATGGTCGCCCGCCGGTCACCGGCGAGCACGACGCCTCCGGGGAAGGTGGCCGCGACGATGGTCGTCCCGTGCGGCGCCTCGACGACGCCTTCCGGCAGCTTGCGGTTGCCGGGCAGCATCTCGGGCGAGTGCGCACCCAGGAAGTCCATGAAGGACGACGACCCCGGCGTCAGGAAGGCTGCCGGTAGACGCCCTGTGCTACGAGTGTTGGGTTCCACAGGTTTCCTTCCACGTAAGCGGCTGCACGCCGTATGACGTCCGGCCGATCCTTGAACTGCCCCAGCGCTGCGTTACAGCTGAAGCACAGTACGCCTCGGACCTTACCCGTCTGATGATCGTGATCAACGTGCTCGGCAAGAGCCGTCTCGCAGATCACGCAGACCCCGGCCTGAGCCGCGATCATCTCGTCGCGCTGAGACTCGGTGATGCCGTACGAACGCTTCAAGTGACCAGCCCGGCCCTGGATGGCCCGGCACGCCTTGCACCGAGTGGACAAGCCATCGGACGCCGAGGCGTTCTTGTGCCACTCGCTGTGCGGCTTGACCTCACCGCACTGCCGACAGAGTTTGTGGCCCGACGGGACATCCACTCTCTCCTTGACGACCTTGCCCTGCGCCGCTTGACGACGCCGGTAGTGCGCGGCGCTGTACTCCGCCACACACTCCCGACACCTCGGCTGAAGGCCGTCGCCGCGATTCCGATCCAGGGCGAACCCGCTCAGTGGGACGTCGCGACTACAACCGCGACACCACTTCGTTCCATTGGACATGGAGCCATGCTTGCGAGTTCACCTTGGATTCGAAGGCTATTCGCCGCCTTTTTGTACGAAACTCCGAACGAAGTCCTCGGCATTTTCCTCGAGTACATCGTCAATCTCGTCAAGTACGGAGTCGACGTCATCGGAGAGCTTCTCCTGCCGCTCCTTGAGATCGGTCGATTCCTCGACCGCAGCCTCCTCGACCTCCTCGGTCGAGCGCTGCGCCTTCTGCTGTCCGCCGCCGGTGTCCTTGGTCGCCATGTCTACCTCACCCCGCTCGGTTCGCACGCTCACGTCGAGAGACCCCGGGATTCGGGATCTCTCAAGATCAGACCCTACGCCGGACCCTACAAGGAGGGTCCGACATTCGTCCCCGCACTTTCATAACGTCCGGCTGATTTCATGATTCCCGGACCGGGGCCCTTTCAGGCCCCGAAGGCACCACTCACTGACCGGAAAGCACCCGCACCAGGTCCTCCGCCGTGCGGCAGCGGTCCAGGAGCTCCTTGACGTGGTTCCGGGTCCCCCGCAGGGGTTCCAGGGTCGGGACGCGCTGGAGCGAGTCCCGGCCCGGGAGGTCGAAGATCACCGAGTCCCAGGAGGCCGCGGCCACGTCGTCCGCGTACTGCTCCAGGCAGCGGCCGCGGAAGTAGGCCCGGGTGTCCTCCGGGGGCTTGCTCTGGGCCCGCTCCACGGCTGGCTCGTCCACCAGCCGCTTCATCTTGCCGCGGGCCACCAGGCGGTTGTACAGGCCCTTCTCCGGCCGTACGTCCGAGTACTGCAGGTCCACCAGGTGCAGCCGGGCCGCGTCCCAGCCCAGGCCGTCGCGGCGCCGGTAGCCCTCGAGGATCTCCCGCTTGGCGATCCAGTCCAGCTCCCCCGACAGGCTCATCGGGTCGGTCTCCAGCCGCCCCAGGACGTCCTCCCAGCGGGCCAGGACGTCCTTGGTCTGCTCGTCCGCGTCGGACCCGTACCGCTCGTCCACGTACTTCCTGGCGAGCTCGAAGTACTCCATCTGGAGTTGCACCGCGGTCAGTGTCCGGCCGCTGCGCAGCGTGATCAGGTGCTGGAGGTCCGGGTCGTGGGAAACCTGGTGCAGGGTGCGTACGGGCTGGTCGACGGCGAGGTCGACGTTGATGAACCCGTCCTCGATCATCCCGAGGACCAGCGAGGTCGTGCCCAGCTTGAGGTAGGTGGAGATCTCGGAGAGATTGGCGTCTCCGATGATCACGTGGAGCCGGCGGTACTTCTCGGCGTCCGAGTGCGGCTCGTCGCGGGTGTTGATGATGGGCCGCTTGAGGGTGGTCTCGAGGCCGACCTCGACCTCGAAGTAGTCCGCTCGCTGGCTGATCTGGAAGCCGTGCTCGCGGCCGTCCTGGCCGATGCCCACCCGCCCGGCCCCGGTGACGACCTGGCGCGAGACGAAGAAGGGGGTCAGGTGGCGCACGATCTCCGAGAAGGGGGTTTCCCGCTTCATCAGGTAGTTCTCGTGCGTGCCGTAGGAGGCGCCCTTGTTGTCGGTGTTGTTCTTGTAGAGGTGGATCGGCTGGGCGCCGGGCAGCTGGGCGGCCCGTACGGCGGCCTCGGCCATGATCCGCTCGCCGGCCTTGTCCCAGAGGACGGCGTCGAGCGGGTTGGTGATCTCCGGGGAGCTGTATTCGGGGTGGGCGTGGTCCACGTAGAGCCGTGCGCCGTTGGTGAGGATGACGTTGGCGAGGCCGATGTCCTCGTCGGTGAGCTGGCTGTTGTCCGCGGCCTCGCGGGCGAGGTCGAAGCCCCGGGCGTCCCGCAGCGGATTCTCCTCCTCGAAGTCCCAGCGGGCGCGGCGCGCCCTGTGCATCGCCGCCGCGTACGCGTTGACGATCTGGGACGAGGTGAGCATGGCATTGGCGTTCGGGTGGCCCGGGACGGAGATCCCGTACTCCGTCTCGATCCCCATTACTCGCCGTACGGTCATGCGGCCCTCCTTGCCCGGCGGCGCCCCTCGTCGGGAGCGGCGCTCAAGTACCGCTGGTGCTCCGGTGCGCGTGCCTGTGCCTGTTCCTGTGCGGTGCCCGTCCCCGCAGTGCGCGTCCGGCGGCGGTAAGGAAGAGCGTAGAACCACTTCGCGCTCGTGGGGAGATCATTTCCGTCATTGAATTGGCCTCGTCACCGGCTGAAAATCGGCCGGTAAAGCAGTCGGCTGCGGATGCCCGGGGAGGGCATCCGCAGCCGCTCCGCTCGGTCAGAGGTACTGACCGGTGTTTGCCACCGTGTCGATGGAGCGTCCGGTGTCCGCGCCTTGCTTTCCGGTGACGAGGGTGCGGATGAATACGATCCGCTCGCCCTTCTTTCCGGAGATTCGGGCCCAGTCGTCCGGGTTGGTGGTGTTGGGCAGGTCCTCGTTCTCCTTGAACTCGTCCACGCATGCCTGGAGGAGGTGGGAGACGCGGAGGCCCTTCTGGTTGTGTTCGAGGAAGGCCTTGATGGCCATCTTCTTGGCCCGGTCCACGATGTTCTGGATCATGGCGCCGGAGTTGAAGTCCTTGAAGTAGAGGACTTCCTTGTCGCCGTTGGCGTACGTGACCTCGAGGAAGCGGTTCTCCTCGGATTCGGCGTACATCTGCTCGACGACGGTCTGGATCATGCTGTGGACGGTGCCGGCCGGCGAGTCCTGGTGTTCGGACAGGTCGTCCGTGTGCAGGGGCAGCGAGGCCTTGAGGTACTTGGCGAAGATGTCCTTCGCGGCTTCTGCGTCCGGGCGCTCGATCTTGATCTTCACGTCGAGGCGTCCGGGCCGCAGGATGGCCGGGTCGATCATGTCTTCGCGGTTGGAGGCGCCGATGACGATGACGTTCTCCAGGCCTTCCACGCCGTCGATCTCGGCGAGCAGCTGGGGGACGATGGTGTTCTCCACGTCCGAGCTGACTCCGGATCCGCGGGTGCGGAAGAGGGATTCCATCTCGTCGAAGAAGACGATGACGGGGGTGCCCTCGCTGGCCTTCTCGCGGGCACGCTGGAAGACGAGGCGGATGTGCCGCTCGGTCTCGCCGACGTACTTGTTGAGGAGTTCGGGTCCCTTGATGTTCAGGAAGTAGGACTTTCCTGCTGCCTGTCCGGTCACCTCGGCGACCTTCTTGGCAAGGGAGTTGGCGACGGCCTTGGCGATGAGCGTCTTGCCGCAGCCGGGCGGGCCGTAGAGCAGGATGCCCTTCGGGGGCCGCAGTTCGTGTTCCTTGAAGAGGTCGGGGTAGAGGTACGGGAGCTCAACGGCGTCGCGGATCAGCTCGATCTGGTCGCCCAGGCCGCCGATCTTGTCGTAGTCGATGTCGGGGACCTCTTCGAGGACGAGGTCTTCGACCTCGCTCTTGGGGACCACTTCGTAGACGTAGCCGGAGCGGGGTTCGAGCAGCAGGGCGTCGCCGGGGCGGATGGTGATGTCCAGGAGCGGCTCGGCGAGCCTCACCACCCTTTCCTCGTCGGTGTGCCCGACCACCAGGGCGCGCTCGCCGTCCTCGAGGATTTCCTTGAGGGTGACGATGTCCCCGGCCCGCTCGAATTCCATGGCCTCGACCACGTTGAGCGCTTCGTTGAGCATGACCTCCTGGCCGCGCCGGAGGTCTTCCGGGTCGACGCTGGGGCTGACGTTCACGCGGAGCTTTCGGCCTCCGGTGAAGATGTCGACGGTGCCGTCCTCGTTGGCTTGCAGGAAGACACCGAAGCCGGCCGGCGGCTGTGCGAGCCGGTCGACTTCCTCCTTGAGGGCCACGATCTGGTCTCGGGCCTCACGGAGGGTATTCGCGAGTCGTTCGTTCTGTGCGGAGACGCCGGCCAGATTTGTCTGAAGCTCGACGATCCGCTCTTCGAGAATCCTCGTGTGTCGCGGAGAGTCGGCGAGCTTGCGGCGCAGGACGGCGATTTCCTGCTCGAGATAGGCAACCTGGCCGGCGGGGTCCTCAGACCCTCGCCCGGGCCGGATGCCGCGGTTGATGTCGTCGTCGTGGGCTGCCACGGTCCTCACCTCCTCCAAGGGGAGCTGGACGCTTCCTGACCCTACCTGGGCTGGTGGTGATTGAAACCCCTAGATCACAAAGACGGTAGAGGCGTGTCCGATCTTCACCCTTGCGTACTCCCTCACGCCAAGGAAATACCCACCCATCAACATCTGAAAGCGGCCGGTTGTAAGGTCGAACTGTTCAACACCCGTCAGGGCCCGCGCGACTTGCCGCGAGTTGTGACCGGGATGGATCACTCAGGGCAGGGAACGGCAGGAGATATGAGCGTGCAGCAGGAGGCTCCGGCGGGCGTCGCGGGCGGGTCCGGCGAGGCTCTCGAGGTCTGGATCGACCAGGACCTCTGCACCGGGGACGGCATCTGCGTGCAGTACGCGCCGGAGGTGTTCGAGCTGGACATCGATGGTCTGGCGTATGTGAAGGGTGCGGACGACGAGCTGCTGCAGGAGGCGGGGGCAACGACTCCGGTTCCGCTGGTGCTGTTGCAGGACGTGGTGGATTCGGCGAAGGAATGTCCGGGTGACTGCATCCACGTGAGGCGTGTTTCGGACCGGGTGGAAGTGTTCGGTCCGGACGCGGAGTGAGGCTTCAAACACTCCTGGCGGCCGAGTCCGTCAGCTCCTGGCGGAATTTTCCGTCGCTCCAGCGCCACTTGGCGCGCTGTTTGAGGTCGGGGCTGTAGCGGGGGACGTCGGGTGAGGAGTACCCGAGGAGGCTCGCCGTGACGGTGCCGTCGCGCACGGTGAGGTCGGTGGCGGTCTTGCGCTGGCCGGCTTCGAGCAGGGTGGCGACGACGCGGGGGCGGGCTCCTGCGGTGCGGTCCTGGACGAGTACGTAGATGGCGTGGGGCGGGGTGCCGGATCCGGCGTCGCAGCGGACTGCGGCGACGGTTTCGGGGCGGCCGTCGCCGTCGAGGTCGCCCTGGGCGGTGGCGGTGACGGCCTGCGGGGCGCCCTTGCAGTCGAGGGGGTAGGTGATCCCTGCCGGGTCGGGGGCGGCTGCCTGGGGGCCTTCGGCGGCCCGGGCGGTGGTTCCGGCGGCGGCCGGTTGGAGAAGTCCCGCGCCGGCTATGACGGCGGCCATGGCGGATGCGGTGGCGATCCAGTGGACGGGCCTGGTGCGGGTGTGTCCCAGGGTGTCCAATGTCGGCGTCAGCTCGGCGGGGCTGTGCAGCACGCTGGGTGTCTCCTGTGCGAGGGGTGACGGGGAGCCAGCATCGTGCCATACCTCACACGATGGTGGAACGTCCGGGTCCGGCTCCGGCCGTGGCGTTCGATGCGACAACGAAAAGGCGCTGTGCCGCAGTTCCCGGGGTTTGCGGGGAACTGCGGCACAGCGCCTTCGTGTTGGGTGTGCGGGGTGGTTACGCGGAGCGGTCGCTGCCGGGGCCTTCGTAGTCCTCGCCGTAGGCGCCCTTGGCGGGGCGGCGGCGGCGCATGGGGGGCTCGACGCCGTCGGCGAGGCGGCGGGCGGTGACGAGGAAGCCGGTGTGGCCGATCATCCGGTGGTCCGGGCGGACGGCGAGGCCTTCCACGTGCCAGTTGCGGATCATCGATTCCCAGGGCTGCGGCTCGGCGAAGCAGCCGATCTCGCGGATGGACTCGACGGTCTTGGACAGCTGGGTGGTGGTGGCCACGTAGCAGCAGAGGATGCCGCCGGGGACGAGGGCCTTCTTGACCGCTTCCAGGCACTCCCAGGGGGCGAGCATGTCGAGGATCACGCGGTCGACGTCGGTCTCGTCCAGGTTGTCCTGGAGGTCGCCCACGGTCAGCTTCCACGCCGGGTGGGGGCCGCCGAAGTAGCGCTCCACGTTGGCGGTGGCGATCTCGGCGAAGTCCGCGCGGCGCTCGTAGCTGTGGAGCATGCCCTGGTCGCCGATGGCGCGCAGCAGGAAGCTGCTCAGGGAGCCGGAGCCGACGCCTGCCTCCACGACGCGGGCGCCGGGGAAGATGTCGGCGAAGGCCAGGATCTGGCCGGCGTCCTTGGGGTAGACCACGGCGGCGCCGCGGGGCATGGACAGGACATAGTCGGGGAGCAGGGGGCGCAGCGCGAGGTAGGCGACGTTGCCGGTGGTGCGGACAACGCTGCCCTCGGGAGCGCCGATCAGCTCGTCGTGCGGGAAGGAACCCTTGTGGGTGTGGAAGTTCTTCCCTGCTTCGAGCGTGAACGTGTAGTGGCGGCCCTTGGGGTCGGTCAGCTGTACCTGGTCCCCGACCTCGAAGGGCCCGCGTCGGCGGGCGGCACCGGTCGGTTCGGACATGTGACCAGTGTATTGGCTTCAGGACTGGGGCCGTGCCATGGCTTTCACGAAGGCTTTTTCGACGTCGAGGGTGGAGAGGACGCCGTAGATCTCGCCGGTGGGTTCGAGGACGAGGTATTCGGTGGCGGGGGTGGCCCGGAGGTGGTCGAGGAGTTCTTCGCCGGTGAGGTCCGCGGAAACCTTCATGCCGTCGGTGAGGTCCTGGGCGAGGGTGCTGACGGCGACCCAGGGGCGGCGGTGTTCGGGGACGGAGGCGATGGCGGTTTCGCGGACGATGGCGGTGGGGTCTCCGTGGCCGTCGACGACGACGAGGGCGCGGGCGCCTGCTTCGTTGGCGCGGCGGAGGGCTTCGGAGAGGGGGGTGGTGTTCTCGACGGGGATGGCGCGGCGGGTGAGGGTGCGGGCGCGCAGTTCGGGGAGGTGTTCGCGCAGGCGGGCCATGCGGAGGCTGTTGCCGGCTCCGGTCCAGATGATGGCGGCGAGGATGGCGGCGAGGAGTGCGTCCATGACGGTGTTCATGCCGGCGGAGTCGACGGCACCGCCGCGTGTGCCGAGGGTGCCGGTGTGGGTGAGCAGGGGGAGGCCGAGGAGGACGGTGACGGCGAGGGCGCGGCCGATCCAGGCGGCGGCGATGGTGCCGGTCATGGGTTTGCCGGTGATGCCCCAGATGACGGCGCGGAGCATGCGACCGCCGTCGAGGGGGAGGCCGGGGAGGAGGTTGAAGGCGGCGACGAGGAGGTTGGAGATCATCAGTCCGGCGAGGAGGACGCCGGGGACGGTGGCGGGGTCGACGGCCTTCATGCCGAGGTAGAAGGTTCCGGCGAGGAGGAGGGAGAGGAGGGGGCCGACGAAGGCGAGGACGAATTCGCGGCCGGGGGTCTCGGATTCCTTCTCGATTTCGGAGACTCCGCCGAAGAACTGGAGCTGGATGCGGCGGACGGGGAGTTTGAAGCGGAGGGCGGCGACGGTGTGCGCGAGTTCGTGGACGAGGACGGAGGCGTAGAAGGCGACGGCGAAGAAGAGGGAGACGAGGTAGCGGACGGGTCCGAGCTCGGGGAGGACGCGGTCGAGCTGGTTGCCGAAGACCCAGGTGATGAGGGCGGCGACGAGGAACCAGCTGGAGGAGACGTAGACGGGTACGCCGAAGGGGCGGCCCATGAGGATTCCGCCGCCCGGTCCTGAGCGCCGGTCTGCGCGCTCGCCGGTTTCGTCGGTGTCTGCCACGGCTGTCCTTCGGTCGGTGCTGTTGTTTCCAGTGTGGTTCAGGTGTGGTTCAGATGGCGCTTTAGCCGGTGTGTAGCGGGTCGTGGTGCTCCGATCATGCAGTGCGAGGGGGTCCGGAGTCGATGGTATGGCGCGGGCTGTCGGTGGCGGGTCGTAGGGTTTTGTGCATGACGACGAGCTCGGGTGCCCCTTTCGCGGATGCCGCTGTGGATGCCGGTGCGGGTGCCGGTGCTGGGGTGGAAGCCGGTGCGGGTGACGATGGCCGCGCGCAGGCGGGTGCGGATGCCGGGATGGAAGCCGGTGCGGGTGTGGAAGCCGGTGATGGCGCGGGGGCGCCGGTCGCGGTGGCGCCTTCTTCGCTGTCTCCTTCGCGGGCGAGTGATTTCATGCGGTGTCCGCTGCTGTACCGGTTCCGGGTGATCGACAAGCTGCCGGAGAAGCCGAGCGCTGCTGCGACGCGGGGGACGCTGGTGCATGCGGTGCTGGAGCGGCTTTTCGATCATCCTGCGGCGGAGCGGACGGCTCCGGTGGCGAAGGCGTTGATTCCCGGGCAGTGGGAGCGGTTGCTGGAGTCGAAGCCCGAGCTGGCCGGTCTGTTCCCGGAGGGGGACGAGGGGGCGGGGCTGGCGCAGTGGCTGACGGAGGCCGAGGCGCTGGTGGAGCGGTGGTTCACGTTGGAGGACCCGACGCGGCTGGAGCCGGTGGAGCGGGAGTTCTTCGTGGAGACGGAGCTGGCGTCGGGGCTGCGGCTGCGCGGGATCATCGACCGGGTGGACGTGGCGCCGACGGGTGAGGTGCGGATCGTCGACTACAAGACGGGCAAGGCGCCGCGGCCGGAGTATGCCGAGGGTGCGTTGTTCCAGATGAAGTTCTATGCGCTGGTGGTGTGGCGGCTGAAGCAGGTCGTGCCGCGGCGGTTGCAGCTGGTGTACCTGGGCAGTGGTGAGGTGCTGACGTACGACCCGGTGGTGGAGGACCTGGAGCGGGTGGAGCGGAAGCTGCATGCGTTGTGGGAGGCGATCCGGGAGGCGACGGAGTCGGGGGACTGGCGGCCGCGGCCGACGAAGCTGTGCGGCTGGTGTGATCATCAGGCGGTGTGTCCGGAGTTCGGGGGTACTCCCCCGGCCTATCCTCTGACGATCGTCCCCCGTTAGGCGGTCAGGGCAGAATGGGCGGCGTCCGTCGAAGCCGCCGTGCGAATACGAGGTAGACCCCGTGGCGATCCGCGTCCTTCTGGTCGATGACCAGCCGCTGCTGCGTACCGGCTTCCGGATGATCCTGGAGGCCGAGGAGGACCTCGCGGTGGTCGGCGAGGCCGGGGACGGCCTGCAGGCGTTGGACCAGGTGCGGGCGCTGCAGCCGGACGTGGTGCTGATGGACATCCGGATGCCGCGGATGGACGGGGTGGAGGCGACCCGGCAGATCACGGGTCCGGGCCGGGACGGTCCGGCGAAGGTGCTGGTGCTGACCACGTTCGATCTGGACGAGTACGTGGTGGAGGCCCTGCGGGCGGGGGCGAGCGGGTTCCTGCTGAAGGATGCGCCGGCCAATGAGCTGGTGCAGGCGATCCGGGTGGTGGCGGGCGGCGAGGCGATGCTCGCGCCGAGCATCACGCGGCGGCTGCTGGACAAGTACGCGGGTCACCTGCCTTCGGGTGAGGAGCGCGTGCCGGACACCTTGGGCACGCTGACCGAGCGGGAGGTCGAGGTGCTGAAGCTGGTGGCCCGGGGGTTGTCGAACGCGGAGATCGCGGCGGACCTGTTCGTGAGCGAGACCACGGTGAAGACGCACGTGGGGCACGTGCTGACGAAGCTGGGGCTGCGGGACCGGGTGCAGGCGGCGGTGTACGCGTACGAGAGCGGTCTGGTGCGTCCGGGCGCGGGGCAGGGCCAGTAGGGCTCCTGCGGGTTTCGGTGTACGGCGAACGGGCCGGCGGCTGCGTGGTGCGGCTGCCGGCCCGTTCGGGTCGTGCGGTGGGGCTCAGCCCTTGCTGATCTCCCAGAAGCGGAAGACGGTCGAGGCGTCGAGGGACCACTGCAGGCCGGTCACGTTGGGGCGGGTGACGGCGTACTGCTTGCCCTGCCAGAGCGGGAGGATCGGGATCTCGTCGGCGACGATGTCCTGGAGGCGGTTGTAGTCCGTGGTGGCGGCGGTGCGGTCGGACTTCGCGGAGGTCGACGGGATGATGCTCCCGGTGATCTCCTTGTTGTCGTAGTTGTTGCCGAGGACGTTGTCGGGGCCGAAGAACGGCTGGGTGAAGTTGTCGGCGTCCGGGTAGTCGGGCACCCAGCCCTTGACGTAGACGCCGTACTTGCCCGCCTGGATGTCCTTCTCGTACTGCTCGAACTCGGCGGACTTGACGTCGGCTTCGAAGAGGCCGCTGTCGTTCAGCTGCTTGGCGATGAGCTGGAGTTCCTGGTCGGTGGAGGGGCCGTAGCGGGTGGGCGTCGAGTACAGGGTGATCTTGACCTTGTCCTTGACGTTGGCCGCGCGCAGGACGGCCTTGGCCTTCTCCAGCTGGGGGCTGCCGCCGTAGCGGTCGAAGAAGGGGGTGGTGTGCGAGGCGATGCCGGCCGGGACGATCGAGTAGAGCGAGGTCGCGGTCCCCTGGTAGACCTCCTTGACCAGGGCTTCGCGGTCGACGAGGTAGGCGATGGCCTTGCGGATGTGGATCTTTCCGGCGACCGGGTCGTTCATGTTGAAGACGAGGTGCTGGACCTCGGCGCCGGTGCCCTGGACGACCTCGACCTTCTTGTCGCCGGTGTTGGCGGAGAGGCCGGCGATGTCCTTGGCGGCGAGGCCGCGGAAGGCGAAGTCGACGTCGCCGCTTTCGAGGACCCGCTTCAGGGCGGCCTGGTCGTCGTTGTAGAACTTCATGGTGACGCCGGAGTTCCGCACCTTGGCCTTGCCGGTGTAGGACTCGTTGACGGAGAAGCTCGCGCTCTTGTCGCTGATCGAGTCCAGCTTGTAGACACCGGAGCCGATGGCCTTGCCGTCGGTGCGGATCTTGTCGGCCGGGTACTCGGCGTGGTCCACGATGGAGCCGGCGCCCGAGGCGATCTTGCTGGGGAAGGTCGCGTCGGAGCTCTTGAGATGGAAGACGACGGTCTTGTCGTCGGGGGCCTCGATGGAGCCGATCGAGGCGAGCATGACGGCGGGGCCGTTCGCGTCGTTGATCTTCAGGGTGCGCTCGAAGGAGTACTTGACGTCCTTCGCGGTGAGGCTGTGGCCGTTGCTGAACTTCAGGCCGCCGCGCAGGGTGCACTTGAAGGTCTTGCTGTCGGAGCCCTCGAACCCGCAGGTCTCCGCGGCGTCGGGCTCGGGGGCGGTGCCGCCCTTGGGGAAGCTGAGGAGGGACTGGAAGACGTTGTTGAAGAGCACCCAGGAGCCCGGGTCGTAGCCCGAGGCCGGGTCGGTGGCCTTCACCTTGTCCGATATGCCCATGACCACGCCCTTGCCGCTGCCGGCGTTGGAGCCATCGGTCGAGCCGCAACCGCTGAGCAGCGCGGCGGCGGTGGCTGCGCCGAGCGGGGCCGCCAGCCACTGGTTACGTCGATTCACGGTTACGTCCTTCTCAGTCGAACAGATTCTTCGGGCCGGCCCGCGACACCCGCTGCCGGTTGTTTGCGTGCGTCAGCCGCTTACGCCGCGGCCGAGCTCCCACAGCTGGAGGTCGGAGATGGCGTTGACCGACCACTCCACTCCGGTGATCCCGTCGCGTGCGGCGACGTACTGCTTGCCCTGCCACAGGGGCAGGACGGGTACGTCCTCGGCGACGATGTCCTGCATCTCCGTGATCGCGGGGGCGGCGACGTTGCGGTCGGCGGCGCGCCGGGATTCGGGGAGGAGGCGGGTGCGTACGGCGGCGTTGGCGTACGGGGTGCCCAGGAAGTTGTCCTGCTCCAGGAACGGGGCGAGGAAGTTGTCGGCGTCGGGGTAGTCGGGGAACCAGCCGAGTCCGTAGGCGGCGTGGTCGCCCTTCTTCTGCGCGGGGCGGAAGTCGGCCCAGTCGCTGCCCTGGACGGTGATGTCGAACAGCTGGGTGGAGTTCAGCTGGGCCCTGAGGGCTTCGAACTCGGCCGCGGTGCCGTCGCCGTAGTGGTCGTTGGTGTAGTTCAGCGTGAGCTTGACCGGGGTCTTGATCCCGGCGTCCTTCAGCAGGGTGGCGGCCTTGGCGGTGTTGGCGTCGCCGTACTTGTTGAAGAAGGAGTTGACGTGGCCGGTGACGGTGGTGGGGACCAGCGAGTAGAGGGGCTGGGCGGCCTTGCCGTAGACCTTGTCGATGAGGGCGTTGCGGTCCACGGCGGCGGCGAGGGCCTGGCGTACTGCCTTGTCCTTGACGGCCGGGGCGTCGGTGTTGAAGCCGAGGTAGCGGATCTCGAGCCCGGACAGCGGGGTGAGCTTGACGCCCTTGGGGGGCTTGGTGGAGAGCTCGGTGATCTGGGCGGGCGACAGGGTGCGGGAGATCACGTGGATCTTCCCGTCGGCGAGCGCCTTGCCCATGGCCGCGGAGTCGGCGAAGGTGCGCAGTTCGGCCTTGTCGTTCTGCAGCTTGAGGTCGCCCTTGTAGTGGGGGTTCTTCGTGAAGACGGCGCGGACGAGCTCGTTGTTCTTGACCTCGGCCTTCATCGTGTACGGGCCGGAGCCGTCCACGGCGAAGCCCTCGCGGAGCTTCTTGGCGTCGTAGTTCTTCTCGCTGACGATGCCCGCGGCGGGGGTGGAGAGCTTGAACGGGAAGGTCGCGTCCGGGGTCTTCAGGTGGAAGACGACGGTGTCGGCGGCCTTCGCCTCGACGGAGTCGATGTTGGCCAGGAGCGAGGAGGGGCCGTTCTCGTCCTTGATGGCGAGGACGCGGTCGATGGAGAACTTGACGTCCTTGGCCGTGACGGGGTCGCCGGAGGCGAACTTGAGGCCCGGGCGCAGGGTGCAGCGGTAGCTCTCGTTGCCGGTGTCGGTGAAGCGGCAGTCGGAGGCCGCTTCGGGGACGGGCTGACCGCCGGCCCGCGGGGTGTGCATCAGCGTCTGGACGGTCTGGCGCAGGACGTTCCAGGCACCGGCGTCATAGGCGTAGGCCGGGTCGAACGGGGCGGGGGCGTATTCGGCGGCCTCGAACCGGTCGGTGGTCCCGACGACGATCGCTCCGGATCCTGCTCCTCCGCCGGTCGCGGTGCCGCATGCGGCCAGCGCGGGGGTGAGCAGTCCGGCCGCGGCCGTCAGCACCATGGTCTTGCGGTTCATGCTGGAAGTACTCCCTGTTACCGGCACTTGCTCAAAGCGGTGTGAAGGGCACTTCGCGGCGGTCGCCCGTTCAGGGCGGAACGATCGGGCCGGTGTAGTGACGATCGGTCCACGCGGTCCCGGCACAGGGGTGTGTGGCCGGGGCGGCTGAGGTGCGGCGCAGTGCCCGCAATGACACTAGTGGTCCGGGACGGGATGGCTGGAACTGGCCGGACTTGGGGTGTAATCGCACCGTGACGGGAGTGAACCGGCTGTTCACGCGACGCTCTGTCCGGATTCGGTCAGGAGCTGATCAATCCGGACAGAGCGGTAGGCTCCAGGGCCCCGGGACAGGTCCGTAGGGGCCGTGACGGGTGACAAAGGTCACCCGGGTCAACTCCATCAGACAGGATGGAATTTCAGCCTCCGCCACCCTCGGCGGAAGATTCTTCCGCGGGACCTTGGACCTGGGGTCGTTTCGTTCGGTACAGAGCGTGCGGTGGCGTGTGCGCTCAGTTCATGGGGGCGATGAGGGAGCGCAGGAAGGCCAGGTCCACGTCCTCCAGCGAGCGCATGATCGTCCGGCCCGGGGCGGGATCGATGCGGCCGACGGAGGGGATCGCCACGACCCGGCAGCCGGCGGCCTCGGCGGCGGCGACGCCGGTGGCGGTGTCCTCGATGACGGCACACCGGGAGGGGTGCGCGCCCAGGGTGTTCGCGGCGAGCAGGTACGGGTCGGGGTGCGGCTTCGTACGGGCGACCTCGTCCCCGGCGACGGTCATGGTGAAGCGGTCGCGGCCCAGGGTGAGCAGGACCTGGTCGATGACGCGGCGGTGCGAGGCGGAGACGAGGGCGGTGGGCACGTTGTGCCGGGCGAGCTCGCTCAGCAGCCGCTCGGCACCGGGCATCAGGGGGACCCGGTCGGCGATGCGGGCCTCGAAGCGCTCGTTGAGCAGGACGCTCAGCTCGGCCAGGCCGATGGCGGCTCCGGTGGCCTCGATCAGGAAGGTCGCGCTGCGGGTCATGGGACCGCCGACGACCACGTCGCGCCAGGCCTCGTCGAGCCGGTGGCCGAGCTCGTGGAAGATCTCCGCTTCGATCTCCCACCAGAAGCCCTCGGTGTCGACGAGGGTGCCGTCCATGTCGAGCAGCACCGCCTGCAGGGCGTGCCCGTCGGCCGTGCGGGCGACGGGGGCGGGAACGGTGCTGGTCATTGCTACGCCTCTCTCCGGGGACGACAAGGCCGGTCACCTCGCCCCGCGGGCATACCCCTTCGGGGAACAGGTGACCGGCCTGTTTGGGACCGACCAGTGTACGCCGATCCGTGTCAGCGTGCGTTGAAATACTTCGCTTCGGGGTGGTGGATGACGATCGCGTCGGTGGACTGCTCGGGGTGGAGCTGGAACTCCTCCGAGAGGTGGACCCCGATCCGCTCCGG
>NZ_JBITTH010000046.1:0-46739 GCF_044541755.1 Streptomyces sp. NPDC085524
ATCATTTCGCATGAGAGCGGCTGGGACTACACGGCCACCAACGCCTCCTCCGGCGCGTACGGCCTGGCCCAGGCCCTGCCGGCCTCGAAGATGGCCTCGGCGGGCGCGGACTGGAAGACCAACCCGGCCACCCAGATCAAGTGGGGCCTGGACTACATGAACTCCCGCTACGGCAGCCCGGTCGGCGCCTGGAACTTCTGGTCCGCCAACCACTGGTACTGAACCGGCAGCACACGCACGAAGACGCTCGGCCAGGATCTGCTCCCGGCCGAGCGTCTTCGCGTATCCGGCCGACCTCCGGCAACTGCTGCAGATCTGATTGTCTGAGCACAAGCCCCCGTCTTGCCCGGGGGTTGGCAGGCACTGGCGCGGAGCCGCGCGACCACCCACGCGCCGAGGCCCCGAGAGCAGGAGGGTCCGCATGCTCGACGACGACCTGTACACGTCGCTGTCCGCCACCGGAATCGCCGACCTGGTCAACGGCGGCAAGGTGACGGCGGGAGAACTCGTCGACATCGCGCTGGCCGTGAGCAGCGAACGCGACGGCGCCCTGCGCGCCTTCACCGCGCTGTGGCCCGACTCGGCCCGGGCCCGGGCCGCCGAGGTCGACGCAGCCGTAGCCCGTGGGGAACCCCTGCCCCTGGCCGGGGTGCCGATCGCCGTCAAGGCGAGCGAAGGCGCCGACTCCGTACAGAACCAGTGGCTGATCGCCGCCGGGTGCGTGCCGATCGGAGCGACCTCCGTACCGCGCTCCGGCACCGGCTGGCAGACCTACGGCGCCACCGACCGCGGTCCCACGCTCAATCCGCTCAATTCCGCCTGGTCCCCGGGCGGATCCTCGGCCGGGTCCGCAGCCGCGGTCGCCGCAGGTCTCGTACCGCTCGCCACCGGATCCGACGGGGCCGGATCGGTGCGCATCCCCGCCGCCTGGTGCGGCATCACCGGCTTCAAGCCCACCAACGGCCTGCTGCCCGCCCGGGATCGAGCCGGACTCAACAGCCCCGGCGTGCTCACCCGCACCCCTGCGGACGCCGCGGTCTACCTGCGTACCGTCGCCCCTGACCTTCACCGGGCGGCCGCGGTCGACGGAACGCCCGAGGTGGCCTGGACCCCCACCTTGGGGTACGCCGCCACCGACCCGGAGATCGCGGACACGGCCCGCCGCGCCCTGCACCGGATCGCACGCGCCGGACTGTGCAGCCTCGTCGGGCATCCGGTACGACTGCGCGATCCGGGTCCTGCCTGGACCGCTCTGCGCGCCGGCGCCACCGACCCGGACACCGAGGCCCTGATCCGGGCCAACGGGCAGGTCCTGTACGAGGTCTTCGAAGGGGCCGACCTCATCGCCACCCCCACCACGCCGCACCCCCCGCACGGCCACGAGGGTCCCGGAGCACGCATGAGCGTAGCCCTGACCTGGGCCTTCAACCTCTCGGGCCACCCTGCGCTCACCTTGCCCGCCGGCCGAACACCGAACGGCGAGCCCGTCGGCCTCCAGCTGATCGCCCGCCACCACGCCGACGCAGCACTTCTTGCCGTCGCCGAAGGGTGGCACCGCACGCTGACTGCCTGAGGCTGCCGACGGTGGCGGGTTGGCGGAATCACCGACGTGTATCTCCGGAGAGTCCGGGCAGGCGGGCCATGAACGCACACGGATCGACGAAGGGAGCTGTTCTCCATGACCGAGAACATCTGGGTCTACCGAGCGACCGTCGGCCGCATCGCCGATGTGGACCTGTCCGGGTACAAGGTGGAGGCCACCGACGGCAGCATCGGCAAGGTCGACAAGCATTCCGACGAGGCCGGATCCGCCTTCCTGGTCGTGGACACCGGCCCGTGGATCTTCGGCAAGGAGGTCCTCCTCCCGGCGAGCACCGTCCTCGGCATCGACACCGAGGACGAGAAGATCCACGTCGGGCTGACCAAGGAACAGATCAAGAGCGCCCCCGAGTTCATACGGGACAAGCACCTGCAGGACGAGAGCTACCGGCACGAGCTCGGCGGGTACTACGGCGGCCTGCCCCCGATGTGAGGCACCTCTGCCCCTGGTGGTTCAGCCAGAGCGTGACGGGCCCTCGAGGGCCTGCAGGGCCCCTTGTGCCTTCCGGGCGGCCGTACGGGCGTTCTTCGCGTCCCGGTCCGCCTGCCGATGGTCGCGGACGGCGGCCTGCACGGCGTCGTCGAGGCGCGACCGTCCCTTCCGGGCCTGGTCGAGCTGGTGCCGCAGGCCGGTGATCTGCCCGTCGAGCGCTTCGAGTTCGGCGCGAGCGCGGGTAAGTTCCCTCTCGGCGCGGGCGACGGCTTCTTCGGCCTGTTCCGCGGCCCGGCCGGCCCGGTCCGCCTCCGCCTGCGCTTCCGCCTCCGCCTTCACCCGGGCCCGCTTCTGCTCGCGTGCCCGGCGTTCCGCCTCCGCACGTGAAGCGGTCGTCCGGCCGGCCCCGTCGGCGGGTGTGCCGGCGGCGCGGCGGGGCGGGCCGGGTGTGGCGCCGGGCGCGGGCTCGAGCCCGGCGAATCCGACCGTCCGGGGCGGCGCCTGCGCCAGGACGCCGCGCGCCCAGGTGGCGGCGGTGCCTGGGTCGGCCAGGACGGAGTGCAGGATCTCCTCGACCCCGCGCCGGACGTCCTCGGACACCGCCTGGCCCGCCTCGCCGGCCAGGCGGGACGCCTCGCGGGCCATCGCCTCGATCACCCGGTGCTGCCGGTGCGAGAGCTCCCTGAGCTCCGGGCCCGCCAGCATCCGGTGTGCCTCGCGCAACTGCCGGCCGAGTTCCTGCAGCCGGTCGGCCTGGCCGGGATCCGCGCGGGCGAGGAGGTTCGCCGCCCAGACCGCGAGCGTCGGCTTGCGCAGGGCCGTGATGCGCTTGGCCGCCGGGCCGTCGCCCGCCTTGCGGGCCCGGGCCGCCAGGGCGTCACGGGCCGCCGTGAACTGCGCGGGCGCCAGCCCGTACAGCTCGTACTCCACCGCATCGACATCATCGGCCACCTCACCACTGTCCCCCCAGGGGCTCGACTCCGCCCTCCGCTGCCGGACGGGCTCCTCGATCGAGTACGGGTGGAGCGCGACGGGGCGGGCAGGAGCCCGGTGTCACTCAAGGGGGCGAATGCGGCAGGTGGTGAGGGCCGCGCCGGGGAGCTCAAGATGGCCCGCCAGCTCGTAGATGCCCTCGCCCACACCGGCCCCCGCGCACGCGCCGGTTGACGTGCGCCCGAGCCGTCAGCCGGTGGCAGCCGGCGGCGGCCGGTGCAGCGCCCAGCGGATGGTGCCCGTGACCGCTGCCCCCGCGGGCCGTACGCACCACCGCTCGGTCCGCGGCAGCAGGGGCAGGCCCAGCGGTTCCCGGGCCCAGGGCGGCAGCAGGGACACCGCGGCCGCCGCCAGCATCCCGTACGGCAGCCGCGCCGGCCACGGCAGCGGGGGGTGCACCAGGATGAAGCGGGCCGCGGACCGGGCCGCCTCGGTGCTGCGGAGCTCCGGGCGGTACTCCTCGATCCGCTCTGCCAGCTCGGCCGCCCCGCGGGGCGGCCGGAGCACGCCCAGAGACCGGCCGACCCGGGCCGCGGCGTCGACGTACGCGTCGCATTCGGCCGCGTCCAGGGGCCGGGAGCCGTACTGCTGGTAGGCCCGCAGGAAGCTGTCCACCTCGGCGATGTGCACCCACTCGAGCAGGTGCGGGTCGTCGGCGCGGTACGGCTCCCCGTCGGGGGTCCGGCCGCTCACGCGTGCGTGGACCGCCCGTACGCCGTCCACCGCACGCTGCGCGTCCTCGGCGGTGCCGAAGGTGGTGACGGCCAGGAAGGTGCTGGTGCGCTGGAGCCGGCCCCAGGGGTCGCCCCGGTAGCCGGAGTGGGCGGCGACCGCGGCCATCGCCCGCGGGTGCAGGGACTGCAGGAGCAGGGCGCTCAGCCCCCCGGCGAACATCGAGGCGTCTGCGTGCACCCGCCGGATCGGCTCGTCGGGGGCGAACCATCTCGGCCCCGGGGCGCCGTGGATCCTGGCCCGGTTCTCCGCACCGGACGGACCGGCCACACGGCTGAAGAGGGCGTCGCCCAAGCGGTCGCGCGCCCGCGGCGACACCAGCCGGCTCAGCCCTCCCGACCGGTTCACGGTTCAAGTGTCGCGCGGCGGTCCCGCCCTGGAAAGCCGTCGGCCGTCGGTGCACCTGCGCCGCGGCCGTGTCGTGCGGCCGGACCCCTGGTCAGGTCCGGTCGCGGCTCTCGTCCACGATCGGCAGGGCGGCCGCGCGCCGTCGCCGCATGACGCTCGCGTACACGCCGAGCCCGAGGAACCCGGCGCCCATCATGATCAGCCCGACCACGTCGAGGTTCACGCCGTCCATCTGCCAGTCGCTGGCGAAGGTGAGGGTGGCCCCCACCACGATCAAGGCAATGCAACCGCCTATGCCACCCATACGAGTTGCCTCCTCACGAGAGGGTCGGTTGGTTGCCTGCGCGGCTACCCGCCCCGCCACGGCCGAAACGGGGCCGGGGCGGGCGCACCCTCCCGGCGGCTACCCCGCCGCGCGCGGCGGTCCGTCGCCGGACGCCTCGTACGACACCTGCTCCGGCGCGTCATCGGAAGGCGCCGGCGGGGTGGTCAGCGGGGCGGCGAGGTAGGCCAACAGGCCTGCGATCTCGCGGCCGGCCTCCGCCGGATGGCGGAAGCGCGCGCCGGGGGCGATGACGTAGCGGTTGCGCCGGCCGTCCCTGGTCCGGGTGAGGTACCCGTCCGCCTCCAGGTCCGTGACGATCGTCTGCACGGTGCGCTCGGTGAGTCCGCAGTCCGTGGCGATGTCGCGCAGGCGGACACCCGGGTCTCGCGCGATGGCGATCAGGACCCGGGCGTGGTTCGTCAGGAAGGTCCAGCGGTTCCTGCGGGGATTCGTGTGCTCGCTCTCCACGCCGCCCATTCTTGAGCGAGGACTCACGAAAAGCCAATCCGGAACTGCATTTCCGGTATTGCTTGACGTACGTCCGCGGGCCGGGCAGGGTGCTGTAGAGCCGAGCGGGGTCCCCCCGTTCGGCCGACCGCTCGCGCTACGCACCGCAAGCCCCCGTGCCCAAGGAGCGAAAACGATGACTTTCACGGCCGCAGCCGAGGCCCGGACCCGTACGACCCCCACCGCCCCCGCCGGTGGTGTCGCAGGCGCCCCCGAACTGAGCGGGCTGCCGGACGTGCCCTGCCCCTCCGAGCTGCCGACCGGTGAGGCCCGACAGCTGACCCGCGTGTTCTTCGAACGGCTGCGGAGTCTCGAAGAGGGCACTCGTGCGTACCAGTACGTACGCAACACGCTGATCGAGATGAACATCTCGCTGGTGCACTTCGCCGCGCGCCCCTTCCGCGACCGGCCCGGGGGCCCGGAGAACGACGACATCGTGCAGGTCGGCATCATCGGCCTGATCAAGGCCATCGACCGCTACGACCCCGACCGCAACACGCAGTTCAGCACGCTCGCCCTGCCGTACATCACGGGCGAGATCAAGCGCCACTTCCGGGACGCCACTTGGGCCGTACGGGTCCCGCGCCGCTGCCAGGAACTGCGCTCGCAGCTGGCCGGGACCACCGAGGAGCTGACCTCCGTACTGGGCCACGCGCCCACTCCGGCGGAACTCGCCGCACACCTGGACCTCACCGAGGAGGAGGTCCGCCAGGGTCTCGTCGCGGCCAACGGATACTCCGCCCAATCCCTGGACGCGCCCGCGGATCCCGCAGCCGGAGCCGGGGGGCCTCACGGACAGGACGCGCGCAGCCTCGCCGAGACCCTGGGCGACGTCGACCCCGCCCTGGAATCCTTCGAATACCGGCACGCCCTGGCGCCCCTGCTCGCCGAACTGGACGAACGCAGCACCCGCCTCCTGGAGTTGCGCTTCGGCCAGGAGATGACCCAGGCGCAGATAGGTGAGGAGCTAGGCCTCTCCCAGATGCACGTCTCCAGACTGCTGGCGCGCACCCTGGGCGCCCTGCGCGAGCAGATCCACGCCTGATAGGCCGCCACTTCGGCCTGGACCGGTCGGTGCGGATCGCCTTCCGTCTCTGCGATCGTTGCACGGAAAGGGAGGTGCGAGTGGGCGACTGGATCCCCCGCGCGGAGTGGGTGAAGACGCAGCCCCAGGCGCTCGTGGCGTCGTGCGTCATGCTGCTGGACGAACAGGACCGGATGCTTCTGCTCCGCTACGGCCCCGGCCAGGAGGAGGCCAGCGGGACGTGGTGGCTACCGGGCGGGATGCTCGACGCGGGCGAGAACCCGTGGCCGGCGGCCCGCCGGGAGCTGGACGAGGAGACCGGCATCGTGCTCGATTCGGAGCCATGCCTCCTCATCGGCATCGACCACAGGGCCGACGTCCTCGGCACGGGCCCGGTCGTGGACTACTTCTTCGCCGCGCGGTTCCCCGCCGGCCGGCGGATCCGGCTCAGCGCCGAACACGACCGGCACGCCTTCCACCACCCCGACGGCCTTCCGGACCCTCTCGCGGCGCACCGCCGTACGCTCACGGCGCTCCACGCCGCCGCCCTGGCCGGCCGCGCCGTCCACCTGCAGGAGGGGATGCCCGCATGAACCGCATCCGCACGGCCGCGACCGGCCTGGTGGTCCGCGACGGCCACGTCCTGCTCGTCAGGGGCAACTGGCCCCAGCCGGACACCTGGCTGCCGCCCGGCGGCGGACAGGAGCCGGGCGAGCCCCTGCACCGCACCGCCGAGCGGGAGGTGCTGGAGGAGACCGGAGTGACCGTTCGCGCCGGGCAGCTGCTGTTCCTGCGGGAACACATCCCCGCCCATCACGAGGTAGGCCCCATCGCGTACGACCGCAACCACCGCGTCGATGCGCTGTTCTGGTGCGAGGTCGTCGCGGAGCCGTCCACGCTGGGCGGGAGCATTCCGGATCCGACCCACACCGGGGTCGAGTGGGTGCCGCTCGCCGAGGTCGGCGGCCTGCGGATGATCCCCTTGTACCTGCGCGACCGGCTCACCGACGTCGCCGCCCGGGCTGCGGCCGGTACGTGGCAGACGCAGTACCTGGGCGACATGGCCTGATCGGATGAGGCGTGATCCACTCCCGGACGGGGGACGCTGACGAGGTGGCGAATGAGGGGGGCTGATGGGGTTTACCGCCGTACACCCGTCATGGGGGAGGCTGGACGCGTCGCTGGACGATCTCGGGTGCGGTCGCGCCTGGACGGACGTCCATCGCGTCAAGGAGCTGGAGCTGGCGTGCCCGGAGTGTCGGGGACGGGTCTTCGCCCGGGTCTCCCAACGCAGTGCCCGCCACTTCTACCACCAGGTGCGGCCGAAGGACTGCGAACTGGCGAACGAGTCGCCGGAGCACCACCTGCTGAAGCTGGAGCTGGCCATGGCGGCCAGGGCCGCCGGGTTCCGGGCCGACCTGGAAGTGAGCAGCGAGTCCCGCAACTGGCGCGCCGACGTCCTGGTCTACGACGGGGACGGCCGGCCCTTCATGGCGCTGGAGGCGCAGCTGTCGCCGATGACGCCGCAGGACGCGCGCATGCGCACGGACCGCTACGCGCAGGACGGGGTGGCGGTGTGCTGGGTCGCCCTCCAGGACCGGCCGTGGGAGCGCGTCGTGCCTTCGCTGCGCGTGCACTTCCCGCACCGGCGCGGCGAGAACTGGACGGTGTGGCACGGGATGGTGCGCTACGCCTGGGCGCCGCGCACCCTGAAGGCGAAGGCGAAGTGGGAGCACATAACCTGCTCGCTCGGTGACGCGGTCAAGTGGATCCTCGAGGAGCGGGTTCACGCCCACACCAACGTGAGCGGCACCGTGTGGTGGACGGCTCCCGCGTACGAGCATCTGGCCGTGGCCCGCGCCCGGTTGGAGGCCGAGGCCGAAGCCGTCGAGCGGGCCGCCGACGCCGAACGCCGCCGCCGGGAAGCCGAGGAACGGGCCCGTGCCGCCGTGCAGCGTCGCCAGGCAGCCGAGGAGCGCGCGAGGGCACGGAAGCTGGCACGGCAAGAGGAGTTGCAGCGGCTGGCGGGCTTCTTCGAGTACGCCGGACTGGACGCCTCGGCATGGGAGTCCTTCACGCAGATGGTGCGGTCCGCTTCGGGCAAGGCGATCACGTACGGCACTCGGAGTCCGGCCCACGGCAACGGGCTGCTCGTCTACTCGCGGGAGAGATGGGCAGGCAGCGGATTCAAACTGGCCGGTGTGGTGTGCCCTGATCCGATGGCTCTCGCCCGGTGGCCGGCGGACCTGACGATACTGGTACCGGACCGGACGTGGCTCTCCCGCATCCAGGCAGCCGCGAAGAGCCCTCTCAAGGTCGCGGTGCTGAACCCGGTCACCGGGCGCAGCCGCTTCGTACGTGTCGGCCCCGATGGCGCGGCGGGTTCACCCGTGGGGTCCGTCGGGTCCGACGGGACCAGCCGGGCGGTGTGAGTACGAGGCCGGACGCCGGAAACCGGCCGCGGCATCCGGAGCAGCGGCGATGACGTGACGGCGGCGAGGGGCGAGGGCCCGGCCGTTCCGGGCGGGGTCACCGGCCCGTGGGCCTGCCCGAGGTCAGCCGGGACGCCTCGATCTCGGCCCAGACGGCTTTTCCGTTCTCGTGGGTACGGGTGCCCCAGCGGTCGGAGATGCGCTCCACGATGTACAGGCCGTGCCCTCCGGGGAGGCCTCGCTGTGGGGCGGGGTTGGGGCGGGGCGGCGTCGTCGTGCCGTCGTAGACCTCGATCCGCAGGACCTCGCCGGCCGTGAGCGCGAGCTCGATGCAACCACCCGCGTGCAGCGATGCGTTGGTGAGCAGCTCGGACACGAGGAGCAGGACGTCCTCTGCGGTCTCGGTCCCGTCCCAGCCCCAGTCCAGCAAGGCCTGGCGCGTGAAGTCGCGGCCCTTGGCCACGTGGCCGCGGACGCCGGACAGGGAGAGCCGGCGGCGCTGCCCTGCGGCGGAAAGCCCGGTGCGCAGCGGATCGCCGGCTGCGGACCCGATGGTTTCCACTGTGGTCTCCCACCCCCCGTCGTTGACGCTGATCCTGCTCGCGAGAACCGTTGCCACCCGCCCGAACAGGTCCAGACAGTCTAGGCGACCGCCGCCCTCGACCGCCGCCCTCACGGGACGGCATCACCGACTGCCCATTCCGTGAACAGACCGGCACGCAGCCGGGTCAGGGCGGGTGGAAGTCCTCGAACAGCTCCATGGCCGGGTCAGGCCCTTCCTTCCCGATCGACTGACGGCTGCCCGGGCGCGCCTGCCCGATCCCCTCGGCCCCACACACTCCACGTCGAAGATCGCGTGTTCGGCCACCTCGGCCCGTGTGCCCGCGGCCCGGGCGGCCGCCGGCCGTCGACGAGCAGGCATACTCCCTTGCGGAGGCGGTACACGTGACGATCCGGGGAGGCGCGGACATGACCGGAGCGAGGGAGGCCGACCACGAAGGCGTGGTCGGGGACGGCTACCCGGCGGGCGCCGGCTGGGTGGTGGCCGCGTACGGCGAGCTCGACCAGGACACCCTGGGCCCCCTGGAGGAGGCGCTCGCGGCAGCCGCGGACCAGTACCGGCTGGTGGTACTGGACGCAGGCTCCGTCACCTTCGGCGACTCGTCGTTCCTGAACCTGCTCCTGCAAGTGCACCGCCTCACCACCCTGCGCATCGCCGCCCCGGGCGATCAGCTCCGCCGCCTCTTCGCCCTGACGGGGGCCGATACCGTCCTCTCCCTGTACCCGAGCGTCGAGGACGCCGTCCGCGCGTCATGACGGGCGCGCCCCGCCCCGGCCGGGAGGCCGGCCGGTGTGGGGGAAGGATCCGCCCCGGGGGCGGAAACACGCGGTGATCGCCTTGCCGCCGTGGAACGTGTGGACGTCCCAGGAGTCGGCCAGGGTGGCGACGATGTCCAGCCCGCGGCCCCCCGTGGCGTGGGCGTCGGCCGCGCGCGGGCTGGGCAGCCGGGGATCGGAGTCCGCGACGCTGACATGGAGGCAGCTTCCGTCCCACGTCAGCACGAGGTGGGCGGTGCACGCCGCGTGCAGGTGGGCGTTCGTGACGAGTTCGGAGACGGTCAGGAGCACGGAATGCGCCGTGTCCGCAGCCGAGTCGTCCCACGGGAGCAACGCCAGGTGCCAGGCGGTCCACTGCCGTGCCGCCCGCACTCCCTTCGAAACCGGAAACGAGCGCGCCCAGCCCACTGCCCTGACCGCCAATGCCCTCACCTCACTTCATCGGTGGTGTGTCGTTCGCCGCCGATTCGTCTACCCGCAGTCCGGGAGGGCACCCGCTGCACGCGCTGTTTCCGCAGCCTCGCCAACGGGGTGCTGGCGATCTTCCCGGCCCTCCTGGTCCTCGTGTACCTGCTGGGCATCGCCGGCGGGTCGACGAGGCAGCGCGTGCTGGCCATCCTGCGGAGGCCGGCCCCGGCCTCGGCCCGGGACGTGCTCGGCGACGCCGTGACACGGCTGCAGGGACACAGCGGCGTCGGATCACTGGTCGCGGTCGTCGGGCTGATCGTGGCCCTGTGGTTTGCGTCCGGCCGCCAACTGCCGGGCGAGGCGTCATCGAGGTGCAATTGTCTTCGGTATGCATCCATTCATTCCCCGGAAGCGGGGAACAATTCAATTGCAGGGCCGGGGGAGGGGTCGAGGGTGGCGGTGTCCGGGTTGCGAACGTCCGGGCCCGGATGTCGGAGATATGATTCCCTGGGTATTTATGAACATGATTCCTTCTTCCGGATGGACTTGCGGGCCGGGTTTCGTCACGCAATCGACGGCGGGAACGCGAACGAGAACGAGAACGGGAAGGGGAGTGGGGGTGGGAGCGGGAACGCGTCGGCTGCTCAATTTGCTCGGGAGTAGTGGACCGAGTCGGTCCAGATGCGTTCGAGCCGCACGCGGGTGCCGGGTTTGGGGGCGTGCCAGATCTTGTCCTGCCCCGCATAGATGCCGACGTGGCCCATCGTGCCCCCGTTGGGGAAGAAGACCAGGTCACCTGGGGTGCGTTGGGAGCGCGAGATGTGCTGTGTGTTCTCGTACTGCGCGTCGGCGGTGCGGGGAAGGGGCCGGCCGGCCTTCCGGAACGCGTAGAGGGTGAGGCCCGAGCAGTCGAACTCTCTGGGCCCGGTGGCGCCGTAGACGTAAGGGGCACCCTTTTTCGAGGCGGCGACGGCGACGGCCTTTGTGCCGTAAGGGGAAGCGGCCTGGGCGGGGCTTGCGGGCGCGAACAGGGCGGTCACGGAAATCACGAGGATCAAGGCTGGACAGCGATGCGCCGCGCGGCTCTTTTTTATTTTCGGCAATCGCGATACCTCCGCATTCAGATACAGGAACAAGACCTTGGTGCTGGCTGTTCTCGGTGACTGCGTTACGGCTCCCGACGACCGCCTATTTTTGCCCGAAAGGTTCACGCTCGGGGGTGTCAGACACGGCCGGAAATGTATCGGTTCGGCAAAGTGCCTGGAGATGATATGCCGGACGTTCATATGAAAAGTCCGCGCAGGAGGGAAAGCCGCGACATCGGGACAGGTCAGGGCGCCTTCCACGGGGCTTCCGCTCGGTAGCGGGTTTGGGCGGGCCGGATCGTGGCAGGCGCCCCGTATGGTGCGCATCGGGTACACGATGATGACCGAGCAGGCCGGACCCCGTGAGCTCGTGTCCCACGTGGTCGGTGCGGAGAACGCCGGATTCGACTTCTCCGTCATCTCCGACCACTCCTTCCCCTGGCTGGACGCACAGGGGCACGCGCCCTACGCGTGGAGCGTCCTGGGCGCCGCCGCGCAGGCCACGTCACGGATCCCGCTCATGACGTACGTGACCTGCCCGACCTTCCGCTACCACCCTGCTGTCGTCGCACAGAAGGCGGCCACGATGCAGGTCCTTTCCGGCGGCCGGTTCCGGCTGGGGCTGGGCTCGGGGGAGAACCTCAACGAGCACATCGTCGGAGCCGGCTGGCCCGCCGCCCCCGTACGGCTGCAGATGCTGGAGGAGGCCGTCGACATCATCAGGCGCATGCTCACCGGGCAGAACGTCAGCCACCACGGTGCCCACTTCGACGTCGAGAACGGCCGCCTCTGGGACCTTCCCGACCAGCCGCCCCCGCTCGGCATCGCAGTCTCCGGCCCCCGGTCCTGTGAACTCGCCGGCCGCCTCGGCGACCTGGTGATCGCCACGGAACCGAAGCCGGACCTCCTGGAGGCGTTCGACGCGCACGGCGGCGCGGGCAAGCCCCGCATCGGCCAGCTCCCCGTCTGCTACGACACCGACCGCGACGCCGCAGTCGCCCGTGCGCACGACCAGTTCCGGTGGGCCCTGGGCGGGTGGCGGGTCAACGCGGAGCTCCCCGGCCCCGCCGGCTTCGACCAGGCCGCCCGGTACGTGCGGCCCGAGGACGTGGCCGGGGCCATCGCCTGCGGTGACGGAGTCGACGCGTTCGTCGACGCCGTACGGCCTTACGCGGAAGCGGGGTTCACCGAGGTCGCACTCGTCCAGATCGGAGGCGACCACCAGCAGCCGTTCCTGGAATGGGCCGAGGCGAAACTGCTGCCCGCCCTGCGCGACCTGTGAAAGCTGTGATTCCGCATACCCCTCGTGTCAGTTCCCCGGCTCGGGGCAGGGGCATGGAAGTCCCTGTCGCCTACACCTGCTGAGGAGCTATGAACAGCGCTCTTCGCCTGCTGACCGTCCTGGGGGGTTCGCTCCTGCTCACCGTCGCGGCCGGCTGGGCAGTCGACCGGCTGCTCCGCCGAGCCGACGCACGTCACGCCGAAACGCCCCTGTGGAACCTGCTGCGCCGCTGCCGCCCGGCCTTCCAGATCGTGCTGCTCGCCGCACTCCTCAGGGGTGCCTACCGGCAGACCGCCTGGCAGCCGCTGCAGGACAACGCCGCCACCGCCGGCCGGATCCTCTCCCTCGTCCTGATCGGCGCCGGTGCCTGGCTCATCGTGGGGGTGGCCTCCGCGGTCGTCGAATCCGGCTACGCCCGCTACGCGACCGGCACCCGCGATCCGGCCCGGGTGCGCCGGGTCCGTACGCAGGTGAGCCTGATCACCAGGGTCTTGACCGCCGTCGTCGGCGTCGTCGCGGCCGCGGCCATGCTCCTCACCTTCCCGAGCTTCCGCGCCCTCGGCACCTCCATGCTGGCCTCCGCCGGGATCATCGGCATCGTGGCCGGCGTTGCGGCCCAGTCCACCCTCGGGAACCTGTTCGCCGGCTTCCAGATCGCGTTCGGCGACATGGTGCGCCTCGGAGACACGGTCGTCGTCGCGGGGGAGTGGGGGGTCGTGGAGGACATCACCCTCACCTTCCTCGCCGTACGCACGTGGGACGAGCGCCGGATCACCATGCCCGTCTCGTACTTCACGACCCGCCCCTTCGAGAACTGGTCGCGCGGCGGCGTCCAGATGACCGGCACCGTCTTCCTCCACTGCGACCACAGCGCCCCCGTCGACCTCATGCGCAACAAGGTTCAGGAGATCCTGCACGCTTGCCGGGAATGGGACGGCCGGGGCTGGGACCTCGCCGTCACCGACACGACACCGTCCACCATCGTCGTACGGGCCATCGTCACGGCCAAGGACGCCGACGACCTGTGGACCGTGCGGTGCGCGGTACGGGAGCAACTGGTCGCCTGGCTCGCGGAGAAGCACCCGGACGCCCTGCCGCGCGTCATCGTCGGCCCGCAGCGGGACGGCGACGACAGCGCGCAGGAGGCACAGCGCACCTCTACGCTGCGCGACTGAACTGCCGGTACCTGCGCGGCGAACGGGGAGGACGCCGAAGTGCGCGGGGCGCCGTCGGCCGAGAACTCCGCCGGTGTTGCCCGGGCGTGGGCACGGCACCAGCACCGCGTGGACGTGTCCGTGTCCATGCCCGGGCGACCAACGGCCTGTAGTGCGGGTGTCCCGGCACCCGGCACCCGGCACCCGGCACCCGGCACCCGGCACCCGGCACCCGGCACCCGGCACCCGGCTCCCGGCCGCCGGAGCGCGGCGCGCGATGGCCGCGCGTCAGATCTCACCGCGCCAGCTGCCCGTCTCGACGCCCCGCGCCTCGATGAAGAGCTTGAACCGCTTCAGATCTCCGGCGACCTGGCGCCTCACGAAACCGAGCTTGTCGGCGGCGGCCTCGGCCAGTCCCGTGGGCACCCAGTTCATGTGCAGGACGACCTTGGTGGTGTGCGCGTCGATCGGCTGGAAGGTGACCAGCCCGGCCTGGCGGGCATCACCGTCCACCGTCATCCAGGCCACGCGCCGGTCCGGGAGCTGCTCGGTGATCTGCGCGTCGAATTCACGCTGTACACCGTTCACGTTGGTCACCCAGTGGGTGAGCGTGTCCGTGCGCTGCTCGATGCGTTCGACCCCTTCCATGAAGGCGGGGAAGTCCTCGAACTGCGTCCACTGGTTGTAGGCGGTGCGTACGGGAACGTTGACCTCGACGTACTCTTCGACGTGCGACATGTGCGAACCTTCCGTGTCGTCGTCGACGGCGGACCGCCGCACCTCATTCGGTGCTGCCGGTCGTCGCCGCCCTCAAGTCCCTTTCAGGGCCCGGCTACCCGGCCCCGAGTGCACCATGTGCCGGCGGCCGACGGCCGACGGGTTCACCGAGGTCCGTTAGCGCCGTGCCATCCCGGGTACCCGCGCAACGACCGGCGAGCACCGACCGGTCGAGGCCGATCGAACGGGAAGGGTCATGGCATGGGACAGGGACAGGGACGTGCAGGGGCGGCGGACATCATCGCCGAACTGACCGCCGACCACCACGAGGTGGCCGCACTGTTCGACAGGATCGAGCACACCACCCCGGCGGGCGAACGGCAAAGGGCGGCAGACCAGTTGACCATCGAGCTGGTACGGCACTCGGTTGCGGAGGAGGAACACCTCTACCCGGTGGTCCGGGAGCACTTCCCGGACGGAGACCTCATCGCGGACAAGGAGCTGGCCGACCACGCCCACGTGGAGAAGCTGCTGAAGGACCTCGAAGGGCTGGACGCCGCAGGCCCCGCGTTCGACCAGCTGATCACCGCGCTGAAGGCGGAGGTCACCGCCCACGTGCACGACGAGGAGGAGAACCTCTTCCCCAGGCTCCGCCAGGCGTGCTCCCCCGAAGCCCTGGCGAAGCTGGGGGCCAAGGTCAGGCGGGCCAAGAGGCTCGCGCCGACCAGGCCCCACCCAGGCGTCCTCGCCTCGCAGCCGCACAACCGGCTGCTGTCCGCCGGTACCGGACTGGTCGACCGGGCGCGGGACTTCGCCACCGGCCGCGGCGACTGACGCCGGCCTCCGGCGTCACGGCTGCTCGCGGTCCGGGTGCAGGTTGTGCCAAGTGTGTCCGCAGTCGCCCTTGCAGTACCTCTCCCTGCGGCGGGTTGGCCGTGGGCTGCATCCCGGACCGGACCACTCCTGCCCGGCCGTTCGCGGCCGTGATGTGCGCTTGCATCGCGTAGCCGGTGACCTCTTGGAGCGCCTCTGCCCGGAGCGCCGGGGAGAGTCCGGAGAACCAGGCCGTCCCGTCCTCCAAGGTGCGCAGCTCCTGGGCGACTTCGTTGACGACCCGTTCGGTCTCGCGCCGGATGCAGCGGCCGTCCGCACTGTTCGGTTCGGTCATCTTGCTACATGCCCCGGTCGGGTCCGTACCAGGGCTCGGGGAGGTCGCCGGGGGACATCGGGAGGTGCTCCAGTCGCACGGGGCCGGGGTAGAAGGCAGAGCTCCCGGGGCCGGCCATCTCCTCGCCGACCAGGTAGCGATAGAGCCATTCTGCGAAGGACATGTCGTACCGTGCCCAGCCGCCCTCCCCGTCTTCGACCAGGAGCCATGGGGCTGCGGAGTCCGCACCGACCAGAAAGACCGTCTCGCCCCGGTCGCTGCTCGCGATCGGCCACAACCCGTCGCGGGTGCCGAAGCACAGATCCTCGAGTCCGCACAGCAGGCGCGGGTCCTCGTCGGGGTCGAGGCCGTCCCAATCCACCTCGGACCAGGCACGGACCGAGTCGCGGATGCCCTGACCCAAGTTCCAGCGCCCGGTTGCGGGATGGTGCAAGTACAGGTGGCAGTTGAGGCGGACGGGAGCGTACGCGTCCACTACGGCCCGGTAGTCGGACGGCAGCAGGATCCCGAGGTCGGAGTGGAGCTGCTCCCAGGCCATCGGATCGGCGTAGCGGTACCGGGCAGGGCCGAGCATCGTCATGGCAGCGGCCAGGTGGTCGGTCATGGAGTCCCCAACAGGTGTACGGGCGCGCCCGTACACGGGCATCCGGTCGTGCCCTGGATCATAAGGGTCGGCGGGCTCTTCCACTCGACCTGCTGAGGCCCGCCGCGGCCGCGCTGCCGCAGCCCCACCCCCCACCGCCGGTCAGCTTCGGCTTCAGGTGAAGGGGAAGAAGGCGCCCGGTGTCGCGGTGTAGGTGGGGACGACGTATTCGCAGTTCCCGCCGTCCGGGCGGCCGGTGGCCGCTGCCGCCCGGGCGAGCTCTTCGCCGTACGCGTCGGTCGCGTCCGCGCCGCTCAGCATCAGGAGGACGGCGGCCAGACAGGCCGCGCCCGGGAGGACGGTACGGGGCCGCGTCCTGGCGAGGACCAGGGCGCCGACCAGGGAGGCGACGAGCGCGCCCGCTATGAGGGCGAGGGCCGTCCACGTCACCCGGTCGATCTCCGGGTGCGTGTGGCAGAAGACGTAGAGCCGTCCGTCCGTCCGTTCCACCAGCGCGCCCAGGACGAGCGCACCACCGAGAACGGCGACCGCTGCCGGCATGAATCTTGCTGCACGTCTTGTGTCCACGGCGCTCTCCACGATGGATGTACGGGTCTCTTCCCCAAGAGATCATCCGTCCCCATCCGGTTCCGGTGTCCGGCCGGGACGCTCCGGGCGGCGGGCACGACGCGGCGGACCAACGGCTCGCGGCTCCGTCCACGCCGACACGACCGCTCCCGGCAAGAAGCACTCCACGATCACCGTCAAGCGTTGACGTCAGGGCGCAGACCGGCATGCCTGAGCGCCACCCGGGACAGGTCGTTGATGACCTGTTCGTCTCCCCGGCGCCAGGCATCGGCGAGGCCGCCTGGCGGAACGGGGACCCTGGCGAGGTCCTTCATCGGCCCGGTCAGGGCCCGCAGGGCGAGCAGATCGGTGCCGCCGGGGGCGTCGAGAAGGCCTTGGATCAGAGCGCTGCGCCGGATCCAGCGCACGCGCAACGGAATCCAGAGCACCAGCACGACGGCCACCGAGGTGACGATCAGTGCGAATGCAGTCAGGTTGGCGACGCGGCCCACCACGTCCTGCATGGACTGCCCGGCGTCGGAGAGCCCGTTGCTGGCATCGGCGGCGGACTGCAGCGGCTTCTTGAGGATGCCCCCGACCAGCGGAACGTTCGAGGCCGCATCCCCTGCATCGCCGAGGCCGGAGGCGAGACTCCCGCCCGCGTCCTCCACCTTCCGCCCCGGTTCGGCCAGCAGCATGATCCCGTCGTGGACAGCCAGCGCGAACCTCACTGCGGCTGCGATCACGAGCAGAGCGAGGCAATCGGCGAGCACCTGTCGGCAACGACGTGCTCGGGTCTGGGCGTAGAGGCGCATCGCTGTGCTCCTGTTCCGGCGACGGTGCCGTTCCTGTGCCCCGTAACCCTTCCGGCCACACGGGGCACAGGAACGGGGGAATCAGAGCTGACCGACGATCTTCCTCGGGGTGATCCGGACGACCACGCGCGGCGCGTCGTCGACCGAAGCCGGGTTGAATTCGCGGTACTTCTTGCCGCTGTACTTCACCGAGAGCTCGTCGATCAGCTCCTGGCCGCCCTCGGTGGTGAGCTCGGCGGTGCCGCGGATCTCCGCGTACCCGTACGGGGCGTCAAAGGGCTGGAGCAGCACGGTGACGCGCGGGTCACGGCGCATGTTCTTCTCCTTCTGCCGGCCCACGGTCGTCGAGATCAGCACGTCGTTGCCGTCACGCATCACCCAGACGGGGGACACTTGCGGGCTTCCGTCGGGCTGGATGGTGGCGATGTTGACGAAGACGGGGGTGTCGAGCAGTTCCTTGAGCCGCTCGCTGAGCTCAGCAGACACGATGGGTCCCTCCGTACTGGTGCGGATGTCACCTCCCGTATATCTCAGTTCGTGGGGCTTTCGTCGCATCCGGCAGACCGTCACCGGGGCGGCGTGTTCGTCGATCCGTGCCGAGGAGCCGTTCCAGGGGATGCCCCTCGTCGACGGCACGACGGACGAGCTGGCGCAGGTCGCCAGGGCCGCCCGAGCCTGGCGGGAGGGAGCGGCCCTGCAGGACATCGGCCGGTTCGCGACGGCGCACGAGGCAGTGGCGGAGGCGGTGCGCCGGCTGCCGTCCGGCCTCGGCCGAACCTCGCTCGGTGCTGTGGCGTTCAGGCGCGAGTAGAGTGTCGGCGGACCAGAGAAGAGATCCGCCGATGGACTCCCGCACAGCACGTATACGCTCCAAGCTGGCGAAGACGCCGTACCTGCCGCAGCGCAGCCACTCGATGGGCGCCGAGCGCCATCAGTTTCGCGTCGGACCGCGCGCCCGTTCCGCGGACGTGGACGCCTTCGAAGCCGAACACCACATCGCATTGCCGCCGGCCTACCGGGAATTCCTCGTGGAACTCGGAGGCAGCGGTGCCGGTCCCTTCTACGGTCTGCTTCCGCTGAAGGACTGCAGGCTGTTCACGATGGACCGGCAGCCGCCGGACGGCGCCCCGCGGGGATTCCACCACGTGAACCGCCCGGAAGCGCTGCAAGGGGACAGGTTCCTCCACATCGTCGAGATGGGCTGCACCGACCTGTGCCTCATCGGCGTGACCGGGCCCCTCACCGGCCGCATGGTCACGGGCAACGCCGACGGCTTCTGGCAGGCGAACGTCTCCTCGGCGCGGGACTTCCTGAGCTGGTACGAACGCTGGCTCGACCACATGCGGGACGGCAAGGACAACCGGGCTCTGGGACTCACCTCACCCGCGACCGTCGCAAGCGCCCCCTGGGGCCCCCGGGCCACGGTCCGGGGAACCCGGTGGCGGTACGCCGGGCGGGGCTGAGGGGAGAGGGCCACCGGCCGTCGGCCGGAGCCGCTGCTAGCCTGCGGCCATGATCAAGGGGAGATCGTCCGGCCGCATGGCTGCCATGGCAGGGCGCAACAGGTCGGAGCGGGTGCTGATCCTGGCCAGCTTCGTGAACCGCGTCGGCAACGGGCTCTTCAACACGGCGTCGGCGCTCTACTTCACGCTGGTCGTGGGTCTTCCGGCAGTGCAGGTCGGCGCCGCCCTCACCGTCGCCGGCCTGATCGGTCTGCTCGCGGGGATACCGGGAGGCCATCTGGCCGATCGGCGTGGGCCGCGCACGATCATGATGCTCGCTCTGGCGGTTCAGGCGCTGGCCATGTCCGCTCTCGTGCTCGTCGAGAGCTGGGCCGGCCTCACGGTCATCGCCACCGTCGACCAGCTCGCCGCGGCAGCCGGCGGCGCAGCGTGGGGGGCCCTCGTCGTCCGGGTCGGGACGGACCGCCCAGCCCTGTTCAGGGCGAAGCTCCGGACCTACGTCAATCTGGGCGTCGTCCTGGGAACCGTGGGTGCCGGGTTCGCGGTCGCCGCGGATTCCCGTACCGCCTACACCGTGCTGATCCTGGGCAACGCGGCCAGCTTCGCACTGTGCGCCCTCCTGCTGTTCCTGCTCCCCCCGTACGAGGCACTGGCGGCGCCGGCGGCACCGCAGGAGCGCCGCTGGATCGCGCTCACCGACCGCCCGTTCGTGGCCTTCACGGTCCTCTACGGTGCGATGGGGCTGCAGTACGCGACGGTGTCCCTGATCCTGCCGATCTGGATCTCGGAACACACGGACGCCCCGCGCTGGACCGTGGCCGCGGTGTCCGCGATCAACTCCGCAGTCTGCGTCGTCCTGCAGACCAGGATCGGATCCCGGATCGAAACGCTTCGCGACGGCGGCAGAGCGTTCCGCACGGCAGGGCTGCTCTTCCTCCTCAGCTGTCCGTTGATGGCCCTGACCGCGCACGCTCCCGTGTGGGCGGCCGCCGGCCTCGCGGTCGTGGCGATCTTCGTCCACAGTCTCGGGGAGATATGGGAGTCGTCGGCCTGCTTCGCCCTCGGCTTCGGGCTGGCGCCCGACCATGCCCAGGGCCAGTACCAGGGACTGCTTGGGATCGGTTTCAGCGCAGGCCAGGCGCTCGCCCCCGCCATCCTCACCACCGTCGTACTCGGAGCGGGTACGGCAGGCTGGCTGCTCCTCGGCGTGTTCTTCGCCGCTGTGGGCGCCACGGGCCCCTCGCTCGAACGCTGGGGCACCCGGACCCGGGCGCGCGAGGGCGCTGCCGTCGCGGAACCCAGCCGAAAGCCGGACGAGGCGCACGCATAGCCCCGGGGTTCGCCGCCGCCCTGCGCGAGGGCCGCGAACCGAACGCTCCTCGCCCGGGTGCCGCCCTGCTACCAGGGGCCGGCGGCTGCGCGCCGATCGCCTCCATCGTGCGCGTCACGTCTTCGTCCGTCGTGGACCAGTTGCTCACCGAGACCCGCATGACGCGCCGCCCGTGCCAAGTCGCCGCGCAGGCCCATCGCCGCCCGGACCGCGCCCGCGTCGCGCACGATGCGAGGCCGCAGTCGGAGGGGACGTTCAGGCCCGTGAGCCCGTCGCGCGCGACGTTCCACCCGGCGCGCCGCAGTATCGCGTCGCGCCCGGCGGCCAGGCACGTGAAGTCGGCCATCGTGGCGCTCCTGGTGAAGCCGACGGCGCCGTCGCCCGGCAGGCCGAGGAGGTCGACGACGTCGGCGGGGACGCCGGGAGCCGACCCGGGCACGGTCGGTGTCCTTCCCCGTCCGTACCGTCGGCCCGGCCCGGGGCAGGGTCCGTCAGCCGAGGGGCAGGTGCTGTTCCGACCAGACGGTCTTGCCGCCCAGCGTGCAGCGGCTGCCCCAGCGGTGCGAGAGCTGGGCGACGATGTACAGACCGCGGCCGCCTTCCTCGGAGTTCTGCGCGCGCCGCATCCTCGGCTGTGTGTTGCTGGAGTCCGAGACCTCGCAGGTCAGCGTGTCCGCTCGGATCAGACGGAGCCGGACCGGGCCGCCGGCGTGACGGATGGCGTTGGTCACGAGCTCGCTGACGATGAGCTCCGTACTGAAGGCGAGTTCGTCGAGGTCCCAGGCGGTCAGCTGATCCAGGACGAGGTGGCGTGCGTCGCCGACGACCGCCGGGTCGGCGTCGAGCCGCCACGTGGCGATGGAGTCGGCGTCCACCACACGCGTGCGGGCCAGCAGGAGGGTGACGTCGTCCTTCAGCCTGCCCGGCGGCAGGCCTTCCATCACGTCGTGCCGGGCCTGCCGCAGCGGCCGGCCGAGCACGTCCGCGCGCAGCAGGCGGTCCGCGAGGTCGCTCATGCCCTGGTCGATGTCCCCCTCTCCGCGTTCGATCAGGCCGTCGGTGTACAGGGCGAGGACGCTGCCCGGCGGCAGAACCCGTTCCACGGGCTCGAACGGCCAGCCCCCGACCCCCAGGGGCGGACCGGGGCTGAGGTCGACGTACTCGACGGTGCCGCCCGGGCTGACCACGGCCGGGGGCGGGTGTCCGGCACTCGCCATGACGCAGCTCCGGGTGACCGGGTCGTAGACGGCGTACAGGCAGGTGGCCCCGGCCGGACCGCGGGGTACCGGCGTGCCCACCACACCGTCCTCGAGGCCGTCGCTCTCGGCCTCGGCGACGACCTGCAGGACCATGTCGTCCACGTGCGCCAGGACTTCTTCCGGTTCCAGCTCCAGGTCCGCCATCGCGCGTACGGCACTGCGCAGGCGCCCCATCATGGCCGTGGCGTGCAGCCCGTGACCGGTGACGTCCCCGACGACCAGGGCGACACGGGCCGACGACAGCGGGATGACGTCGAACCAGTCGCCGCCCACTCCGCTGTCCGCTTCGGCGGGCAGGTAGAGGCTGGCGGCCTCCAGTGCGGGCGTTTCCGAGGTGGCCGGCGGCAGGAGGCTGCGCTGCAGGCCCACGGCGGTGCGGCGTTCCTTGGTGTACCGCCGCGCGTTGTCCACCGCAACGGCTGCACGGGCGGCGATCTCCTCCAGGAGCGCCAGGTCGTCCTCGTCCAGCGGGCGGGTGTCCCCGGTGCGCCAGAGCGTGAGCCGTCCGAACCGGATGCCCCGTGCGGACAACGGCGCCGTCATCGCCGAATGCGTACCCGGAACGGCGGCGGCCCACTGCGCGGCGGCATCGGTCCCGGGCTCCGCGGGCCGGGTCCCGAGGCCGGTGACCAGCTCTCCCCGGCACTCCGGCGCGCCGGGCGGGCCCGGGGAGAGAGGCGCCATGAACTGGGCCGTACCCGTACGCAGCACGTCTGCCTCCGCTCCGGCGACGGCCAGGCGGAGCAGGGGGAGCGTGAGGTGTGCGTCAGCGGGTGGTTCGCCACCGGTCAGAACGGTCTCCGCGAGGTCCACCGCGGCGCAGTCGCCGAACGAGGGCGCCAGGACCGTGACCAGGTCCTCGACGGTGCGCAGGACGGACAGGGAACCGCCCAGCGCGCCGGTCGCGCGGTACAGGAGGTCCAGGCGGTCACGCGACCGCTCGTGGTCGGTGACATCCGTGAAGACCGTTGCCACACCCATCGGATCTCCGCCGGGTTCCTGGAGCCGGAACGCCTGGATGGTGACGACCCTGCCGCCTCGCGGGTCGTCCAGGGTGCGTGCGGTCGTCTTGAAACCGATCAGCGGCTCCCCGCTGCGCAGGACCTCGCGCAGCCGGTCGTCGACGACCCGTGAGTCCTCGGCCCACAGGAAGTCGGCCAGCCGCCGGCCCTTCAGTTCGACGGGCACGCCGGTGTACGGCAGCAGGTGCGTGTTGGTCCGCAGCAGGCGCAGGTCCGCGTCGAAGACGGCCAGGCCGACTCGGCCCTGCAGGAACAGTTCGTCGGTGAAGGCGTGGTCCTGCCGCCACTGGGCGACCAGCTCCAGCGGTGCACCGAGTACGAGGCGGCGGGGCGTGTCCCCCTGCGCGCCGCCGTTCAGCGGGATGACGCGGAAGCCGAGCTCCAGCTCGCGGCCCGTGCCGTGCCGCAGGGTGGCCCGGCCTTCCCACCCGTCGTGTCGGCCCTGCCTTCCCTGCCTTCCTTGCCCGCCCCGCCCGCCCTGGGCCAGAACCGCTGCCCAGCTGCTCGGGTCGGCCAGGAGCTCCCGTACCGATCGGCCGCACACCTCTGCGGACGGGCGCTCCAGGAGGGCTTCGGCCGCGGGTGTCCAGGCCAGGACCGTCCCGGTGTCGTCCAGCAGCGCCGCGGCCGTGTTCGTGACAGCGAAGGGATAGGCCTGGTTGCTCTCAGTGGCGCGCATGCGTGCCCATCTCGTCGGCCGGTCCCGCTGCCCCCATGCTGGTCGATGTCCGGAACGAGGGCCAGGGGCGTTACGCCATCCGGCACTGCTTCGGCGGTGTGCCGGACCGGCCCGTGCACCGGTCAGCGCGGTGCGGCCTCCCCGCGTACGGCGGTGACCAGCCAGGCACTGCTCCGCAGCCACACCCCGCCGTCCGCCTCATGGCGCCGCAGGGCGGCCGTCAGAGCCGCGCGCGCCTCGGCCTGCCGGGGTGGCGTCACCTGGTCGAGCAGGTGGCGTCCGGGACCGGAGTCCAGCAGGAACGCGGCGGCATCCGCAGCGTCGACGCCCCACCTCCCCGGCACCTCGACGCGCTGCACGCCGGCATCGGCGAAGCCTCCGGCGCCGAGCAGCTCGCGGATGCGGCCGGGATCGGTCAGCGAGAACATGCCGGGACCGCCGGGCTTCCCGAAACCGCCGAGCGGCAGGATGCCCTCGAGCGAGGCCAGTGCCGCAAGCCACTCGTTGGCCTCGGCCTCGGCCGCGCAGACGAAGGCCAGCCGGCCGCCGGGGCGCAGCGCACGGTGGAGGTTGGCGAACGCGGCGACGGGGTCGGTGAAGAAGGTCATGCCGTACCGGCTGATGACCGCATCGAACCCCTCGTCCGGCAAGGGGTGGACCTGGGCGTCCCCCTGCACGAAGGCGACGTTCGCCACCCCTTCGCGCAGAGCGCTCTCCCGGGCCCTGCCCAGCATCGGATGGGACAGGTCCAGTCCGAGCGCCCGGCCGAGGCCGGCGCGCCGGGCCGCGAGACGGGTGGTACGGCCGGCTCCGCAGCCGACGTCCAGGACGGAGTCGGTCTCCGCGATGGCCGCGGCGTCCAGGAGGGGCTGGTTGAAGCCGTCATTGACGGCGTCCCAGCGCTCCTGGCTGCGGGCCCACTGCTCGCCCTCGTAACCGTTCCACGCTTCGGCCTGCACGGTGTTGGCGAAGTCCCCCATGGGTGAACTCCCTCCCGCCGGGGCGCGGAAGGGCGCCCCGGCCCTAGTATGGGCAAGTGCCCAAACAGTATGGGCGAACGCCCATACTTTCAACGGGCTGATGGAAAGGGGATGTTGTGTCACCTCGTGGAGTGGCGATACCGGACTTGCGCGAGCGGCTGTTCGCGGCGGCGGAACGGGTGGTCGCCCGCGACGGCGCCTCGGCCCTGACCAGCCGCGCGGTCACCGCCGAGGCGGACTGCGCCAAGGGTGTCCTGCACACGCACTTCTCCGGCCTGGACGAGTTCGTCGCCGAGCTGGTCCTGGACCGCTTCGCGCGCAGCGCCCACCAGGCCGAGGCCCTGCAGGGCCGGGTGGGGCGGGCCACGGTCGCGGAGAACCTCCAGGAGGTCGTCCTGGCCCTGCTGGACTCCCTGCCTCCCGCAGTGGTGGGACTGGCGATGACCCGCCCGGCCGCCGCGCTGCACACCCGCGAGGGCTTCGCGTCCGGCGCGCCCGCGTTCGACGCGATCCAGCACTCCGTCACCGCCTACCTGCAGGCCGAGCAGCGCGGCGGCCGACTGCCCGCCGGCGGCGACGCCGCCACCATCGCGCTGGCGCTCGTCGGAACGACCCACCACCTGCTGATGACCCGCACTCCCGGTCAGGGCGAGGACGCCAAGGCGACCACCCAACGTCTGCTGACCGTGCTCCTCGGCTGAGGAGCCGGCGCCCGGAGGACAAGCCGAGACGGGATCTCGTGAACGACACCTCGAACTGGCCCGCAGACAAACTGACCGCACTGCGCCTCGGGCGCCGGCTCGTGGCGGAAGTCCCGGCCACGCGTGCTGGCCGCCGGGCGTTCGTGGACATCACGCCCAGGGAGACTCCACGTGATTCCGAAGCGCACGGGCAAGGCTGGGTGCGCGGGCAGACGGATCGCACCTTCCGGCTGGCGCACTGGGAGTACGACAGCGAGCGCATCGACGGCTTCGACTACGACATCGGGGCGACCCTCATCGCGTCCGCCGAGGCAGTCGGCGAAGCGGAGCTGATGTCCGTCCTCACCGACTGGCGGCTCGGTCCGCGCCAGTTCGCCCACCCCTGGGACACCCAAGACCCCAAGTAGCCACACCTGGGCGGCGGTACGAGCCCGCCCCGGAGCCGAGCCATGCCCTGCCTCACTGCACCCGCCCGACGCCCGGTGACGGTTGGTCAGTACGGACAGGACGGGGACGACGTCATCGACGCGGCCCTGCGCCGGCCGGCCAGCGGGATCCGCGGCGCGCTCGCCCGCAACCGGCACGTCGACCCCGCACGACTCGCCCCGTTGGCAACGGACCCGTCGGGGATCGTGCGCGGTCGGCTCGTCGGCGGCCCCCATCCCCGCCCACGACGGGTCCGACCGCTGCCGGACACCGAGGGGCTCGTCTCCTCCTGGCAGATCCCGCTGTCCTTCTGCCACTCCACGGCCGGGCACGTGCACCCCGCGCTCCGCATACGCGCCACCTGGAGATGGCAGTCGCTCACCCCCGCACAGCGGGGGCCCTGCTCGACGACTCCGACCCGGCCGTACGGAGCGCGGCGCAGGCGGATGAGCGCACGCATCCACCCCTTCCCCCGCACCTGGCCCGAGTACTGGGCGATCCGCCAAATCATCGGGCACGGCCCGGACCGCACCTGCCCGATCACCGAGCCGGTCGCCGAGCCGTCGCCCGGCTGGTACGCCGCCCGCGCGGCGCCCGGGGAACCGGTGCTCCGCCGGGCCGCCGCCAACCCCAGCCTGGCCCCAGGGGCATTGGAGGAGCTCCTCTCCGACCCGTGCACGGCAGAGGGCGCTGCGGCCAACCCGCCCCTCCCCGTCCCCCCGCATGCACGAACTCCTCGACCGCTGCCTGAACTCAGGCTGAACCGGCCTCTCCGGGGCTACCAGTCGAACTGTGGCTGCCCGACGATCCGCGCGGGCTGCCGGGAGGAGACGGTCCGCGCGTCACGCGGAAGGGGAGAGCTGTTCGCGTACCCACGCGGGATCGGGGTTGGTGTGGGGCCGACCTGCCACGACGACGGTCGGCACGGTCTCGTTGCCGTCGTTGGCTGCTCTCACCGCTGCGGCTCCCGCCGGGTCGCGCCAGATGTCGACCCAGTGCACCTGGCGGGCGTTGCGGCCCAGCCGGATGCGCAGCCGTATGCAGAACTTGCAGCCCGGCCGCCAGAAGACGACCGGTCGGCCGTCGACCGCGCTGCGGCGCTGTGCCTCCTGCGCGCCGATCGACTTCGGGAAGATCAGGGGTGAGTTCACGCCGGCGAGCGCCAGGAACGCCAGCAGGAGTGCTGCGGCCGTGCCGGGGCTCCCCTTGGCGATCTGCCCGGTCGCGACGGCCGAGCCGCTGAGCACGAGCAGTACCGGCAGGATCCAAGCGCGCATCATGGTGACGCATGCTATCGGTGAGTCGAAAAGCCCCTCGAACCAGGCCGCTCACCCCGGTGTTCGACCGGACAGCGGCTACGGGACGAGGACGACCTTGCCGAGGTTGCGGCGCTGCTCGATGAGGGTGTGGGCGCGGGCGGCGTCGACGAGGGGGATCTCCTCGTGCACGGCGGTGCGCAGGACGCCCGCGTCGCGCATCTGCCAGAGCTCGCTCAGCCAGCGGCCGTAGAGTTCGGGCTTGCCGGCCGCGATGGCGCGCATCTGGAATCCGATCATCGAGGCACCGCGGACGAGGAGTTCGTACGCCTCGACCGTGCCGCCGCCGGAGCTGAAGGCCACCAGTCGGCCGCCCGTCGCGAGGGCGCGTACAGCGCGGCCGAGAAGGTCGCCGCCGACGCCGTCGAGGATCACGTCGTACGGGGCGCCCCAGTCTGCGTCCGCGTAGAGGACGACCTCGTCCGCCCCCAGCCCCCGGACGAAGTCGGCCTTGCCGGCGCTGCTGACGGCGGCGACGACGCGTGCCGCCCCGCCGGCCTTGGCGTGCTGGAGGGCCAGCGTGCCCACGCCGCTGGCCGCCGCCGTGACCAGTACCGACTCCCCGGGCTCCACGCGCGCGGCCTCGTAGGCACCGCGCGCCACCAGACCGCTGCGGACCAGGGCGACCGCCTCCACGGCGGTCGCGCCGTCCGGAATCGGGGAAGCCATGGCGGCGTGCAGAACCGCGAACTCGGCGTAGGCGTCGGCGAAGCAGAGCCCGGTGACGCGGTCTCCCACGCCGAGGCCGGTGACTCCCGCACCCAGGGCAACGACCTCCCCGGCGATCTCGCCACCGAACGAAACCGGCCCGCCGCCCTCCCGTACCTTGCGCACGGTGGGCAGGGTCACCCCGACTGCCTCGACCCGGACCAGCACCTGTCCGGCGCCTGCCCCGGGTCGCTCGACCTCCTCCGCGAACAGCACTTCGGGCCCGCCGTCGACCTCATGGCGCATGCGCAGCACAGGACCTCCCCCATCCGAACTCATTGGACATCCCAACGATAAGGTGAATGTCATTGGGATGTCCAACGACTTTGGGTAGGGTGAGGCCATGACCTCGGACCTCCAGCGCATCCAGTCCCTGCCGACGTGGCTCGTCGGCCGTGTCGCGGCCCGAGGCCGGGGGATGGTCGCCGACGCACTCGCTGCGGAGGGGTTGAAGCTCATGCACCATGCTGTACTGGCCGCCACGGCCGAGTACGGGCCCGTCACCCAGGCCGATCTGGGCCGTCGTCTGGCGGTCGACCCCAAGGACATGGTCGGCATCCTCAACCACCTCCAGCAGCAGGGCCTCGTCCTGCGCGCCCCCCACCCCTCCGACCGCCGCAAGAACGCCGTCACCGTCACTCCGGAAGGCGCGGCCGTCCTCTTCCGCTGCGGAGCCCTGGCCGAAGCCGCCAATGCCGAACTCCTGGCACCACTTGCCCCGGACGAGCGGAAGCAGCTGCTGGCCCTGCTGACCCGGCTCCACGAAGCGGCGGAGAGCTCCTAGCCGGTTGTGCCGATGAGGCTGCGGCGTCGACCGCGGCAGGCCGGGCAGGCCGGGCCGTTCGGGGCGGTCTGCTCGCAGTGCTTCGAGCCGGCCCCCTGGTCTTCACGGCATCAGACGCGTCGCCGGCGCTTGGTCTTCGCGCGCACGCGCTCGCGGAGCTCGGCCTGGTGGAAGGCGGCTTCGTCCCCGCCCAGCCCGAAGGACTCGAAGATGTCCGCCACCGTTTCGGCGTCTTCCGCGGTCCCTGTGAGCCCGATCTGCACCAGCCTCCAGAACCCCTCCTGCACATGGCGCCTCGACTCTTGGCCCGGGCCCTCGTCCCCGGCCGTCGGGTCGTGGCCGCCGGAACCGGCAGCCACGTACCACAACGTCTGCAGCAGCACGTCCCGGGCCAGCGCCGAGAGTTCACCCGCCAGCGCGGCCATGATCACACCGACCGCCGGCCCGGTGCACTCGAAGTTGACCGAGCTTTCCTCGACATGGCCGTCGAGCGTGTATCCGATCATGTCCCGGGGCGTCTCGGCGGTGATGATCGCCTCGAAAAGGAGCGGTACGTGCCCCGCAGAATCACCGCAGCCACACTCCAACGCCGCCCAATCGACGCGCCGTAGCTCTGCACGCACCAGCTCACTGACCACCACCACGGACCCCTCACGTCATGCCGGCGCCCTGCCCCGGCCCAGAGATCAAACACCAGCGGCGCCTGCGGTCTTCGCTGCCCCCCCGTGTCGTTCCGGCAGCCGAGAGCCCGTCATGGCGCAGGGCGCGGACCGGGAGGTGGCCCGGGGCCTACGTGTCGAGCCACACCCGGGGGCTGCCGAGGTCGTATTCGATCCTCTCGCGATCGTCGACGGCCTTCTCGGGCAGGGCCGCGACCTCGTCGATCCACTGCCGGACCCGCGCCTCGAAGTCCACCTGGCCGACCTCGTGGTGGGCCGCCACGTAGCGCAGGGCGGGCGGCTTCTTCCACCAGCCCTTCTGGTGCAGGGCGGCCTTGCGGACGTAGATCTCGGAACCGACCGCATCGGTGTGGAAGTTCACCTCCAACTGCTCCGGGCGGTCCGGCCCGGTCACGGCCCGCGTGTCGACGAGGCGGAAGCTCTGCCGCATGTAGAGGATCTGGCGCTCGGTGCGGGGAATGTAGTCGTCCTCGGTCCTCGCGGCCCGGCAGGAATACCCCGCCGCGGCGTCGCGCCGATGCGCAGCGGGTCGCTGTCCGTGCGGCCCTCGATCCCGCTGGCCTCGACGGACGTGTAGCCCCCCAGCCGCATCCCGTCGAGCCGCTGCCCCCGGACCTCGGACACCGGCCTCTCCCACCGCAGCCGGAACCGCAAGGGAACCCGCGTCTCCTGCCCGTTCGCGACGGTGAACCGGCTGGTTACGGGGAAGTGCGCGAACGTGTCGCCCGACCCGGTGTCGACGACGTCGTGCTTGCCGACGGCGGGCGAGGTGTTGGCGACGAGCTTCACGTTGACGGTCCGCACCACCGCATCCCGGTCGGGTGCACGCAGCACGATCTCCCCGCGCAGGATCCCGCCGTGCGGGCAGGCGTCTCGAACTCACGGATCCGATTCCAAGCCAAGTCGCCCGAGGCTCGGCGATCTCCGACGAGGGTGCGGCCGCCCCGTGGCCTCGGTGGGTCGAGGTCACGGGGCGGCCGGGGCAGGGGGCCGGGCGGCTGCCGGCTGCCGGCTGCCGGCTACCGGCTGTGGGTCAGCGGCTGAGGGACTTGAGGGCCGCCGCGTCGTACGGCTTCAGCTCGTCGAAGCGGTTGCCGAGGACCTTCGCCGCCCACTGCGGGTCCTGGAGCAGGGCCCGGCCGACGGCGACCATGTCGAACTCCTCGCGCTCCATGCGGTCCAGGAGGTTGTCGATGTCACCGAGTGCCGCACCCTCGCCGACGAAGGAGCGCAGGAAGTCGCCGTCGAGGCCGACCGAGCCGACGGTGATGGTCGGCCGGCCGGTGAGCTTCTTGGTCCAGCCCGCCAGGTTCAGGTCCGAGCCCTCGAACTCCGGCAGCCAGTAGCGCCGGGTGGAGGCGTGGAACGCGTCGACGCCCGCCGCCGCCAGCGGGGCCAGGATCGCCTCCAGCTCCTCCGGGGTCTGCGCGAGCCGGGCGTCGTAGGCCTCCTGCTTCCACTGCGAGTAGCGGAAGATCACCGGGAACTCGGCCGAGACGCGCTCGCGGACCGCCGCGACGATCTCCGCGGCGAACTTCGTGCGGGCCACCGCGTCGCCGCCGTATGCGTCGGTGCGGCGGTTGGTCCGGTCCCACAGGAACTGGTCGAGCAGGTAGCCGTGGGCGCCGTGCAGCTCCACGCCGTCGAAGCCGATCCGCTCGGCGTCCGCGGCGGCGTCGGCGAAGGCCCCGATGACGTCGTCGAGGTCGGCGCCGGTCATCGCCTTGCCGGCCCCCTCGGTGCCGTCGACGCGGATGCCGGAGGGGCCGACGGCGGGCGCGTCGGGGTACGGGGCCTCGCCCTGGTTGCGCACCATGCCTATGTGCCACAGCTGGGGCACGATCGTGCCGCCCGCCTCGTGGACGGCCGCGGCGACCTTCGCCCACCCCGCCAGCTGGTCCTCGCCGTGGAAGCGCGGTACCCGGTCGCTCTGCCCGGCGGACTCGTGACCGACGTACGTGCCCTCGGTGACGATCAGGCCCACACCTGCGGCGGCCCGGCTGGCGTAGTACGCCTGCACGTCCTCGCCCGGCACGCCGCCGGGGGAGAACATCCGCGTCATCGGAGCCATCGCGATGCGGTTGGGGACGGTCAGGCCGTTCAGCTCGATGGGCCGGGACAGGATCTCGGCCGCGCGGGAGGCGGTGGACGTGGTGGGGGTCATGCGGGTCCTCCGGGTTGAGGCTGTGGCTCGCCGGGTGACAGCGAGAAGTGCATAGTACACAGGCTATGTATCATGCATATTGCAGCGCCCCGGCCGGGTCCGCCGGTCCACGGGTCGGAGATAATGGAGCGCCGGAAGGAGCGGGAGGCGCAGTGCTGGAGAAACTGGAGCGGGAGCTGATGCTGCTCTCGCGGCACCAGGTGCTGGCCCGGCGCGAGCGCGACCCCGAACGCCTCGAGCGGTCGGCGTACCTGCTGCTCAGCCGGATCGACACCCAAGGCCCCATGTCCATCGGGCAGTTGGCGGAGGCCTTCGGGCTCGACACCTCGACCGTGAACCGCCAGACGGCCGCACTGCTGCGCTGCGGGCTGGCCGAGCGCGTCGCGGACCCGGACGGCGGCATGGCCCGCAAGCTGCGCATCACCGCCGAAGGCGGGCGCAGGCTCGCCACGGACCGCGAGGTCAACCGGTCCTGCCTGGCCCGGGTGGTCGCCGGCTGGTCCCCCGAGGAGGTGCGGGAGCTGGAGGACGTCCTGGTCCGGCTCAACCGCAGCGCCGAGGCCCTCGAAGGACGGTTCTGGCCGCGAGCGGAGGAGGACGACACCCGCGCCGGGTGTCACCCGCCGGTCCCGCAGGCATCCCCGTCCCCTCCTGCTCCGTCCCCTGCTCCGCAGGCACCCGCGACGCCGGCCCCGTAGGACCGGGGACCCGTTTGCGGCCCCCCGTGCTTCGCCTGCGGTGCCGTGTCCACCGACCGGTGGACACGGGGTTCAGTCCGTAGGACGTCATGCGCGGCACACCCCGCCGCTCGTGATCCCCACATGACCCGACTTCCCGTACGCATAGCACGCTGGAGCGCCCGGCGCGCCGGGCGGGTCATCGCCGGCTGGTTTGCCTTCGTCCTCCTCTGCCTCGCTGCCGGCCTCACGGTCGGCACCCATCAGGCCACCTCCGAGGACTTCCGCGTCGGCGAGGCCGGCCGGGCCGAGGAGATCGCCGCCGCAGGCGGTCCGGAGCGCCTGCGGCGGCGAGCAGGTCCTGATCCGTGCCCGCTCCGGCGCCGCCCTCGACCCGGCGGCCGCCGACGCCGCCGCCCGCGACGTCACCGCACGGATGCGTGCACTGCCCCAGGTCGCTCAGGTGGCCGCGCCGGTCCGCTCGGCGGACGGTACGGCCCTCATGGTCGCGGTGGTCATGCGCGGACCCGAGCTGGAGGGGAGGGGGAACGTCGGCCCGCTCCTCGAACAACTGTGCCGTGCCCGGGCCGGGTCTTCTGTCTCACCCTCAGGTGCCGGGGTGGACGGGCCGCTTGTAGTACCGCCACGGGAACCATCCCGCGCCGACCGGGATCCAGCCTTCGGATTCCATGCGCCGGTGTCGCGCGAGGGAGGGGAGCGTGACCCGGCAGTGCTCCCAGGGGTGGCCGGACGCCTCCACCTCGTGGAAGAAGGGGCCGTAGCCGACCATGTGCCAGCCCTCGCGGCCCGCCTCCTCCAGGGCGGCCATCTCGTTGAACGCGGACAGCCCGCCGAGGGTGCGGCGCTTCGGGGTGTTCGGCCCGGCAGCGGGCGGCGCCGACCCCGTGTCCGCGGCCTTGGCCGCGAAGCGCTGCTGGGCGGCCTGGCGGCTCACTCCGAGGACGCGGCCGACCGTGTCCCAGCTGTGGCCGGCGGCCCTGGCGCCCTGGACGGCCTCCCGCAGCAGCCGGCTCGCCTCCTCGGCGCCGACGCGGGAGGCGTCCACCAGGCGCAGGTACCCGAAGGCGTCGTGCTCGAGCGAGTCGGCCAGTCCCTCGGGGGCGCCGAGGACGGCAGCGGCGATCCCTTCCCGGATCCGGTCCATCTCCGCAGGGTGGAGCAGCGGTTCGTTGCTCATCGGCGGAGTCCGGCGAGGGGTTCGAGGGCGTCGAGGACCGCCTCGTCGCGGCGCGCCTGCTCGGCGGACTCGCGCGCCGCCGCCCGGGCGGCCAGGCCGGCCGTGCAGGCGATGAGCGCGAGGCCCACGAGGACCAGGGAGATGGTGGCGAACGCGCCGAGCCGGTCGCCGAACATCACGCTCGTGGCGGGCAGGCTCACGGAGAGGGGCAGTGCGACGGCCATGGACGGGGTGGCGGGAAGGAGGTTCCGGTGCCGGTCTTTCGACTTCAAGATCAACATGCGTCAAGGAAACCTTGACAAGGTCTACTTGTCAAGAATTCCTTGACGCCTGCGTTCCGGACCGGCGCCTTCCGCCTTCCCGGTGTCAGAAGGGTTCAGCGGCCCCCAGGAGTTCCTGCGGCAGGTAGGGGGACTCGACGCGGATGCCCCAGCCGCGGCGGCGGGCGTGGCAGGCCAGGGCGAGGATGTCCAGGTTGACGGAGGCGTCCAGGTCATCGGCGCGGTCGGCGACCTGGTAGTACGCGCGGTGCGCCTCCAGCGCGTCGGCCAGGGCGAGGTTGAAGCTCTCCTCGTCCCCCTCCACCAGTTGCGACAGCAGCACCGCGGGCGGCATGGGGAAGCCCCAGTCCTTGGCCTTCTCGGCCTGCTGCAGCGCCCGCTGCGCGGCGCCTTCGGGATCGTCGCCCTTCAGGTAGGCGTGCAGGGCTTCGCGGTACGGGCCGAAGGCGGACTCGTCCGGCTGCGCGAAGGTCGGGCCGGTGAGGACCAGCGGGACGAGGTCCTCACGCACCCCGGTGATCAGGGCGAAGGCGGCGGCCTTCTGCCAGTTGCCGGCGTTCGCCGCCTTCCGTTCGGCCGAGAAGCGCAGTGTGCGGCCGTCGACGGTCACCTCGGTCTCGGTGCCCGGCTCCACGAGGGCGATGCGGAACAGGGCCGCCCCCATCCGGGAGGCCAGCCTGAGGTTGGCGAGCTGGGCACCCGTCAGGCTGCCGGGGTCACCCGCCCGCCGCCTGAAGAGGCGCTCCTGATCGCCCATGACGCTGCCGAGCGGCCAGACGGCAAGGGGCTCTTCCCCGGCCGGAGTCAACACCCCCCGGGCGTTCTCCGCGTACCGGGCCTCCATCTGCGGGTTCATCGCCCGCTCGCAGTCCGGCCGTTCGACCACCAGCGGGCCCGCGGCGAGCGCCGCGACCGCGTCCGGCCGCCGGTCCCTGCCGAAGCCCCCGACCCGCGGGGGCCGGGCCTCGAAGCCGGTGACCAGCGCGTGCGGCAGGTAGTCGGTACGCACGGCAGGCTCCCACCCCAGCGTCCGGTACGCGAGCGCGGAGAGGGCAATGGGCACGAGCGGGAGGAGGCTGCTCGTGGAGGTCGTCGAGCCGTGCAGGGCGTGGTGCCGGGTCAGGAGGCCGGCCAGCGCGGCATCGAAGGCGTCCCGCTCCTCGGCGGCCAGGGCCCGCAGCGTCTGCAGCGCCGCACTGTCCGGCCGGTCCAGGAGGGGCTCGCCGCTCTCCTCGGCGCGGGCCCGGATACGGCCCAGGGCCGCGTCGACGGCGGCGAGCTTGGCCTGCGGGCTCGGCGGGTACTCCTCGTCGTTGCCGGTGTCGTCCAGGACCACGGCCATCAACCCCGTGGCGAGCTCGCCGGTGGGCGTGCCCTGCACCCGCGCCGCGAACTTCTCGCGGGCGAAGTGGAAGGCCTCGCCGTGCCACTTGGCCTTGTCCCTCAGGAGCGTCAGGCAGAGCGCGTCGATCCACTCCCCGGGCGTGACGCTCTCTTCGGGGGCGTCCTCACCCGGGTCGTAGCTCATGCCGAAGTTCACGTAGTCCAGGAAGATCTGGAAGCTGCAGTGCGGGTGGTACGCGGCGTAGGCGACGGCCCCGGCCGCAGCCTCGGAGGCGTCCTTGAGGGCCGCCTTCGCCTCCGCGGTGTCCAGGTCGGGCGTCTCGACGGAGAGGGCGCCCAGGTAGTCGAGGAACTCGTCCGCGATCGACTGCCACTCGTACGTGGCCATCCGGCCGCCCCTCGACATGGACCGCACCTGACCCCCGATCCGGTTCGTGAAGTCCTCGCGCGCTGCCGACACGGCGGCCTCGCCCACCTGGTGACGCTCTATCTGCACTGACCTACTCCTTGATCGAATCTCTGCGGCACAGCCTAGGCGCGGGGTACGACACTCCGGCGCGCCCTCGCCGTCCCGGTGCCGGCTCTCGCGGGTAACCTCGGCGCTGCCCCGACCCGAGGTCCGAAGATCAGTCCACGCAAGCGCGGCGCGCCGTCCTGGGGTTGCTCGCTGCGCTCGCCGCACTTCCGCTCGCGGCGTGCGGTCACGACGACAGCCGGGCGGCCCCCGCTCCGGCTCCTGCCGCGACGCAGGCGGATCCTGCCGCGAAGCAGCCCGGCGCCGACTTCGAGGGGCTGGAGCGCAAGTACGGTGCGCGGCTGGGCGTTTATGCGGTCCACACGGGTGATGGGCGAGAGGTGGCCCACAACGCCGACGAGCGGTTCTCGTACGCCTCCACGTTCAAGGCGTTCGCCGCGGCTGCCGTCCTGCGCAAGTACACCTTGAGCGGCACGGACCGGGTCGTCCGGTACTCCCGGGACGATCTGATCGACCACTCTCCGGTGACCGGGAAGCACGTCGACGGCGGGATGACCCTACGGGACCTGTGTGATGCGGCCGTCCGCTACAGCGACAAGACTGCGGCCAACTCTTGTCCGACGCACTGGGCGGGCCGAAGGGCCTGGCCGATGCCCTCGCGGCGGACCTCACTGCGCCTCGGCCTCAGTGTGGCAGCCGAGCGCATGCACGCCGGAAATCGCAGTGCAGGGGCTGCCGGTGCCCGGTGATACTCGCTCCATGATCAAGCTGCCTCCCGCCGTACTGGACTCGTTGGCCGGGCTCGCCTTCGGCGATGCCTTCGGTGACCGCTGGTTCGGCATCCTGCGCCGCGAGGGCCCGGAATCCCTGGAGGCACGGATCCTGCCCCCGGAGCCGCTGTGGCAGTGGAGCGACGACACCGCCCAGGCGCTCGTGCTCTGCCGCGAGCTCGCCGAGGGCGGCGGAACCGTCGACCAGGACCGCCTCGCCCTGCGTCTCGCCGAGGCCTACGCCGAGGACACGCACCGCGGTTACGGGGCCTCGATGCACGACGTACTCCGGCGGATCGGCGCGGGCGAAGCCTGGCGCGGCGTGGTCGCGGGACAGTTCGGCGGCCAGGGCTCCTGGGGCAACGGCGCCGCCATGCGGGTGGCCCCGCTCGGCGCCTGGCTCGCCGACGACCTCGAGGCCGTCGTCGAGCAGGCGGCCGGGCAGAGTGAGGTCTCGCACCACCACCCGGAAGCCGTCGCCGGAGCGGTGGCGGTGGCCGTGGCCGCGGCGCTGGCCACCCGCAGCCGGGGCGGTCCCGCCCCGGCACGGCAGGACTTCCTCCGGGCCGTCGCCGAACGGCTGCCCGTCGGCGACGTCCGGTCCGGGGTGCGGATCGCGGCGCGCATGCCGGAGCACACCTCGGTCCGGCACGCCGCGGAGGTCCTGGGCTCCGGCTACCGGATGTCCGGGCCCGACACCGTGCCCTACGCCCTCTGGTGCGCGGCGGCCCACCTCGACGACCTGCACGAGGGCCTGTGGTCCACGGTCGCCGGGCGCGGGGACATCGACACGACGTGCGCCATCGCGGGCGGGGTCATCGCCGCCCGCACGGGCGTCGCCGCTCTGCCGCCCGCCTGGCACGCAGCCCGTGAGCCGCTGCCGGTGGTCGTACAGGCGTAGGCACCGGGTCGGGTCCGGTCGGGACGGGGCGCGGAGGTCCGGGGCGCGGCGGGTCGGCTCGGCTCGGGGCGCCCCGGGCTCGGCGCACGCCCGGTCGTGCGCCCGCACGCCTCCGTGCGCCCCCGCAGGACGGATGGCCGACCGGCCCGGGCCCGTCGACCATGAACTCTCGCTGTCCGGCGAACACCGCGCATCGCAGACGCATCGGGGGCACGATGACACGACGCTGGCTGGTCACGGGATGTTCCTCAGGCCTCGGCCAGGCCCTGGCCGCCGCCGCGGCCCGGGCCGGCGACGAACTGGCCGTCACCGCACGCAAGACCGCCGATCTGGAGGAACTCGCCGCCGCCTGGCCCGGCCGCATCGTCCCCGTACCGCTCGAACTCCGGGACCCCGACTCCTGCTCCGAGGCGGTGCGCACGGCCGCCGAGCGTCTCGGCGGCATCGACGTACTCGTCAACAACGCAGGCGTCGGGCTGTTCGGGGCGGTCGAGGAGGTCTCCGACGCCGAACTGCGCGACCAGCTGGAGACCCTGGTGGTGGGCCCGTGGCGGCTGACCCGCCTCGTCCTGCCGCTGATGCGGGCCCAGGGACGCGGCCACATCGTCAACGTCTCCTCCATCGTCGGCCGCACGGCCCTGCCGGGGTTCGCCGCCTACGGGGCCGGGAAGCACGCGCTGGAAGGCATGAGCCAGGCCCTGGCCATCGAGGCGGCACCGCACAACATCCGCGTCACCGTCCTCGAACCCGGCATGTTCGCGACCCGCTACGGCACCTCCATGTCCGAGTCGCACCGCCGGATCCCCGCCTACGACGCCACCAACCGGGAGATGCTCGAAGGCGCCCGCGGCATCGCGGAGAACGCCGGAACCGGCCGCCCGGAGGACTTCGCGGCGCGGGTCCTGGACATCGTCGGCTCCGACACCGCAACCCCCCTGCGGATCCCCATCGGCGACGACGCCTACGGATACCTCGACGAGGCCGAACAGGCCTACCTCGCGGAGTTCGCCGCCGCCCGGATCATCGCCCAGGGCCCACCCTTGACCTGACCTGACCTGACCTGACCTGACCTGACCTCAGAAGGCCGCCCGCGCGCCCCGGTACCGGTGGGGGCCGCGGGGCTGCAAGGGCCGGGCGCCGTTGTCAGTGGTCCCGCTTAGCGTTCCGAACATGACGCGAACCGCACACACCTTCGCCTACGCGGGCTCCTCCTCGCTGACCACCGCCCCCGGCACGGGGCGGATGCTCGGCCTGGAGACGGCGGGCGGCCTGACGCCGGCCGGGGCCGAGGCCCACCCCCAGTTCTTCGCCGGGTTCCTGAGCAGCCCTCAGGCCGCGGCCCGCGCCCTGCTCGCCGTCGCCGACGTGGCCGCCGCCCGCTACTACCGGCGAACCCTGCGGGCCTCCCTCGACCCGGTGGTCACCGGCAACGGCGACCGGCTGCGCTTCGAGTCCTTCTCCGGGTGCTGCGGGGTGTACGCCCGGCTCGACGTGCTCCCCGACGGCCTGGGCGGCGCCGACACCGGCCACGGCACCACCAACGTAGACGTCAACAACCCGCTGCGCGAAGCCCTGTCCCGGCTGACCGGCGACGACCCGCTGCACCTGCGCGTCGGCCCCGACGAGCTGACCGTCACCACCCTTGAGGGACCGGTCGTCGAGAAGAAGGTGCCGCTGCCCGACCGCTGGCTGCGCGGCTTCGCCGAATCCCAGGCCATCACCACCGGCTTCGACCTGCGCGCCGAACTCACCGCCGCCGAAGCCGTACGCTTCCTGCGCTCGCTCCCGCGCACCCCCGCGGGCGGGAGCGCCGCGAGCGCCGCCCTGTGGGTGGTGCCCGCGGGCCGTACTCTGCGCCCCACCACCCGCCCCGTGCCCGGCGCGGTCTGCCTGCCCGGACCGGACCGTCTCGCCGCCCTCCAGCGGGTCCTGCGCAACGCCACCGGCCTGCGCGTGTACGGGCCCGTGCCCGACGGCGCGGCGCCCACCGCCTCCGCCTGGGAGGTCTCCCTGCCCGGCATGCGCCTCACCCTCACCCTCTCCCCGGAGCCCGACCGCGGGTTCTCCGGCGAGGGAGGCGTCCTCGAAGCCCTCGCCACCGACACGGCCGCCGAGGACGCCGACCTGATCTCCGTACTGCTGGCATGGGAGCCGCGCATCGACCCGGCCGACCTCGCCGAGCAGTCCGGGCTCCCCGTGGAGCGCGTACGGGCCGCCCTCACGCACCTCGGCACGGCCGGCCGCGTCGGCTACGACCTCGCCGAAGCCGCCTACTTCCACCGCGAACTGCCCTACGACGCCCGCCGCGCGGAGCGCCACAACCCGCGCCTCGTCGCCGCCCGAGCCCTGCTGGCGGCGGGCGCGGTCACCCTGGATCCCGGTGCGGGCACTGCGGTCGTCACCTCCGGGGAACGCCGCTACCAGGTCCGCGGCGCCGGCGGCGCCCTCAGCTGCACCTGCCAGTGGTGGGCCGACTACCGGGGCCGCCGGGGCCCCTGCAAGCACGCCCTCGCCACCCGCATGGCCCGCCGGGCCGCCACGCACACCGGCCCCACGAACGAGAGCACCACCACCGCGAACACCACCACCGCGAACGCCACCACCCCTGCCGGAGCCGCACGATGAACACCACCGCCCAGAACACCACCGCTCCCGCCGCCTCGCAGCCGCAAGCCCCCGCGCGGGAGATCCTCACCGCGGTCAAGCTCGGACGCGTCGCCACCCTGCCGGGACTGCTGAAGCCCCTGGACCGCGCGCAGCGCCGGGGACTGCTCGCCGAGTTGAAGGTGCTGCGGGCCGACCTGCGCTCCCAAGGCTGGGAGAACTGGCGGGAACGGGATCTGGTGAGCCCGGCCCTGGTCGTCGCCGGCGCCGCGTGCACCACCGGTGCGGCGGCCGCCGCCTCCTGGATCGCCGCCCGCGACCTGCGCCGCTGGCGGGCCCTCCCGACCGGCGCCCTGCTCGACGTCCTGTCCGACCGGGAGCCGCGCCTGCTCGGCGACCTCGCCCACCGCCTCGCCGCGCGGTCCGCGACCGCTCAGCAGGACTACCCGATGATCCGCGCGCTCGTCGGCCTCGCCGGATGCGCCATGCCCACCACCGACGGGTGCCTCGAAGGCTGGGCCGCGTCGCTGCCCGCCCAGCGCGTACCCCTCGCCGACGCCCTGCGCGCAGACCCGTACACCGCCGAGCTCGTCCCGCACCTCTTCGAGACCGCCGAGCCGATCGCCTCGCTCAACTGGCTGGGCGAACCCACCGGTCCGCACCATTGGCCGACCGCAGTCGCGACCCTCACGGCGGAGGGCCTCCTCGACCGCACCGCCCTCCTGGACGGGTGCACGGCCCGGCTGCTCCGCGGTGGCACGGGCCCCCACCTCAAGCCGTACCTCGCCTTCCTGCAGGCCCTGCAGCCGACCGCCGAGGAGGAGCAGGAGCGCGCCGCCGACTGGATCGCGCTGGCTGCCGATGCCCCCTCCGCCGTCGCCGGGCACGCCCAGCAGGTCCTCGCCCGGCTCGCCGCGGCCGGTGGCCTCACCCCCCGCCTGCTCGCCGAGATGTCGTCGACCGTCCTCTTCCGCCCCGAGAAGAAGCTGGTCCGCGCCCAACTGGTGCTGCTCGGCCGGGAACTGGTCCGCGATCCGGCTGCCGCCCCCGAGCTGCTGCCCGTACTCGGCGAGGCCTTCGGGCACACCGACACCGACATCCAGGAACGGGCCCTCAAACTCGCCGCCGCGCATCTCGTCCCCGACCCGGAGGTGCGAGCCGAACTGGCCGCCCAGGCACACCTGCTGAGCCCCCTGCACCGGCCCCGGGCCGTGGAGGTCCTCGGCCCGGACGCCGCCCCCGCTGCCGAGGCCGCCCCCTACCGGGAGATCCTTCCGCCGCCCCCGGCCCGGACCCCCCTCGCACCCGCCCCGGAGAGCATCGAGGAGACCGTCGAGCTCGTCGCGGCCGTCGTCAACTCCCGCTCCGCAAGCGTAGAGGAGTACGAACGCGCCCTGGACGGCCTCGTACGGCACGCCCACCGGGACCGGGCGGCCCTCGCTGCGGCGCTGCGCCCCGCCCTGGCCGGTCGCTGGTGGCTGGACCCCGAACAGTTCCGCCACCACACCCGCGACCTGCCCGGCATCGAACACGTCGCCGCCGCAGTCCTGGACGTGCACCCGGCGACGCCGGTCCACCCGCCGCAGCTCCCGTCCGTGTCCTGGCGCAGCGACTGCCACCATCCCGCGTTCCACGTCGCCGCCCACGCCCGCCTGGCCGAAGCGGCCCTGCACATCGCGGACCGGCCGCTGCCGTTCCTGCTCGCGCTCCCCACCCACACGAGCGGCTCCCTGGACCCGCACACCCTGACCGAGCGCCTCGCCGCGTACGCACGGCTCGGCGAGACCCCCGGCCCGGCGGACTTCGCCCAGGCCCTGCTGCGGACCCGCCGCGACCCCGCCGCCATCCCCGGCGCAGCGGCCCTGGGCACACCCGAAGGGGACCGGCTCGCCGCCTGGCTCGGCGAGGACGGCCTGCCCGCCACCGTCACCCGCCGCACAGCGCCGGCCGTGGTGCGCAACTACGACGAGTGGCCGTCGCACGTCACCCTGGACACCGCCGAACGCCGGGCCGTGCTGCACGGGTTCCCCGAGCCGTTCCGGGAGCTGGGACGGGCGCGCACGGCGACCGGCCGCTGCTGGGACGGCGACGGCAACGGCGAAGCCGCCATGGTCGCCGCCCTCCCCGAGGACCGGGAGACCCTGGCCGCCTGGTCGCTCCCGGGCATCACCTCCTGCGCCCTCCACGAAGGCCGCGGCGCAGCCGCCGTACTGCCCCTGCTCGCGGCCGCGGGCGGCCCGGCCGGCCCGGCGCTCCACCTCGCCGTCGCCACCGGACTCGGTGCCCGGCACGCCGAGGACCGGCTCCGGGCCGTCGACGCGCTCCTGGCCCTCGCCGCCCGCGGCGAACTGGACGCGGAACGCCTCGGCTCCGACCTGGGGGAGGCGCTGACCCTGGGCACGGTCAAGCCCAACCGGCTCGCCGACTCGCTGCGCACCGCCGCCGCGACCGGCGCCTGCACGACCACCTGGGCCGTGCTGGCGGCCGCCCTCCCCGCCCTGCTCGCCGGCACCGCCGAACCGCGCGGAGCCGGCGACCTCCTCGAGATCGCCGCCGACTGCGTGGAACAGTCCCTGGCGGCCGCCCCGCACCCGGCCGGCCTCGCCGACGTCGCAGCCCGCGGCGGCCGGTCCCGCCTGGTCACCCAGGCCGTCCGCCTCGCCAAGGCCCTCGACCGGAACGAGGATCCGGCGGCCGCGTGACCTGCTGCCGGGGTGGGCAGCCGGGCGCGTCAGGGCAGGGGCGTGACGTCCTGCGAGGCGATGTACGCGGGGCGGCGCACCGGGGCCGCGAAGGGCTTCGCCGGGCGGTTCTCGACGCTGTTGAAGACGATGAACACGTTGCTGCGCGGGTACGGCGTGATGTTGTCCCCCGAACCGTGCATGGCGTTGCAGTCGAACCAGGTGGCCGAGCCCGCCTTGCCGGTGAAGAGCTTGATGCCGCAGGCCGAGGCGAACTTGGTCAGCGCCTCGTCCGACGGCGTGCCGGCGTCCTGCATCTGGAGGGACTTCTTGTAGTTGTCCTTCGGCGTCGCACCGGCGCAGCCCAGGAAGCTCCGGTGGGAGCCGGGCATGATCATCAGCCCGCCGTTGGTGGCGTGGTTCGGGGTCAGGGCGATGGACACCGACACGGTGCGCATGTGAGGCAGGCCGTCTTCGGCGTGCCAGGTCTCGAAGTCCGAGTGCCAGTAGAAGCCGCTGGCGCCGAAGCCGGGCTTCACGTTGATCCGGGACTGGTGCACGTACACGTCGGAGCCCAGGATCTGCCGCGCGCGCCCCGCGACGCGCGGATCGGCGGCGAGGGCCGCGAACACCTCGCTGATCCGGTGGACCTCGAAGACGGAGCGCACCTCCCGGGACTTCGGCTCCACGATGGACCGGTCGTCGGCCAGCGTCGACGGGTCGCGGAGCACCCGCTCCATCTCCGTGCGGTACGTGTCCACCTCGTCGGGTGTGATGAGTTCGTCGACGGAGAGGAAGCCGTCGCGCTCGTAGCCCTCCAGCTCGTGGGCCCACATGGGGCCGGGCGTGCCGGGCTCGGACCAGACGACGGGGTCCGACCGGCCGGTGAGCACCTCCTGGGAGCCCCGGGTCGGATAGAGGTCGTTCACGGTGCGGGTGGATGCGTGGGTCATGGTGGTGCCTGCCTCTCCTCTCTGTGCGTGTCGGTACGTCAGCCGTGGCCGGGTTCGGTGAGCAGCGGGTACACGCCGTTCTCGTCGTGGTCCTCCCGGCCCGTCACGGGCGGGTTGAAGACGCACAGGCAGCGGAAGTCCCGCCTCACGCGCAGGGTGTGCCGCTCGTGGCCGTCGAGGAGGTACATGGTTCCCGGCGTGATCGTGTAGCTCCGGCCCGTCTCCTCGTCCGTGAGTTCGGCCTCGCCCTCCGTGCAGACCACGGCCTCCACGTGGTTCGCGTACCACATGGACGTCTCGGTGCCGGCGTACAGGACGGTCTCGTGCAGGGAGAATCCGACGCGTTCCCTGGCCAGGACGATGCGCTTGCTCTCCCAGGTGCCGGAGGCCGCCTTCACGTGGCGGTCGGTTCCCTCGATGTCCCGGAACGATCGGACGATCATGGTGGTGCCCTTCGTGGTGTCCGGCGGTGTGCTGGTCAGGCGGCTGCGCGGAGACAGCGGGCCAGGATGGCGAGGCCTTCCTCGAGCTCGTCGCCGGTGACGGTGAGCGGCGGGAGCAGCTTCACGACCTCGCCCTCGGGGCCCGAGGTCTCGAGGAGGAGCCCCTGCTCGAAGGCCCTGCGGCACACTTCCGCCGCATGCGCCTTGTCGGTGAACTCGATGCCCCAGACGAGTCCGCGGCCCCGGTACGCGGCGCCGAGCCCGGCGTGTTCGGCGCACAGTTCGCGCAGCACGCTCTCGATGCGGCGGCCCAGGATGTGGGTCCGCTCGCGCAGGACGCCGTCGCTCCAGTACGTCTCCAGGGCCGCGGTCGCGGTGACGAAGGCCGGGTTGTTGCCGCGGAAGGTGCCGTTGTGCTCGCCCGGCTCCCACAGGTCCAGTTCCGGCTTGAACAGGCACAGGGACATGGGCAGTCCGTAGCCACTGATGGACTTGGACAGGGTGACGATGTCGGGGGTGATGCCCGCGTCCTCGAAGGAGAAGAACTCGCCGGTCCGGCCGCAGCCCATCTGGATGTCGTCGACGATCAGCAGCATGTCGCGGCGCCTGCACAGGTCCGCGAGGGCGCGGAGCCATTCCGCCCGGGCCACGTTGATGCCGCCCTCGCCCTGGATCGTTTCGACGATGACCGCTGCCGGATGGTTGAGGCCGGAGCCCTGGTCCTCCAGCAGGCGCTCGAACCAGAGGAAGTCGGGAGTCCTGCCGCCGAGGTAGTTGTCGAACGGCATCGGGGTGCCGTGGACCAGGGGGATGCCCGCACCGGCCCGTTTGAAGGCGTTGCCCGTGACGGCGAGCGAGCCGAGCGACATGCCGTGGAAGGCGTTGGTGAAGGACACGACCGCCTCGCGGCCCTTGGCCTTGCGTGCGAGCTTCAGTGCCGCTTCCACGGCGTTGGTGCCGGTCGGCCCCGGGAACATCACTTTGTAGGGCAGGCCGCGGGGTTCGAGGACGCGGGACCGGAAGGTCTCCAGGAAGGCCCGCTTCGCGGTCGTCGACATGTCGAGCGCGTGAGTGATGCCGTCCCGCTCGAGGTAGTCGAGCAGGGCCCGCTTGAGGACGGGGTTGTTGTGGCCGTAGTTCAAGGACCCGGCGCCCGCGAAGAAGTCCAGGTAGCCGCGGCCGTGTTCGTCGTACAGCCGGCTGCCCGCGGCGCGGTCGAAGACGACGGGCCAGGCCCGGCAGTAGCTGCGGACCTCGGACTCGACTGTCTCGAAGACGGACAGGACCGGCTCGGTCATGGTCAAGGCGGTTCTCCAGTGGTGTGGGGGTGTACGTGTGGTGGCGCCGACCCGACGGCTGCCGTCAAGGCACTGCACGGCGTGGCGCTGCGCTGCACACGGCATGGCGGGGCGCGGCGTGCGGAGGGCCGTCGGAGGGGAGAGGGTCAGAAGTGGAGCGGCCCGATGCGGTGCAGGACCTCCGGGTCGTGCCCGCCGTCCGGGAACTCCGCCCCGGCGAACAGCACTTCGCGCGTGACCGTGGCCCCGTGCCGGGTGGCGTAGGAGTCGAACAGTCGCTCCGACGCCAGGTTCCCGGGGGAGATGGTGGTCTCCAGGGACTTCAGACCGTACTCCGCCGCCACGCGGGTGGAGAGGCCGTCGAGCAGGGCGCCGGCGATTCCCAGGCCACGGACGGATTCGTCCACGGCGATCTGCCAGACGAAGAGGGTTCCGGGGCTCTCGGGCCGCATGTATCCGCTGACGAATCCGACGGCCCGCCCGGACGCGTCGCGGGCGACAGCCGAGGTGCCCGCGAAATCACGGCACCAGAGGAGGTAGCTGTACGACGAGTTGAGGTCCAGGGTCCTGGAATCGCGGGCCAGGCGCCACAGCAGCGGGCCGTCACCCGGGCGAGGCCGGTCGATGTGCGTGGTCGTGGTGGTCGGGAGGGTCTTCCTGTAATGGGCCAGTTCTGCATGAGCAGTCATGCGGGCCGAAGTTACCCAGAGCTGGAGCAAAATGCATGGCCTCAAGGGGTTACGGAGCCGGGCTGAAACGTGATAGTTGCAGGCGGCTTGCCGAGAGTGATGAAGTGCATGAGATGGGCCCGGATGATGATGAAAAACCATGACATTTCCACCCCACCCCTGCCAATATAACGAACTGATAACGTCTTTGCCTTGTCTCACTTTTACCACTTGAAATGTGACGTCTTCCTCGCCCGGCCGGGGTTTCGTTCACGGCAGTGCGGTGAGGGCCGCGCCGAAACGTTCCTGGGGTGAACGGCGGCAGCCGGACGGGTGACGCCTTGCGGCTCACGCCCCGGGCGGGGTGGCCTCGACCGCTACAAACGGCCCGTGAACGTGCCGATGCCCCGCGTCCTTCCCGCCGTCCTGATCGCGCTGGCCTGCTGCGCCGCACCTGCGGCGCCCGCCGCAGCCGCGGCCCCTCCTCCGCCCGACCCGGTCGTCTTCGTGCACGGCTGGAACAGCGACGGCGCGGCCTGGAACACCATGGCCGGCCGGTTCCGCTCGGACGGCTGGCCCGTTGACCGCCTGCACCAGTGGACCTACCCGACCTCGCAGTCCAACGCCACCACCGCGGCGCAGCTCGCCTCCGTCATCGACCGTGTCCTGGCCTCGACCGGAGCCGCCAAGGTGGACGTCGTCACCCACTCCATGGGCGCCCTGTCGTCCCGCCACTACCTGAAGAACCTGGGTGGCGACGCGAAGGTGGACGCCTGGGTTTCCCTGGCGGGCCCCAACCACGGTACGGAGACCGCCCGTTGGTGCGGCGGGGCCTCCTGCGTCGAGATGCGTCCGGGTTCCGCCTTCCTCAAGGCGCTCAACACGGGCGACGAGACACCCGGACCGACCCGCTACGCCACCTGGTGGTCCTCCTGCGACGCAATCATCAACCCCGGCAGCAGCGTCGCCCTCACCGGTGCGGTGAACACACAGACCCCGTGCCTGCTGCACACGGCGTTCACAGAGAACGCCGGGGTCTACCGGCAGGTACGGGAGCACATCACCGGCGCGGCGCCACAGAAGTCTCCGGAGGAGACGTTTCGGCCGGGATGAGCGCCGAAGCGCGGTGGTCCGCCCGATGGCAGGGCCCGGTCGGGCACGCCGCGACCCCGCTGCGCACGCCCCGTGACGTGGAGGCAGTACTTGCAGAGCGTGGCGCAGGTGTGGCAGCCGGAAGGGCCCGCCGCCGGGGGCACGGCGTTCGGCCATGCGCTCCCGTACGCCCGCGACGGCGACGTTCCTCCCCGGTGGTGGGGGGGGGGCCCCGCGGGGGGCCCCCCCCCCCCCCCCCCCCCCCCCCCCCCCCCACAACACCCCCCCCCCCCCCGAAGAGAAGACAACAGGGGTGTGGCCCGCCCCCGCCC
>NZ_JBITTH010000047.1:0-35746 GCF_044541755.1 Streptomyces sp. NPDC085524
CGATGTCCCCACGCGCTGCGCGCGTGGGAGGGCTCCGCCCTCGCTGCGCTCGGGCGGCCGGCCCTTCGGGCCGGTGGAGCCCCCGCTTCGCGGGGGCTGGTCAGTTCGCTTCGCTCTCTGACCTGCGGGAATCCGCTTCGCTCCTTCCCGCGGCGGGCTGCGCTGCGCTTCGCCCGGATGCGGCCGCTGCGCGGCCGCGGGCCCTGGTCGCTGCGCTCCCCTGGCCCTGGGCCCGCTTCGCGGGCTGCTTGCAACAGCGGGAAGGGCCGGGCACCTTGGGCCACTCCCCTGACCGGACCCAAAGACTCTGTCCCTGAACGCCCCTGACAGCCCGTCTCCAGCCCTCTGAACTGCGGAAATACCCCCGGGCCAAACAGGGTCGAGAACGACCCCCACAACAGCGCACAGCGCCCCGGCTGTTCAGGCCCGCACCCCACCAACCACCAAAACAAACTCATCTGACAGGCCGTCAGAAGAGATAGAGAAATTCAGAACGTCGCGTTGAGAAATTTATCCGGGCCTCTGGAGAACCCTTGAATAACTCCACAAATTTGTTATCACTGGGTCGCCTAGAGAAATTCTGCTCAGCCTCGTCTCAACGGTCGCCAGGGTGACGGGCAGTCCACTGCGCAGCGCCGGAGACAGGACTTGCAGGGCTAACTCGCGCGCTGCGCATCCTCAACCCGCAAGGGCGAGCGCGCCAGCACGGCGCCCTGTCAAGGCTTCGCGAATCCGCGCGATCAACGCACTAGACCTCTCTCGAGACCGGGCCCGGTGTGCCGCAGGGGGACTTGCAGGGCTAACCCCCACACAGTCCACCCTCATCCCGCGACGGCCGCCTACCCCTGCACAAGCGCCCCGTCAAGCTCTCGCGAATCCGCACCGCAGGGCCTCTGACCAGGCACGGAACGAATATTCGCGAGAACTCGATCCCGGCCGCGATCGCTCGCACAGTTGCCCTCGTTGCGCCCCACCCATCCCGGCAGTGCCGACCTGGCACGCCCAACCTGAGGAGAACACCCCCATGTCCAAACTCGCCCTGCTCGTCGTGCTCCTGGTCGTCGTCACCGGCCTGCTGCTCCTGGCCGTCCTGGCGTACGCCGCCTACCGTCACCCGCGGATCGTCGCCCCTCTGATGGTGGCCGCCGCATTCGCCGCCGCATTCGCCGGCGCCCTCGCAGTAGTGGCTGCCCTATGACGGCAAGCGGGGGCAACACCCCGCCGCTTCGGGTGGGGGTTACGGAGCCCCGGCAGCAGGCTCACGGCCCAGGCAGCGGACACTGTCCGGATGATCGAGCGCCGCCCGCTGGGCACCGGCCCCCGCCCTGCCACCAACACCCCCGCCACGTCCGCCCCCCGGGCCCGCCTCGCGGCCGAGCTGGCCCACACAGTTCCGGCCGCCGAGGCCGACAGCCCCGCCACGCGGTCCGCCGAGCCCGGCCGACGCCGCCTGGGTCCCGGAACGGCTGAGGCCTTCACTGACCGCCCGTCACCGGCCAATGACTGCTTGGCCCCTTGACCTGACGCCTTGACCATTGGGGCAAAGCAGGATGTAAAGGGCTCAGAAGGGGTGCGGGCGACTCACCACTCACCCACCAGGAAGCTCACCGGTGACTCACCGGTGACTCACCGGTGAGCTGTACTGTCCAGCCGCCAAACCCCGGGGCAAGCGGGTGCGCCCGGCCTGCCGCTTGTTACACGCCCAGTTACCAAGCTGGATACCTGCGGCCCTGTTACCCACTCTGAACAGGAGCGAAGGCCCCAGGGGCCCTGCTGCAGGCCCGAGGTAACACCAGGCTTGTTTAGCAGCGCGGAGGCTTGCCACTCCGCCCAAGCCCACGCAGCACGACAACCCCACAGCCCACCCGTGTGCACGTCTGAACGCCTCGAAGCAACCGAACCGGCCCGGGGCTGGCCTTCACCATCTTGGTGGTGCCTTCCATGATCACGCAGGGAGCGTGGCCCCCTACCTCACGAGCCGTAGACAGCCCTGTGACCTGGCGACTCACCCCTGCAGGGGTCGAAGTTGGTAGAAGGCTTCCGGTCGGACGTGGTTTACAGTTGGAGCCCTTGGCCCCTCCGCACAGACTCGATCATGCGTCCATGCATTGTCAGTGGTGAGCGGGAGACTGAAGCCATGAAGACGGCGGCCTCTGCCTGGCCAGCGAAGCAAGGACAGAGACCGCCGCGGGTGACACCCGCACCTCGCGCCTTCTGGTGTTCCAGCACCAGGAGGCGCGTCGCGTTCTACAGGTAGCTGCCGATCATGTCGAACAGCCACACCAGGTACTGATAGATCCAGTGCCCGATGTCGCCGGAGGCATCGGCCAGGAAACTCCCGGCTACCCCAGCGATCAGTACATCGCGAGCGGTGCTGCGGCTCTCACCCCGGACACGCGGCGCGCCCTCGTCCTCCGTACCGTCGGACCCCGGCTTGTCGCTGTCGGGCATGAGACCCCCCATCCGGACCGCCCATACCTCAACTGGGGAGGCCGGGGGTCGGACGGTCCGTCAAAAACCCGGCCTCCCAGAAGCTGTACGCGCACGAATCGGGTGGCAGCTACAAATCCTACGTCCCACGGGTGACACTTCCGGGGCACGCAGAGATACGGTCGGGCGTTGCAGAACCAGGACGACCCACGACGCCCAGGCGGAACCTGCTCCAACGCACCATGCGAAGCCCCGATGTGTTCGACACCGCGCTCGGTGAGCTGCTCGCCGCCGACCCGCGGCCTTCCAGGTCAAGTTCCGCAAGATGGCGGCCTCGGGCTTCGCCTTCTACCGCGGCACGGCCAGCCTCGTCTACGCCGACCGACGGCCGCCGCGACCCGGTCCAGCCACGTCCCGCCGGGCCCTGTCGCGCCGACAGGCCGACCCGCGCGACAGGCCCCGGCCCGCCCGGCGGCCCCCACTCACCCGCATCCGTGGCCCGGTCAGATCACGTTGAGAACCAGCAGCCCGTTACTCGCCGCACCCTGTCTCCCGCACTCGTGAACACGCCACGCTAACGACCACACCCCCCTCCGCCCCGAGGAGTCAGCCAGCCTCCAGACACCCCCGCCCGCCAACCTCCACCCCGACCAACTCCAACCCGCCCCTTCGCCCCAGCCCAGACCTAATGTCTGAGCACTCACCGGTCAGAAAGTGGGGGCTGACCTGGGACGATGTGTGGTGAGTCCGCGTGCCCGTTCCCCCTATGTTTGCCCTCATAAGTTCCCCCTGCGTTTCCCCCCATGGTTACCCCCATCTGTTCCCCTGCGGTCCCCCTCGATGGGGCCTCCCGTGGTCCTGAGCCGCGCGGACCGGAGGGGGTCACAGGACGGGGAGGCAGCACAAAGACGGCGGGCCGCCCCCTCCAGGGCGGCCCGCCGTCGGCTACTCGGTCAGGCTGCGGCCGTGGCCTTCATTGGCCGCCACGCCCGACTGGGTGACGGTTGTTGCTCAAGGGCCCGTTCAAGGTCAGAAGGCTGCGGAGATGCCCTTGACCAGTCCGGACAGCCACTGTCCGGACCGGCGGGTCCGCGACGGCTTCGTGCGGACCCGGGTGACAGGAGCCGGTTCGGTGACCAGCTCGGCGACCTGCGGGTGCTCGGCGTCCGAGGGACGGGTGTCCGGCACAAGTACCGGCTCCGGCTCGTGGCGGGGCTTGGGCAGGGTGAGCACGGTGGCCAAGGCGGCCTTGGTGTGGTGGAGGTCCTCCTCTAGTGCGGTGAGCCGGTGGTGCATGTCGTGGTTGACGGTGCCGGTGCGGGAGGCCTCGATGCGGTCCCATGCCTGGAGCCAGCGCATGACCTCCGCCTCGTTGGTCACTCCGCAGGCCCGAACGAAGTGCCCGAGGAACTCCCTGCGGCAGGGCCGGGTGCCGTTGAGAACCGCGCCGAGCGTGCTGCGCGGCAACAGGGTGACGGTGCTGAAGCGGGGCTTGGCCCGATTCTCCAGTTCACGCAACGACGGGTTCCCGGCCCGAAGGCGCAGGTTCTGCATGGCGTGGAGCAGGTCGACGGGCTCGGAGATGTACTGGAGTGCCTTGGCCGGCCGCCGGGGCGCGGTCGAGGCGGTCTTACTGGGGGCCGGGACGGAGGCGGCCTTCGTCCACAGCCGCCTCGCCTCGGTGATGTTGCCGCCGCAGGCCTTGGTGTAGGCCTCGACGACGGGCCATGAGGGGATGCTCGGCTGCTTCCCGACCATGCGGACCAGTTCGGCCCGGTACAGGGTGCTGCGTGAGATGGACATGCCCATCCGCTCGGTTCGGCTCGCCACCTGGCTGATAGAGAGGCCCGAGGCCTGGCGCAGTGACAGCAGCCACTGCGCCAGACCCCGGGCGGTGTGCTCAGCCAGGGCGCTGGGTTCGCGCCCCATCGCGGTCTCTTAGGAGACCTGGCGGCGGGTGGTGAGTGTGTCGACCAGCCGGCGGATCAGCTCGATGCCGAGCAGGCCGCCGACGGCGAGGATGGTGATGACGGTGTCCACCGGCATCCCGTAGAAGGTGAGTGCGGCGGTGAGGAGGATGACGATGACCACGATGATCGTGGCGGGCACCGGGACCAGGGGTCCGGTGCCCGTCGTCGGAGCCTCCACACACGCGGCTGCGCGCGCGGTCTTCTTCTTCAACTGTTACTCCTGGGGATCGTTGCCACTCGACAGGTCCACCAGCTGACCGACGGCCTTGCAGGACCGAAGGTCTTAGACCTCCCCACAGCGTTCAGGACCCTCGTGTGCCCGTCTACACGCGCCGGAGGCGTCGTTTCAGCTTGTCCCACTGGAAGTTGAAACAGCGTCAGTGTTGATCGCGCAGGTCATGGCGACGCCCGTCCGGGCCGCCGGGGCGTGCCGCGGCCTCTTGTCCAAGGTGTGGCGGACAGGAGGCCTTGTCCCGGCACGCTGGAACCCTCAGGCTGCGATGCGTAGCCCGAACCAGATCGGGCCTCACGGAGGGGAGCACAGGCGATGCGTATCAATCGGTCAGGACCGCAGTCCCTCGCCCTGTTCCACGCCGGCCTCGGCCTGGTGAACACCCTGGCTCCTTCGTGGGATCCCTCTTCAGCCCTGGTGCGGTCCACTCTGCCCGTCTCCCGGATGACTCCGGCAGACGCGTCCGGATGCCCGCCGGCCAGGCATGGAACCCATGCCCGCCGTCCCAGGAGGCTGTCCCCGGCCCGGTCTTGGACCGTGCCGTAACAGGGATGTCTTCCAGAGCCATGTCCACATGTCTGCAGGTCAGGCATGTCCGGGACGTGGCCGACTGCGTCCGCCCCATGGGGCGGATCTCTCGTACGCGGTCTCCCCGGGCCGTTGCCACTCGACACAACAGGGGAAACAGGTCGGTTCTCGTTGCAGCGAGACCGGCCCTCGGTGCGGCCTCCGGCCGCACCCTGAGCTTATGAACACCACAGGCCTGCCTGGCCCACCGAAAGCTGGAGAGGACACTCCCCGCCAGCCGCCAGCGATGCCCCAGACATCGGCCGACCGGGTGACTGGGCGTTTCACGTCCCGGTCGCCGCAGCCACGGTGAAACGCGGCTCCGCAGCAAGCCCGTCCCGTGACTTCGATCGCGACGCTGCTCGGCGCCTGCAACACCGCCTGATCCCGTCCGGACGCCCCGGCACGAAGACGCCCATCCTGTGAGAGCAGCGGGGAAAAGAGCAGCGGGGCCGCCCCTTCCAGGACGGCCCCGCGTTCGCCTTGTCGATCAGGCTGCGGCGCTGATCCTCCTGCCCTGGTACCAAGCGGGCGGCGGGTACACCTTCTGGTTCTCCAGCCACCTGAGGTACAGAGCGCCGACCCCGTCGAGGAGGGGGCTGATACGCCGGATCTCGAGGAAGGGACTGACCCCCCGAATGCGAGACCAGGCATCGAACCAGGCCGGCAGCGCGCGCCCAGGGATGCCGCAGGCCTGAAGGAAGCTCAGGTACTGCGACACGTCCACCGGCATGGCCTGGCCCCGCATGATGCGGTGCGCGGTGGTGCGAGGCAGGTGGTAGTCCCCGACTCGCTCAACGAAGTCCCGGATGGGCGGACGCCCGGCGGCGTCGTAGGCGGCCCGCAGGGCACGGCTGAGGTCGGCCTCGCTGGCGGCGAGGTTCGGTCGCGGTGCGACCCCCCAGCGCTTGGGGCGGCGCTTGCAGACCTCGTAGGCGGACATGTAGAGCCATCCCGCGTCGTCGTATCCCGGGCCGTTGGTGATGCCGCAGGCGGCCAGGTAGCCCTGGACGCAGTCCCACGTCGGCAGCGCTTTGCCGGACGCGGCGCGCTTGAGGGTCGACGCGCCCCACGCGCTGCGCTGGGCCAGCGTGCTGTAGGGGATGCTGCCCCGCCTGTCGCGGAGGAACTGGGCCAACGCCCCGAGCTCGGGGATCGTGTGGTCGACGGGGGCTTCGGGGCGCCCCGGCCGGCCCACTAGTTCACGCTCCCGCTGCCGGGCCCGCCGAGCGCGGCGTTCAGCAACCGCCGCAGCAGGCCGCCGCCACCGCCCTTGCCACCCTTGACGTTCGAGGCGACCAGGACGGCGACACTGACCGCGCCGGCGCCCCCAAGCAGGACGAGGATGTCCTGCACGGGCATGTGCGCGATGAGGCTGAGGAGCACGGCGGCCGCCAGGTAGGCGGCGATGACGAAGGCGTGCGGCATGCCGAAGCGCACGCCAGAGGCCGGGGCCGAGGCCCCGTCGATCGTGTTCAAGTCAGGCACCCTTCACGGGTAAGGGTCGACGGCCCAAGATGGGCCGCCGACCGGCTGCTACTGGCTCCAACAGGCCGTGTCCCACTAGGCGATTGGCGTCACCTGCGCAGCGGAACGAAGCACTGCCGACCAAGCCTCTCAGCCCGTAGCCCGTCTTCGCCAAGACCACCGAATTGGCTCCGAAGTCGTCCCAAATTCCAAACCCGAGATATCAATCCTCGTATGGCCTCTGACCTGCGATGATGCAGCTACCGAGGCGGCCGAAATTCATTGGCTCGACTTTTGTCCCAGCAACTGTGAGTGATACCTCAGCCACGGCAGCCGTAGTCTCAACCTCGTTACGCGCGCACCTCCTGAACCGACACGTGTGCGCGTTTACGGGCGCCCTGCTGCTACTGGCTCCAACCAAGGCAACTTCCAGGGACATTGCAGGTCACGTTGGCGCGTGACCCGCGCGGCGGCCGATGAGCGTACCCCTAGGGTGCGTACGTCGGCCTTTGCCGTATCCGCGGCAGCACAGGAGCCGGAAGCAGCACAAGCGTCCCTGAGGGCCTTTCACAGGCCTCTGCAGCAACGGGGCCTTGGGTGCGACGTTCGACCCTCACGCGGCCGCACAGGGCCCTTCCCGGGCCTACCGCGGCTTCCCGCTCCGGTTGAAGAGCGAACACTCCCCCGCCTCAAGCCCCTCGTGCGCGGCACGCGCCACGCACGGCACGCGTTGGCCGGCCCCAGCCGGGGCGATCGTCGTGTGCACGAGGGTGCCCGTGCACATGTGCACGTGTTGGGCGGTCCGGTGGTACTGCTCCCAGAGCGCTCTGGGCACCGGGCCTCACCCGCGCACGCCATATCGGCGCGGGCTGGCCCTGACCCTAGCCCCGGCCTCACCAGCCGCCTCGAGGAGCCCAACACGCGCGCGTGCAGGCGCGCATCCTGGCCCCCACCGTTCATCGGCCCCACGGCAGGTGATGAACCCGTGTGTGACGCCTGCGCCAGGGGCGGGGGTCGGTGGCCCCGGGCCTGGTCAGCCGTGTGGCACCCGCCCGGTGTGACACCACCTGGCGGCCTGAGTGACAGGCCCGTGTGACACGGGCTGACGCCCGACACTGACACCACCGGCCTGCACGCCAAGGCCCCAGGCCAGGTCAGCGGCCGTTCTGACGTGTCAGGTGTCAGCCCGGGCCGCGGGCACGGCCACGGGCAGTGCCGACCGCCGGGTCGCCGAGCGGGGCCTGAGTGGACGTCACCCAAGGCCGATCATCAACCCGAAGCCCCACACGCCTCACTGAGCGCCTTTCAGAGACCGCTCCGACCTGGGGGGCCGAAATTGCCTCCGAGGCGCTCAGCGGGCCGCACAGCGGCCCTTCCGGCCCTCGTTAGGCCCGGCCGGGTCCGGGTGCCACAGCCCACCCGCCCGGCGCTCGGGCCAGATTTCTGGCCCGCATCCTGCGCCGCTGACCCGCTGCAGGACTCTCCCCGGGGGCGGTTACCGGTTACCGGTTACAGGCCGGAGAACGCGGATTCGCGCAGCTCAGGACAGGTCGGACCCGGTAATCCCAGGGCTGTAACCGGTAACCGGTAACCGCCCTTGGCGGCTAGGCCGGCGCCGTGGCGGCCTGTGGCTCAGGCTGCTGGGCGTAGGCGGCCAACTCGGGGTGCTCGGCGGCCAGCTGCTCGCGCAGCCGCCGGGTCTCCTCCGCCTCGGCCTCCCGCCGCGTCTGCCGGTCGGCATCCCCGGCCGCCTCCCACTCGGCGTGCTCGACGTACGCGTCGTCCAGCATCGCGCCCCACTTCGCAGCCGTCCTGGCGCGCTCGGCCTGGGCGGCGTACTCCGCGTCCCGCTCGGCCCGCAGGCCCGCCGTGGCCCGCTCGATCGCCTCAGCCTCGGCCCGGTCGTGGCACTGCCAGCACAGACCGTCCTCCGGCCGCGGGCCGTGTCCGGCTGCCTCGCAGGGCCGGCCGTGCTCGTCGGTGCCCTGGCATTCCCACCACACCGGCGCCGGGCCGGCTTCCCGCGGTCCCGGTACCCGGCCCTGCTGCCTGGCCGCCTTCCGGTCCGCACGCCGCTGCTCGCACGCCAGGCACGCCGCGTCGCGGTCGATGGTCACGCCGTCCTCGCACATCGGGTCCGGGCAATCCGTGGACGGGCGCACCAGGCCCACCGCGACTCCGACCGGTGAGCCGATGCCCGGCCCGCCCTCGGCCAGAGCGTCCCGGTAGCCGTGAGCCCACCACCGGCGCTCCACCCGCGCCGCCAGCTGCTCGGCGGTCCGCCCGCCGTCCAGCGCGGCCAGGATCGCGTCCCGCAGCGCCGCCGGCCGGTACTTCGGCAGCAGCGCGGCCAGGGCCTCGGGCCAGGCAGCCTCGACCCGGGCCACCGCGGCGGCCTGCTCGCGGGACATCCGCACCCCGGCGCTCTTGCCGGTCTTCCCCGAGCGCGAACCCCGGTTCGGCGCGCCAGCGCCGGAGGACGCGGCGGAGCCGCCCGCGCTAGCACGCGCGCTACTACCCGCACTAGCCCTACGGGCGTCACCAGCGGCTCGCGCCGCAGGCGCTTGATCGTCTTCTGTTGTCTTCTGGCTAACAGTCTTCTTAGTGACTACAGGGTTCCCCGAGTCCCGGGAAACCCTGTAGTCGGGGCTGACCTGGTCAATTGAATCGTTTTCGCAGGTCAGCCCCGACTCCCGGGATTCCGGGAGTCGGGGAACGGCGATCTCGACCCGCTTCGAGGGCCTCCCCGCCAGCTTCGCCCGGCGCCTCGCGGCCGCGGCCTTCGCGGCTGCGGTCGGCTCGATCAGCTGCACCTGCCGGACATCCCGCTCCCGCTCGACGGACGCCAGCAGCGCGGACACCTCCGCGTCGCTGGCCGGGGTGTCGTAGACCACCACCTCGGTGGACCACTGGTTGCCCTCCCAGACCATGACGCGGATCTTCACGACGTACCGGGCCACCTGGAGCAGCCCCATCGCGGCCGCCAACCCGTCCCGGCCGTACCCGTACTTCCGGGCGATCTCGGCCAGCGTCACATCCCAACCGTCCTGGTGGCGGATCAGCACCGCCAGCAGCCCCAGGGCCGTCAGATCAAGGCCCGGCGCATCATCGATCGTCTCGTTCGGGACCGCCGCGAACCGTGCCGGCCGCCCACTGCGCTTCTTCACCGCCCCACCCCCGCTCGGGTGGACATGCCATCGTGACCGAGGCCATGTGGTGCCTGGCCTGCCGTTCCACGTACGCTCATCAGTGAGCGCACCTCCAACCTCTTGCTGTGATGTCGCGCCTCTCCAGACCAGGGCCGCGAACCCTGGGATGGACCTGTCGAGCCCCGCCTACCGGCGGGGCTCGCTGTGTTGTGGGGCCATGCTCCCGCACCCCGACTAATGGGGATCAGAGCAGTTATTCTTCGTAGGTCTCTTCGTAGGGCTCTTGGGGTCGATGCGGCATGGGCTGATATCTGTCCCGCTGCGTGCAAGACCGAGCGCCTGTTTAATCCTGCGCATGAATTCAGATTTTCACGCATTGCTGCAGCGGCTTATTCGGTGTTTCCCGCAGCAGCCTGAGAATTTAGAGAAGTGGCCCAACGGAGAATGGTCGCTCCCCCGGCTACCTTTACGGCAACTTCCACTACACGGCCGTCAGCCAGGTAAACCGTACGAACCACCTGAGTCACGATTACCTCCCCGGCAGTGAGACCGAGGGCGGCCTTTTCGGATTCCGTGGCGTAGCGAGAGGTCACCTCTTCCAAGACATGGTCCTGGGCGCTCCCCAGCCGTTCTGCCGCCAGCTCGCGAGACCCGCCGGTGGATACCAGTTCCGTCAGTTCTGGGGTGGCTGCGATCACGTAAGCCGGGTAGTACGAGCTGCTGACGTGTACCGGTACGCCGTTCCGGCTGACCACGCGGCGCCGCACGTGCACGGGCGTGCCGTGGGCTACGTCCAGACGTGGCGCTACCACTTCATCCGCGCCGACCGTGCCGATCTCCACGATGTGCGAGGTCTCCCCGCCAGCAAGGGCGCTACCAGTGGCCTCGTGCAGACGTACTCGGGCCGCGATGTTGTTACTGATGGGGCCCGCGACGATGGTTCCAACGCCGGCCTTCGGGAGGGTCAGCCCCTCCTGCTTGAGCACACGAAAGGCCCTGTTAGCGGTCGTCTGCGCCACGCCGAAGTGTTCGCCGACCTGCCGCAACGACGGCATCGTGTCGCCTGGCCTGAGTGCCCCGTCTTGGATCTGCTTGCGGTAGTACGCCGCGATCTCCGCGTAACCGGCCGTCTCGGTCATACCAGGCCCTTCCTTTGGCTAGTGCCGTACTCCCCGCGAGTACAGCGGTGCACCTCTGAGGCTAAACCACAGAGAGTTGTAGCGCTACCACTAGCGCTATTTATCGCTAGTGGTCTACGGTGATGGAGCGCGATGACGCCCCGCCCGGTACCCCTGGCGGGGGCTAGTCAGCGTGTCCCGGACCTGTGTCTGCGTCGTCTGACCTGCGCAAACACAGATCGCCCGGTCGGCGTTGGAGCGCCAACCGGGCGGCAACGCAGCCGTTGGAGCGCCTGCGTTGCTGCCGGACCTGTCCATATGCGTGGAGAGAGGCCGACTTCGTGATGGTTGCAGAGGCGAGGCGCTGGTGGCGCCCCAGGCGGGGTCTGTGTTCCGCAGCGGTGACACGGACGGTCTTACCGTCACGGCGCTGCACCGCGGGACTGGTTGAGACCCGCCAGGCGCCGGAGGTGCTGGGCCTGGGCGGGGACGAGCTGCGGGTGCGTGCGGGCCTGCGGGCGCTCGGGGTGGAGCTGTGAGCGCGGTGGGCGGGGTGCCCCCGCTGCCGGAGGGTTGGGTCGCGTCGCGTCCCACGGATTGGCTGGACCGGCTCTGGGAGTGCAGGGACCTGGCGCCCGCTCCGGCGGTGCGCCGGGAGCGGGCGGGTGGTGCGGCCTGTGTGGGGGCGGACCCGAGGGTGTTTTACCCGGAGCCGTGGGAGACGACGACGGGCGAGGCCGTGCCCTCGAGGGCGGAGCGCACGGCGCTGGCGTACTGCGGCCGGTGCCCGGTGCGTGACTGGTGTCTGGAGCGGGACCTGATCGACTCCTCCACCCCCTCGAAGGTCATCGGGGTGCGCGGGGGGCTGCGGCAGGGGGACCGGCGGGCGCTGCACACGAAGCTGTTCGGCAAGCGCGCGAAGAACGGGGCGTCGAAGTGAGCGCCCCCACGGTCGGCGCCGCGAAGGCCCGGAAGCGGAAGAAGAAGCACGGCAAAGGCAAAAGCACTGCCACAGCTGCGGTGCAGGTGGTGGTGCAGCCGGCGCGATGGCGGTGGCTGGCCTACAACGGCGGTGCCGCTGCGGTCGGGCACAGCCTGCTGTGGGGCGTGAGCGGTGACGCGATGGCCGGGGCGACCGTCATGGCGGACATCAACCTGTCGCTGGCGCCGGTCGGCACGTTCGCACTCACCTGCACCGCCGTGTACGCGGGGTGGAAGGCGGGCGGGCTGCTGAGGGGGCTGCCCGGGTTCGCGGGCCTTGCCGCCCGGCCGGCCGGGGCGCTCGGCGCCGCGTTCTGGGGCCAGGGGACCGGCCCTCTCATCACGGGGTTCATGGCGTGGTCGGCCCCATGGTCGGCGCTGCTGGCCCCCCTCGCAGTGGCCGGGGCGTTCGGGGCCGTGTGCTGGCTCTACCTGGAGCGGTACGCCGCCCGCTGGGCGCCGCCGCTGCGGTGGGCCGCCCGCATCCCGCTCGCCACCGTGACCCTCTCCTCCCTCCTCTACGCCCCGGGGGCCCTGCTGTGAACACGACTCAGACCATCGCCACGGACGTTGTGCTGGCCGCCGGGCCGGTGCTCGGGTCGGTCGGCCTCTCCGGCCTGGCCCTGGCCTCCGGACTGCTGCTGTTCCTGGGCGTGCGCGGCTCGGACCGCATGAAGCTGGACCGCGACAAGGCCGGGGCGTGGGGCATCGCGTTCGGCACCCTGGCCGTGGCGGCCGGGGAACTGTGGGGCGACGTCGTCAAGGGCATCTCGGAGGTGCCCACCTCCGTGATCCAGGGCTCCGGCCTGGGGAACATCGGCCTCGGCGGCGTCGCCCTGGCCCTGTCCATCCTCACGTTCGTCCCGAAGTGGAAGAAGACGCTCTGGCCCGCCCTGCTGGGCGTCTCGGCCGGGGTCATCTACGGGCAGGCCGGCGGCATCTGGGGCATCGGCGTCGGCCTGGTCCTGAAACTCGCGAACATCGTGGGTGCGCTGTGACCGGCACCGGCGCCCAGGTCAAGGAGATCGTCCGGCCGGGGACCGCGGTCACCTCGCTCGTGTCCGGGTCGGTGGTGCTGGCCGGGCTGCTGTGCCGGTGCGCTGGCCGGGCGGCCGGGTGGCTGTGGGACGTGGCCAGCGTGGACGCCGAGGCGACCGAGGCCGCGCAGGCCAAGGCCGACAAGGCCGCCCTCGCGAAGGCGGCCAAGGCCAAGAAGGCGGCCAGGGGAAAGGCCGACCAGGACGACGACGCCGAGGACGACGACGGCCAGGAGCCGGAGGACGACGCCAAGGTGACGGCGCCTCCGGTCCGGCCGGTCCGCCGCCCGGTCCCCGAAGCCCTGGGGCTGGCCGCGTTCGGTGGCCTGCTGGCCTCCGGGGCGGCCGGCACCGCTGGAACCCTGCTGTGGCCGTACGTGCAGCAGCTCGGCCCGTACCAGGGCGTACTGGCCACGGCTGGCGGCCTGGGATGGGCGGTGGCGGCCTGGATGCTCGCCCCCGCCCCCGCCCCCGCCCCTGCCGAGGCCAAGGACCAGGACCAGGAGCCGGACGCCGAGGCGCAGCGGCCCGAGGTCGAGGACGCTGATGCCGGGGAGGTGGCGCCGGATCGGGGTACGGCCCTGCTGCTGCATGTGGTCGGGGCGCTGGCCGAGGCCGAGGCGGCCGGGCGGGTGGGGCTGCACCTGGACGTGGTGCTGGCCTCCGCCATCGAGGACGGGCTGTTGGCCGAGGGCACGGAACAGGGGGAGTTCCGGGCCTGGGTAGAGCGTGCCGGCCTGCCCGTTGTCGACAAGGTCGGCTACCGGATCGGCGGCAAGCCGGTGACCCGGGTTGGGCTGCGGATAGATGCGGCGACGGCGGCCCTGGGGATGTCCCCGGCGGCCCTGCTGCGGGCCCGCGCCCAAGCCCCTGCCACGGCCCCGGGGGAGACCCCTGCGGCGGCTGCTGTGGCCCCCGCCCCGGTGCCCGTTCAGGCGGTCGGGGAGAGGCTTGCCGAGGCCCCTGCCGGCACCCCCGCCGAGGCCTCCGCATCGGCCCCTGTCGGCACCCCCGCCGCGGCCGCCCTGCGGCTGATTCCCGGGGGGTTGCTGGACGCCGATTCGGCCCCTTCCCCGGCCCTGTCCAAGGGGCGGGCCCAGGAGGCCCGTTAGACGGCCCTATCGGTCACGTGACCTGCGGTTCTATCGGTCGCCTTACGGGGCCTGACAGGGGCCCTGACGCCCTTCCCTGACACCCCAGACGCCGACCCCCTAGAGGGGTCGGGAGCACCACGAACAAGACCCCCCGAGGCGGCCGAACTCTTGGCAGATGGGCGGCCGCCCCGGGGCTTCCATCCCTCACGAGAGACGGAGCCACATCATGGCATTCCGCAAGACGATCTCCCAGAGCGAGCTGGCCGAGCGCCAGAGCGACGCGGACCGCGAGCGCCACGCCACCGAGTACCGGCCTTCGCGCGGCGGCTGGTTCAAGGCCGAGGCCAGGCCGGAGCCGGGCCAGGACAAGGACAGCAGCAGCGGCGGCCGCCGGTGGGGGCGGCGGTGAGCCGGGCGACCGCGCCCCGGTGCCACGGCCGGCGGATGAAGAGCGACAAGTCGGGCCGGGAGTACCGGTGCCTGCGTTGCGGGGCCTGGACGATCAGGCTCCTGGCCCTGCCGCTCGGGGGTGCCTGATGGGAGACGCCGAGCGCCAGGCCGCCGCGGCCGCCATGGAAGCCGCCCGCGTCGCCAACGCCCAGGCCATACAGCAGGCCCAGCAGTCGGCCGACGCGCTGAACGCAGCGAACAACGCGGCCGCCGCGCTCACCGCGGACATCTCGGCCCACCTGTCCGGCCACTGACCGACCGCCCTATCGGCCGCGGAAGAGCACCCAGGCACCATGGGCGGGCCACTGCGGCACCAGTACGACCCTGGCGGGCCCGTTTCGGGCCCGCCAGGCACACCACCCGCTTCGTTTCGGCAAGGAGAGAGATGACGACCACGAGGGAGCCAATCACCCTCCCGGCGCAGGGCACCGTTTCGGCGGCGGCCGGCCCGGTTTCGGGGGCGGGCCCTGAGGTTTCGGCGGGGGGCGGATCCGTTTCGGTGGCCAAGGGGACCGCTTCGGCGGAGGGGCTGGCCGTGTGGCTGGACAGGGCGGAGGACACGGCCGCGGCGCCGACCGGTCCGGCGGCTGAGGCCGGTCCGCAGGGGAGCGCCCGGCTGCGGTTCTGGCTGGGGCTGGCGTTCCTGCTGGGCGGTGTGGCGGTCGGAGTGGTCGGCTTCTACCTGTCGTTCGACAACCTCAGCACCGCCGCTCACGCCCGCTTCGGGTTCACCCCCGGCGCCAACAGCGTGCTGTTCGCGCTTGGGGTGGACGCCACCATCGTGGTCTGCCTCGCCGGTGACCTGCTGTTCGCAGCCCGGGGACACAGCTTCTGGCTGCTGCGCCCCGTCGCCCACGCGTTCACCGCGCTGACGATCTACCTGAACGCGTCCGCCCAGGGCTCCATCTTGGACAACCCGGCCAAGGCCGCGTCCCACGCCGCCATGCCGATCGTGTTCGTGGTCCTGGTCGAAGCAGGCCGCCACTACCTGGTGACACAGGCCGCCCTGGAGATGGGGGCCGGACGGGACCCGATCCCGTGGCACCGCTGGCTGATGCACCCCATCAAGACCGGCTCGATCTTCCGGGCGATGAAGACGTGGGAGTTCACCTACACCCAGGTCCGCATCCAGCGCCGTGAGCTGGCCATCTACGAGGTGTGGCTGGCCCACCGCGAGGAGATCGAGCAGGGCCTGGCCCAGGGCAGGCTCGGCGTCCTGGACCGCCTCCCGGTGCTCCTGGCCCCGCACGGCGTGCCGGTCGAGCAGGCGCTGGCCCTGCCGGCCCGGATGAAGCGCGCCGAGCAGCTGCGGGAGCAGCAGGCGGAGCGGGAGGCCCTGGAGCTGAAGGCTGCAGCCGACCGCCACGAGCGGGACCTGAACCACCGGGCCGCGATCGAGGAGACCGCCGCCGAAGCGGAGCGCCTGAAGGCCGCCGGGGAGCTGGCGCAACTGCGCGCCCGCGTCACCGGGGCGGAGAAGGTCGCGCTCGCCGAGGCCGAAGGCGCGACCGCGGCCGCCGAACTCAAGACCCAGGCCGCCCTCGCCGCAGCGCACCGGGCTGCCACCGTGGAGGAGCGCCGGGCCGCCGAGGAGGAGGCCGCCGAAGAGTCCGCCCGCGCCGCCGAAGCCAGGCAGCGCGCCGCCGAAGCGGACCGCATCGCCGCCGAAATGGCCGCCGAGGCGGCTGCGGCATGGGAGGCCGAGGCCCTCAGCAAGGCGAGCGCGGACGAGGCCGAGGCCCGTGTGAGGGCCGCATCCCGGCTCGCTGCTGAGGACAACAGCCGGATCGCCGAAGCCAATCGGCTGGCCGCCGAAAGCGAGGCGCAGGCCGCCGAAGCACGGGCACGGGCCGCCGAAAGCGAGGCGCAGGCCGCCGAAGCACGGGCACGGGCGGCCCAGGCCGAGGCGCTGGCGGACATGTCCACGGTGCAGATCAAGACGCGCGTGGTCGCCCGGCTGCTGCTGACCAACCCGGAGGCGGACGGCGCGACGATCGCCGCGGCCCTCGGCGGGAAGGCGTCCGCGTCCACCGCCAGCACCTACAAGAAGGCGGCCGAGGAACTCATCAGGGCCGGCTACGACCCGCAGACCGGCTACGACCCGGAGACCCCCCAGGACGGCACCGTGTGAGCGACCGGCACCTCCACGAAGAGCGAGGCCCGGGGCGCAGCAATCGCCCGGGCCTCGCCCGTTTCTATCCCATCCGGTTCCGGGGTCTGTGCGGGAAGACCCCGGGGTCTTCCCGTCATTTTGACGAAAAGACCCCGGGTCTTCCTGTCGAAGCCGGCCGCCGGCCTCAGCTTCGCTCGTCGCTCCGCGCCCCGCGCCTGTGCTTGAGCGTTTGCCAGAGTAGGCCGGTACCGATGACGGCCCCCGCGAAGTTCAAGAGGGCTGCTCCCAGTCCGATGAGCTCGTTGATCGTTTCCACTTGCCGGTCCCTTTCGTGCCATGGGCGAGTGCGCCGTCTCGAAGCTCGCAGGGGGCGATTTGTTGCGGCAGACGCATCAGGTCCGGATCCACGATCTTTCCGACGAGCGGAAACAATGGCTGGCAGGATCCCCGTAGAGGGGAGTTGATGCGGGGGATGCAAGAACCACGACCGGGGCGGCGGCAGAAGGATCTCAGCGCGAAGCTCGCGCCGGAGATGACCGCTTGGGTCATGTGCCTACGCGAGTTCTACACGGGTCTCGACATGACGTACGCCGAACTCGTACTCGACCTGGGAGGCACCGCCTCCACCCTCTCGCGCTACTTCAGCGGCGAGCGGTTGCCCGAGATTGCCTTCCTGGAGCGGCTCTACCAAGCGGTGGAGAAGAAGACGAACGCTCCGGTCACGCAAACGGTCAAGGACAGGGCCCGCGATCTCTACTTCGAGGCATGCCGCGTCCGCGAGCCTCGGCTCCACCAGGTGTACGTGCTCCAGGAGCAACTCGAGGAGGCGACCGCGCGAGCCGAAGAGGCCCAACAGACGATCTGGGACCTGACAGCCCAGCTGAAGACGGAACGGGCCCTTCGAGACAAGGCCGAAGCTGCCCTCAGGCAGCTGGAAGCCAAGGCCGAGACCCGGGACGTCGAAGACGTTCAGCGCCGGCTGGAACAGACCAGGGCCGAACAGGCACGCCTTGACGGCCTCGTCGCGGAACTCTCCCGCTCCTTGGCACAGGTGGTCGGCACCCGGTACGCCATCGCCCAGGAGCAGGGTCGGCTCACACAGGCACTCCACCATGCCGTGCACGCCCTGGACGACGACAACGTCGCTCAGGTCGAGCCAGATGTCGAAGCGGATGTGGAAGACGAGCCGTCCGCGCCCTGGTGGCGGTGGGGTCGCAGGCGCCGCGAGATGAAGCAACTGCACGTGGCCGTCCGAAGAGTGGCCACCGAACTGCCACGGCTTTTGGAGGAGACCGCGGCCGCGGGTGCCGGCCAGAGCGTCGTGATTGAACCGATCCCCCTTCCCCGCAGCGGACGCGCACGCGAAGTGGCCAAAGCGCTCGACAAGGTCCAGCGTCAGGCCGTCCGTCTCGCCGTGGAACAGGCGATGCTGCGCAACAGCGTCAACACGATGTTCGCCGACCTCTCACGCCGCTCTCAGGACCTCATCGACCGTCAGTTGTCGCTCATCTCCGAACTGGAGTCGCGTGAGGCCGACCAGGAACGACTGTCCTCGCTCTTCAAGCTCGACCACCTCGCCACCCGCATGCGCCGCAACGGCGACAACCTCCTCGTTCTGGCGGGCGAGGACACAGGCCGTCGACGGGGCGATCCGGTTCCCCTGCTCGACATCGCCCGTGCGGCCGCGGCCGAGGTCGAACAGTACGAACGCGTCAGTCTGAAAGCGGTGCCCGACGTCACCATCCCCAGCCGCGGCGTCCGTGACGTCATCCACATCTTCGCCGAGCTCATGGAGAACGCCACCTACTTCTCGTCCCCGACGACGAGCGTCGACTTCATCGGCTATGCGCTGCCCGACGGCCGCGTACTCATCGAGATTCACGACGCCGGGATCGGTCTCTCCCACGAGGACCTCGCCGCGATCAACGAGCGGCTCGCGAGCCCGCCGATTCTGGACGTCTCCATCTCTCGCCGCATGGGTCTTTTCGTGGTCGGCCGCCTGTGCCTGCGACACGGCATCCGCATCCAACTGCGCCCATCCGACCTGCGTCCCCCCGGCCTGGGCCTCTCCGACTCAGGCGGCATCACGGCACTCGTCATGCTGCCGGTTGAATTCGTGCAGAGCCGGTAGAAGTTCGCAAGGTCCACCGGGTCGGATCCGGAAGCCTGACCTGCGACGGATCAACCCCGGGTCTCACAGGAAGACCCCGGGTCTTCTCGTCGCATGGACGAGAAGACCCGGGGTCTTCCTCAGGGCCTTCAGACGTTCTGGCCGCCGGCCCGTTCGGCGAGTTCGGCCCTCAGCGCGGTCAGCTCGCGCAGCAACTCGGAGCACGCCTCGAAGGCGCGGTCCGGATCGCTGGCGCCGAGACGGCGCAGCGCCGTGAGGCTCAGCTTGGCCGGGTCGATTGCGGCGACCGGTGTGGGCGGCTCGGACTCGACCGCGACCTTGTAGCCGAGCTTGACGGCCGCCTTCAGGAATCCCTGATAGGTGAGGTCGCCTGCCTCCTCTGCCGCAGCCCAGCAGGCGCGGGTGGCGTCGTCGCCGTGGTCGCGCTGCACCGACACCAGCGGCCGCAACGGCTTCTCTTGGAGCTGCCGCTTGGTCACCGGCGCCAGTGCCCGCACGACCGGGCCGATCCGGATGACCTTGTTCATGTAGTCGGCGCCGTGGCCGTTGAGGGCCTTGCCCCACGCGTCGAAGGAGCTCAGGCCGCTGTCTTCCCACAGCCGTTCCTCACGGACAAGCTCATAGGCGCCGCTGACCATGAGGAGGTACTGCTGTTGGATCGCCTCAGTCGCCGTCTGGGCCCATGCGTCGGCGCACGTGATGGCGCCCTGGCAGTGCGCCAGCCGCTCCGCACGGTCCTGGCTCACCGGCATGCGGAAGACCGGGATCTGGGGTTCGGCCTCCCGGCGGACCTGCGGCTGGACGGTCTGCTTCTCCGGTGCCACCCCGGTGCCCACCGCGGTCTTGCTGAACTGCTCGGCGATGCTCGTGCGTGTCCCTGCCATCAGACGCCCGCCTCGATCTCGTCCAGCCGGCCGCTCGCGCCGCGGAGCCCGTGTTCCAGGGCGAAGCGGTAGAAGTCCTCCCGGGCCTGGAGCTCGACCCGGTTGTTGTTGTACTGGGTGACCACGCGCGTGGCGTTGGTGTGCACGCGGTACCGGCGGATCACCGTCCGCGCTACCGGCCAGCCGTGGCTCTCGCAGAACGCACGGGTACCGTCCACGTACGCCTGGCCCTCGGCCGGCGGCCAGTTGTTGATGACCACCTGGTAGGCCAGAGAGCGAGGCTTGAGGACCCACTCGATCGTCTGCCACGTCGGCTCGAAGGAGTCGGGCTCGGTCAGGATCGGCACGATCACGTCGTTCGCCTGCTCCAGAAGCGCGGTCAGCAGCCGACCGTAACGGTCGTCGCCCAGCGGATCCTCGCCGGCCTCGTACTGCTCCGGGGTGATCTCGGCCCAGCCCGGGGTGTCCACGAAGATGTGGCTGTACGGGAGTTTCCTGAGGAGCTGGATGTTCTCCAGATCGCCGGAGATGTCGAGGACGTCGAAGGGCTGCTCGACCAGCCGGGCTGCCCGCCACAGCGACGTTCCTTGGGGGTCCGCGGACGCGACCGCGACCGAGGGACTCCCATCGCCCCGAGGGCCGGCGACGTCGGCGCAGACCGCGCCCAGATTCAGGGAGATCAGCGACTTCCCCACGCCGCCCTTGCGGTTGGCGACCACATGGATCTTTGCCATTGAAGGCCTTCCGTTCGCTTCACCGGCCCGCAGACGGACCGGCTACTTCGGTGTACGTAAAGCAGTCTGTCTCATCAGCCCTGTTGGGTCGTTACGCCCCGCCGGTTCCAGTGCAGGCACAGGCGATCAACAATGCAGCCGACAGGCTTGCTCGCGCTGCCGGGAGAGCTCCGCCTGGTGGACGTAGTCCTGGACCTGGCGCAGGCGCTCGTCCTGCTTGGTGATCCGGGCCCGGAGGATCTGGCGTGCTCCCTCCGGTCCTCGCGCGAGCCAGCGCCTCTTCCAACTGCTCAGCAAGGCGGCTTGCCTGTTCTTCAAGTCCGGTCAGGCGCGCCTCGGCGACCTGGTGCGCATGCTCCTGTTCGCCGCGCAGGCGAGTCAGGCCGGTACTTGTTCGGAAGGACAGGGGTGGTTGCGGAGCGTGTACGGAAGAGGGCCCCCGCCGGTAACAGAGGCCCTCTCATGTCCGTGGGGTCCGCGCCTGGCCCAGGAGGACTTGACGGGGGTTTTCACGGCCGCAGCCGCCCTGAGAGCGGCTGCACACGTTCAGTCTCATCACGGCCGGAGGCCAATAGCAAGATCGATAGGCCGTTCCGCCCTGTTCCGAAGGGTGAATGGCCAGGCCAGCGTCCTGGACGGTACCCCGCTGGTGCCGTATGCGGAACGCCCGCAGACCGGCTGTGGCACCGGTCGGACCCGTGTGACCGGCGCCGGAATCGGGAGCGTACGAGCGCGGAACGCCCCTTGCTGGGAACGGATTTGGCGGCTGGACGTTCCGGCGGGGTCAAGTGCTTGCCAGGCATTGGCCGATCACCGCAGGCTTGCTTCCCATCACGGCCCGTAACCCGGTGCTCCGGTAAAGCACCGCTCGGGCCTGGCAGGCACCACGTCGCCCAGGAGGCTTCTCATGCACGTTCATCGATCTTTCCGGCGTCACCGCCGGTCCGTTGCCGGCAGCCCGTCCTGCGGGACGGCTTCGCTATCCGGCGGTCTTCGCGTGGTCGTCTTCGTGGTGGTGGCGGTGGTCGTCGTCGCCCTCATGAAGTCCGGCCAGTCCATGCTCGACGCGTTCGGACTCGTGGCGGTTGCGGCCGGCGCGGCCGCCCAGATCAGTGCGGTGCTCTCCCAGCCCGCCGCGACCCTGCCCGGGGGTGCTGCGTGAGCGACCTGACGGGGCCCGGTGGTGATGCCATCTGGCAGGAGCAGCTGTACAGGATAGAAACCCACCAGGAGTACCGCGGGCTGCTGACCAGCCTCCTGAAATCCGTGGGGCTGACGCTGGACCAGGTCGCTACCAAGGCGGCAGATCTGGGAGGTCTGCCGCTTCCGAAGGGCACGGTGGGGGCGACCCTGACCCGGGACAAGCTCCCGAAGCCGGAGTTCGTAAAGCAGCTGCTCAGAGTCTGCGGGGTGAAGGAAGCCGACCGGGACCTGTGGATGAAGGTGTGGCAGGCCTTGGCAGACGGCCGGGCCCCCCTGGGCGAGCCGCAGGACGAACCGCCCTCGGAGAGGGATATGCCGCCCGCGTTCGAGGAAGAAGACGCCGGACCCTCCGGTTCCTCCGGCTGGGCCGCGTTTCCCCGGCTCCTGCGCGATCGGCTGCGGGGCGCGCCCCGGCGCTGGCTGGTGACGCTTACCGCAACAGCGGTGGTGGTCCCGGCCGTCGGCGGCGGCCTGTGGTGGTACGGCGACCACTGCGGCACTACGAATCCGGCGCTGCGCACGGTGCTGGGGGGTGAGTGTTCGGGGATCACCGACGGCAGCGACGGACACGGTGTCTTCGGCAGGGAGCTTGAGCCGGTCCTGGCCGCGATCGATGCCGAGAACCGGGCGGTGGTGAAGGAGGGCGGCTACGTCACGGTGGCCCTGATGGCCCCGCTGACCAAGGGGAGCAAGAGTCTGACGGGCGACCGCGCGCTGCATCAGGTCGAGGGGGCTTTCATCGCCCAGTACGAGGCGAACAAGGACAAGGCTTATCCCAGGATCCGGCTGGTGCTGGCCAACATCGGCAGCGACGAGTCGGAATGGCCTGGCGTCGTCGAGGGGCTCAAGGCGATGACCGGCGGGGATGACCGGCTCGTCGCGGTGACCGGGATGGGCCTGAGCCAGCAGCAGTCGATCGACGCGGCGCGCTCGCTGTCCAAGGCCCACATCCCGATGGTCGGAGACGTGATCACTGCCGATGGCTTCGACAAGAGCGGTGCGATCGACCATGGCGACCCGATTCCGGGCCTGGTGCGGGTGGCCCCCAACGTCAGCACCCAGTTCAAAGCGCTCGCCCAGGAAGTGGCCAAGCATCCGGAGATGAAGGCAGGGGCCCTGGTCAGCGCGCCGGAGACCCCGGACGGAAAGCCCGACTTCTACACGCAGTCCATGGAAGCGGCTGTCCGCAACCCGGATATGGGCCTGCAGCCCTACCTTGATGCGGGAGGCCTCGCGTTCAACTTCACCGTCGAGCAGGGAGCGGAGGACAGCAGCCTGAACACCATCGCCAACAACATGTGCGGCAACCCCAAGATCGACGTGGTGTTCTACGCGGGCCGCGCGACGTACCTGGAGACGTTCATCGAGAAGCTGCGCAACCGCCCGTGCCGCACCACCCCGATCACGGTGGTCACCGGCTCCGACGCCGCCACCCTGAGCCCCAAGATCGAGGGACTGAACGACGCCGGCGCCCCCATCTCCGTCCTCTACGTCCCGCTCGCCGACCCCGGCCAGCTCGCGGACAGCGCCAATCCCGACCAGACGCTGTACCTCGACTTCGCCACCGAGTTCACCACCGCCCACCACGGACAAGAGTTCGACAAAAGCCACCTGGCCAGTGGCTGGGCGGTCATGTCGCACGACGCCCTGCTGACCGCGCGGCTGGCCATCCGCAACGCCACCGGCAAGTCCCAGACCCCGCCCAGCGTCCGCGCAGTGGGAGACCAGCTCTACCTGTTCGGCGGCTTGAACGTCGTCACGGGAGCCGGTGGCACCTTCGGTATCGACCCCCAGGCAGGCAACCGCAAGGGCAGCCACGACCCCCAGGTCATACGCAAGGGAACCCATCGCCCCTAGTTGATCAGCCCCCCGGCAGACCCAGCGGGGCCTGCCAGGGCCGCAAACGGACAACGGCGCTCGAGACCCTCCTGAAAGGGGGTCCCGAGCGCCGTGGGGTGTCGAGTGGTGCGGGTGTGCGGGGGTCAGAGGAGGTCGAGTTCCTTCTCGATGCCGACGACGATTGCCAGGGTTGCGGTGAAGGAGCCGCCGGAGAAGCCGACCCCCGCGAGCGGGGTGCCGCCGAGGTGGCGGGTGAGCATGTAGGCGACGAAGGCGGCAATGATCGGAAGAGCAGCGGCCGGATCTACCAGATCTCGGCTGCGACGTTCACCGCCGTCCTCACGGCGAGGACCTCCCGACCACGGAGTTCCTGCACATCTTCCTCAGCATCTGCGGAGTTGAGGAGGAACGCACCTTGATCTGGCACCACGCATCAAGATTGCTTCCCTCCGGCACCGGCCGCCCGCGCTCCCCAGATCGGTCTCGCCGTCCCCGAGACCCCCGAACGGCTCGTGTCCATCGTGCGCGCGCCGGCGACGTCCTGCGCATCATGATGACCACCCAGCACGGGAAGTCGCCGAGTCCTTCGCCGTGCTGGTATCACTGCTGGGCGTGGCCAAAGCCCAGGTCACTGGTGGGAAGCCAGTACGGCCGCTCGCTCGTTGAGCCGTTCCAGATTCAGCTCGTGCACGTTGCGCATCCTGCGCACGTCGAAGTCGCTTGGGTTGACCGGCTTCCGCCGGGTTGCCACCAGACCGGCCGCGGCCAGCTCCCGGAGCCCTTTGCTGCGTACGTCTTCCTTCAGCGCGAACCGGCGTTCCGCGTCGCTGGGGCTGAACCAGAGCGGCCGCCCCGTGGGAGTCGCCCCACCTTCGCAGAGCAGGGCGAGGAACATCGCGACGCCTGCTCCGGAGAGCACCGCGATGTGGCCCTTGGTCCAGAAAGTGCGCGGGATCTGGATGTATCGATGTGTGGTGGAGCGGCCGGTGTCTCGGCGTTCTTTGTTGGCCGCGAGACCAGGCACGACGTACGGCGCCCCGGTGCCGGCGTCGTCGAGCAGGGTCACGACATTGGCCTGCCCTGGTCGCGAGGACACGGTGATGAAGCCGTTCTCCTCCAGCCAGGCCTGCGCCTCCGTCACTCGCCGTGCGCCGGCCTTGTCGGGGTCCCGGAGGTCGAACAGCGTCGCCCACGCCCGTGCCGGAAAGGCCAGGGGAACGCCTTGGTCCTCGGGCTGCATCCACAGGAGGGTCAGATACAGCTTGAGCCGCACTTGCCCGCCCTGGCCCCCGCGGAGCATGCGGGCCAGAGGAGGGTCCGGCTCGTCGGCTGTTTCCCGCTCCACGAAGCGATACCGGACCTGCGCTGTCTTGCGCGCGTGCTGGGCGGCGCTCTCCCCGGCCTTGAGGGCCAAGTTTGACGGCCTGATGTCGGCCCGCTGGTGCGTTCTCACCCGGGTCCCCTCGGTGGCTTGCTAGTAGACTTTCATTGCTTTCAATACAGTACTTCCGGGTAAAAACGCTGGTAGATCCCGGGTGCTAACGTGGGTAGAACCCGGGTTGGAAGCGTAGCCAGCCCGGTGCAAACGTGGGTAGGTCACCGACACAAAGTTTGACCTGGCGCGGGTGTTGCCCCCAGAGTGAAGGCAACCGCGCAGCAGCGCACGGAGGTCTCGGGTTGTGTCCCTCAAGAGGCGCCCGACTGCCTGCGAGCGGCTAGGCCCTCGCGGGCCGCGAGAGTCACTCGGTGGTGGGTCGTCCCTCAGACAAGGGCTTCACACAGAGAAGTGATAGGAGCCGGACCCCGTGCGGTTGTGCCCCCGCGCCCCGGCTTCCCCGCGAGACCGAGCACCTGAAGGCGCATCCACGCGGATGCGCCTTCAGGCGTTTCCAGATCAGGAAGAGGTACAACCGAGTGGGCATCGTCGGCGACAGCCTGGACCAGGCCGCGCAGGCGGTCGCGACGCGGCCGATCCCGCGCAGCGCGGGCGCGCAGATGCGTTACCTGGTCAAGCAGCACAAGGGCTCCACCAAGGCCGTGGCCGGACTCTTGGGGGTCTCACAGCGCACCGTGGAGCGGTACGTGAAAGACCAGATCAAGCAGCCCAAGCCCGCGCTCGCGGACAAGATGGAGACCGAGGTACGCCGCCGGTGGCAGCCCCTGGTCCGCAAGCGCGCCCGGGACAGAGCCGCACAGCAGACCGGGTTGGTCATTGAGACCCGGGCCCGGTTCGGGTTCACCGCCGCGCCGGGCACCACGGACGACGGGCGGATGCGGCGGATTACGCAGCACCTGCCGCCGGAGTTCACGGGCCGGCTGCTGGCCGCTCAGGACGCCGGGGCCACCGAAACCGAGCTCCAGGCCCTCGCTGCCGAAGGGCTCCAGGAGGTCTACTTCAAGGACGGCGGCCAGCGCGCCCAAGGCCTGCTGGTGGAGTTCACGGACATCGACTACATCGACATCGCGTACTGATCCACGGCAGGGGAGTCACCCAGATTTGGGTGACTCCCCTTTTCAAGGCCGCAGCAGGATGTGGAGCAGGGTGACGATGGCGATCCCGACCATCAGGGCGGTGCCGATCGCCGGGTGGAGCAGTGCGATGTAGGTGGCTGAGCCTCCGGCGAGAAGGAGGATCGCTGTGCGGGGGTCGATCGGGTTGCTGTTCATGACGGTCCCTCTGAGGTGTGGGCCCGCAGGTCGGTTTCAGGAACCGGGGCGGGCCGTCTGGGGCTCCGGTCCATGCTGGAGGCAGAGCCGCCCGGCCGGGCTTGCCGGCGGGGCTGTTCCAGCAAATCGGCACCTCTGCCCGGCTGGGCAGAGGTGCCCGCGGGCTGCAACGGTTGTTCTTGCAGTGCAAGGCGACACAGACACCAGAAGAGGGCAAAAGTGACAGATGCGGAGGAGTATCCGCAGTTGCCGAAAATCTCGGGCTGGCGTGTGCAGGACCCGGCCCCGGATCGGGAGAGGTTCTCGCCGGATGACTGGCAGCTGCTCATCTGGTTCCGGCTCATCCTGAACCGCGGTATCTGGGACTCGCTCCGCTCCACCGAGAGAGATGGCCCCAGAGGCCCGGGCGGGATGCGGGCCAACCCGCTTGTCAAACGGTTCGAGACGCTGTCGAAGTGGCTGTCGGGCAATGCTCGGCCCTCGGAGGAGACGTTGCATGACTTCTGCAACGCCTTCAACCAGGCGGTCCGCGTGGCCGGCGTGCCCGACAGGGAGATCACGCCGGAAGAGCGTGCCCACGGCGTACGTCTGCTCAAGGCTGCCGTGGCCAGCCCCGAGGTCAGGGCAGCTCGTGCCCAGGCCGGGGAACTTGCCCTGACGCGGGCGGACCGCGACCGTCTCGAAGCAGAACTCGCCGGGGTCGAAAAGGAGCTGGCCGACAAGAGCGAGGAACTGGAGGCCGCCGCGGCCAGGGCACGGGAAGCGGAGGACTCCGGCAAACGCCAGCTCGAGAAGTTCGTCGTTCTGCTGCTCATCGTGTGCACGTCCTCGCAGCGCGAGCGTGCACGCCTGGAGCAGGACCTGGACGCAGCACAGCGGGAATCCGCTGCAGTACGCGACAGCCGCGACGCCGCGCGCCGCGAGCTGGCCCAGCTGCGCGACGAGCTCGAACAGGACCGTGCCCGGCTGATCACCCTGATCGCCGAGAACACCGCCACGCGCCCTGCGGTCCTGCAGAACGTAGACGCCGCCCTGGCCGGCGCACAGCAGGCCCTGCACGCCAGCAGCCAGGATCCCGTCGCCCGTGCTGCACCACGCTCACAACGGGTCGACGTCACCAGCAGCCAGCTGCGCTCCGCCGGCGGATACTTCGCCACCCGGCGGCTCATGCGCACCATCGCCGCCACCTGGCCGCGCGACGAGATCTTCTTGATGGTCTTCGAGCTCAGCCTCCGCCTCGACCCTGACGGGACCCCCACCACAGGCCTCCGCCTCGCCCGGCAGCTGCAGCGCCACGCCCGCGTGCGCTACTACGAGCTCGACGAACAGTTCCGCGGCGCCGGCCCGCTGCGCAAGGCGTGGTTCGGGATGCGAGGCATCCGGGTGCAAGACGTGCTCTCGCTCCCTTCTGGCCTGTCGAAACGTGCCCACACCCCCAACCCGCCCCGGCCCGGGGAACTGGATGCCCTCCTTGACCGGGCTGACAGACCCTAGGGGCCTTGTCGCCCTGGCTGCGTAGGCGAAAACGGACCGTACTCACAGATACGGCCATAGCGAGTCTGGCCCCCGGCAGCGTGCTGCCGGGGGCCAGAGGGGTTGCGGGCGGGTGTGTCAGTTGACGTGGAGGGTGAGGTTCGTCGGCCAGTGGGCGCGGTCGAGGTGGGCGAAGAGGTCCTTGATGTCGGTGGGGGCGAGCTTGATGCAGCCCCAGGACTTGTAGTCCATGTCGCCGTTCCACCGCCAGAGGTCGTCGTCCTTGAAGGGGACATCGATGGCCTGGGTGCCGTTACTGAGCATCTCGCTGTGGATGAACATGTCGGTGCGCTTGACCGGGGTCTGGCCGGGCTTGGGCGTGCAGTTCTTGTCCTCGAGCTGGATGGCGTAGCCGTTGATGGCGATTCCGTCGCGGTTCGTCTCGTGACCCTTGACCTTGTAGGTCCCGTTTGGCAGCCATCCCTTGCCGCTGGCGCACTCGTCGGTGTCTCCCATGCCGGATCCGGCCCGGTAGCTCTTGACGACCTTGCCGTCGTGCACGAGGGACAGCTTCGACCACATCGGGTTCTTCTGGTTCTTCGTGAACTCCAGGTAGTACCCGCGGGAGGCAGGCCTGGGGCTTTCCTGCGCGGGGGCGGGCCTGTTCTTGGCGTCCTTGAGCGCGGCCCAGGTCTGGGGGCCGGCGATGCCGTCGACGGGCAGGTGGTGGGTGCGCTGGAGATCCTGGACGGCGGCCTTGGTACGGGGGCCGAAGATGCCGTCGACGTCCAGGCGGTGGCCGTTCTTGTTGAGCTGGCGCTGGAGGTCCTTGACGTTCTCGCCGCGGGCGCCTTCCTGGAGGGTGGGGAGGGCAATGGCGCCTCGGCCGGCTGAGGCGAGGTGCTGGCCCGGCCTGGCGGCGTCGGCGTGGGCCGATCCGATGCCGTTGCTGCCGAGCGAGGCGAAGGCGACTGCGGCGACGGCGGCGAGGCCTGCGGCGTGCAGGGCGAGCTTCTTGACGTTCTTACGCATGGTGTGTCCGTCCTGGTCGGATCCCCGCACGGTGCGGGGGAGGGGGTGCGGCCTGGTGCAGCCGGGCTGACGGAACCGACGGTCGGCGTTCCACCGTTCCACCGAAAGCCCGGTCGCGTTCCTGCTGTTCCTCGCGTTCCACACGCCTGTGACCTGCGGAAAGGAACGCATCCCGCCCGCTGTGTCAGAGGTGCGGGCGGTATCGCGGGAGAGGGTGGGGCCGCCCCGTGCGGGGCGGCCCCGGGGGTGGTGTGGGTCAGGCGCCGGGCGGGGTGACGTAACCGGAGATGTGCCAGCTGTTGGTGCCGCCGGTGGCCGTACGCGGGTTGACGTGGCTGCGGTGGGTGACCTTGTTGCTGTAGTTGCCTTCGACGGTTTCGATGGTGCCGTCGCTGTTGACGGAGACGACCACGCCGACGTGCCCGCCGGGCGTCGCCTTCGCCGGCGGCCCGTAGACCACCAGGTCGCCCGGCTTGGGCGTGTAGCCGCCCCGCTCGTGGAACAGGCCGTGTTCCTTGCCCCAGTAGCCGACACCCCGTCCGGTCAGGTCGCCGGGCACGCTCTTGACCCCGGCCTGGCGCCAGGTCCACTCCGAGAACGCCGCGCACCAGCCGACCTTGCAGGTCTGTCCGGTGCCGGCGAGGTACTTGTTGCAGGCCGAGCTGCCCTCGGTGACACCGACCTGCCCCTGGGCGACGGACACGATCTTGTTCCGCAGCGCGGACGCCGCCGGGGCCGGCTGCGGCTTGCCAGCCGTGCCGCTGGCCTTCTGGAGCGCGGCCCGTGTCTGAGGGCCGACGACGCCGTCGGAGGTGAGGTGCTGGGAGCGCTGGAAGTCCTTCACGGCCGCCTTGGTGAGGGGGCCGAAGATGCCATCGACGGCCAGGCGGTGGCCGTGCTTGTTCAGTTCGCGCTGGAGGTTCTTGACGGCCTCCCCGCGGGACCCTTCCCGGAGGTCGGCGGTGGCAGCGGCGGACTTGGTGAGGTGCTGGCCGGCCCGAACGGTGTCGGCGTGCGCCGCGCCGATGCCGTTGCCGCTGAGCGAGGCGAAGGCGACGGCGGCGACGGCGGCGAGGCCTGCGGCGTGCAGGGCGAGCTTCTTGACGTTCTTACGCATGGGTTCCGTCCTCGATAGGTCCCTCCCACCTGCACATCAGGTGCGGTGGGGAGGGGGCTTCGGCCCTGTGGGGCCGGGCTGACGGGACCGACGATCTGCGTTCCACCGTTCCACCGATAGCCTGATCATGTTTCTTCCGTTCCCCGCGTTCCACACCCCTCTGACCTGCGGAAAGGAACGGAACCGACCGCCAACCCCAGGAGGGAACGTGCGTCAGGAACGCGACGGAGACCCGTCCGCGCCCACCGCCACCGAGGTACTGCGCCAGGAAGTGCGCAGGATCAGGGATGAACTCGAGCTGACACTCGACACCCTGGAGCGCCATACGCAGTGGTCGCGGTCGTCCTGGCGCCGGTTCCTCCTCGGGGAGGGCAAGGCCTTTCCCAAGCGGCAGCCGATGGAGGCCTTCTGCCGCAAGTACGCCAAGGACGACACCGAACGGCTCCTCGCCCTGTGGGAGGCCGCGACGGCGGAAGCGGCCACCGCGACTTCAGTACGCCCGGATCCCGTACCCGCACAGCCGACAGAGGCGGACGGGCCGCAGCGGGCGGCCGACACTCCCACTGACGACGCCCCGATTGAGGCCGCTACGGCGGTCGCTGCAGCGGCGGCTGCGGCGAAGACCACCCCGGAGCCTGCGCCAGCCGCCTTTGCCGCAGATGACACAGCACAGCCGGAGGTGAAGGAAGAGGCCGAGGCCGCCTCTGGAGCCGCCCCGAGGCCGGCACCCGCCCCGTCGGCGCCGACCGTGGCCCCCCGTCCGGCTCCAACCCCTTTTCCGGCCGCGCCGCCGGCGCAGGGCACGGCGCCGGGGCCCCAGGCGGCGGGCAGCAGTACCCCCTCTGTTAGCCGCGCGGGGACGCGCAAGAGCGGGTTGCCCAACAGCACGAGGGCGTACGTGATTGCGGCCGTCACCGCAGCACTGGTATTCGGAGGCGCGGCCGGGCTGATAGCCACCACCGCCAAATCCGGCACACCGGAAGCCAAGACCCCGGGCAACAGCTCTGTGGAGCCCTCGGCCGACTCCAAGAGCACGCCTCAGGCCGGGCCGGGCAACGTGGCCAGCGCCAGTCAGCCAGGGGCGGGCTCCTCCAAGAACCCCTCATCTCCGGCGTCGCCCTCGAGCACGAAGCCAAGTCCGTCCCGTCCCTCGGGCACCTCCCCGGCGTCGGCTCAGGCACCGACGACCGGGGCGGCCGGGGTGGCGAACTGCAAGTTCAACTGGGACCGGACCCAGACCATGGCCAAGGGCATGGTGGGGTCCAAGGTCAAGCAGATCCAGTGCCTGCTCAACAACAACTACGGCCAGTCCCTGGAGGTCGACGGGAACTTCGGCTCCGGTACGGAGACCGCGGTCAAGTCGGTCCAGACCTGCAGCGGCGTCAACGCCGATGGCCAAGTGGGTCCGGACACCTGGGCCTACCTGGACCACCCCAAGCAGGCCTGCGGCCACTGACCTTCCAACACCGTCAGGGCCCTGACCAGCAGATGAACCCGCTCCGCCCGAGTACGCGGGCCGGCTGCTCGCTGCCCAGGACGCCGGTGCCTCCGAAGCTCAGCTCCAGGCGCTTGCCGCCGAGGGCCTGCAAGAGACGTACTTCAAGGATGGAGGCACCCGGGCCCAGGGCCTCCTCGTCGAGTTCGCGAACATCGACTACATCGAGGTGAAGGGGTACGCCCGGAAGTACGACGACGCGTCCACCTTCTGCATCTCCGACCGTGCGTTGTACAGGACGGAGTTCACCGGCGAACTGATCTACAAGAAGCTCCAGAGCAGGGATGGCGTCCGCGTGACCAAGACGCCGTTCGCGCACCTTGATGGAGGACCGTCCTTCCCGGGGCGCACCAAGACCGGCATGAAGTTCGGGTAGGTCGGAACGTCGTTCGTCCAGCGGGAGGTTCTTGCGGCTGGTCTTCCTTGCCAGTCGTTTTCCCAGATGGCAGCGCGTTCCAGCTTCCGCAAGGCCCTGCGAACGCGGCCTACAGGGGTGCTGAGCGGCTGGCCGCTGGCCGTGCAACGCACGACCGTACCTGTCAGTGCCCCGGATGTGTCACCCGGGCCAGATACGCTTCTACTCGCCCGTTCGGAGGCTTGTGCAGCTTCTGGAGGGCCGGGTTTTGACGGACCGTCGCCCCGGCCATCCAGATGATGCGCGACGGTCCTGATTGGGGGGCTCCCATGCCGGAGAGCGACAAGCCGATGTCCGACGGTTTCGAGGACAACGGCCGACCGCCTGTCCGGGATGAGAGTCGCACTGCTCGCGTTCCACTGCTCACTGGCGTAGCCCAGGCCTTCATGGCTGGCGTCGCCGGGGACGCTGCGCACTGGTTCATCCAGAGCGTGGCGTGGCTGTACGAGATGCTGGTCAGCCGCTGGTAAACGCGACGCGCCCCCTGGTGCTGTAACACCAAGAGGCGCGAGGTGCGGGTCATCCCGCGGCGGTCTCTGTCCCTGCTTCGCTGGCCGGGCAGAGGCCGCCGTTTCTCATGACTCCAGTCTGCTGCTGACCACTGACAATGCACGGATGCATGGTCAGGTTGCAACGCTGGGATGCCACGTTCCACCACTGTAGCGAGTCGTCCATGGCCTTGGACGTTCTGTCCACCCTCGTGGACGTGGCGCCCCGCATCGAGCCCACCGCAGCACCCCGACATGATCGACAACGACCGGAACGCGCAGGCTCACGCAGTACCGCAGCCCGAGACCGCGGGCTGGCTGGATACGCGGGCGGTCTGGCGTACGCGCTCGACTACAAGAACATCCACCTGGTGAACGTCGAGTTGTACACCGGAGTGGGCACCACCCTGGAGATGGCGGTCATGCTGGAGCCCGTCCTCGAGGCGACCGACTTCATGACAAGAAGGTGCCGATCGCCGACGACGTCGCCTACACCGGCAAGACGTTCAAGCTGGTGCACGACACGTCTCCTGGCCAACAGGGTCGACGTGGCGCAGTCCCGCGACGGCGCCCGCGCCCAGGGACTGCTCGTGAAGTTCACCGACATCGACTACACCGAGGTGAACCTCTGATCCACAGGATCGTGGGGAATGCGAAGAGCCCGCGTCCGGAGACGCGGGCTCTTCAAGCACAGTGATGTGCGTCACAAAAGGGGGCCGTATCTGCTGCGAACAGACGGCCCAGCAAACCGTCCGGGCTAAGGAGCGGCTATGGACCCCACTATCGGGCCCCCGATGACTTAAGTCATCCGAGCCGGACGGTCTCGGACACCCGCGGACGCCTTCCCGGCCGTCTGTCGATGGAGTCGCCGCTGAGCTCGGGTTCTATCGCGAGGCAAGCCGAGAGACAGCGGACACCTTCGGACACTCCCGGACACCTCTACGGACGCTTCCGGCCACTCCCGGAGGCTGGCCAGGTGTGATGGCTCGGGTTGCTGCTGTCGCAAAGTCAGTCTCGAGCGCCGGAATGGGACATTCCACCTTCCGTAGGTGAACTGCCGCCTCAGAGAACCGCAGTTGTGCACGGTTCGGTCAGAGAGGCATGCTCATGGAGCGGTCGCCGATCGGCCGCAGGGGCCTGCGAAGCCCCTCTTGCACCACCCGTCCGGGCTACCAGCACGACGTCAGGAGTGGCTTTCCCATGTTTTGGCTTCCCGCACCGGGAGGCGGCTGGGTTCTTCAGCCGACCACCCCGGTTCTCCAGGGCTGCGTTATCACCGCCGGTACCCACCGCGGGTTCGGCTTCACGAACTCCCTCCGCGCTCTCACGGCCATGGCCGCTGTCCTTGCGCTGCTGTGGCTGTATGCGTACGGCCACGCGATCGAGGTCATCGGCGCCGTGCTCGCCGCCGTGCTCATCGAGGCGACGGCGAAGCCCATCAAGAAGACCGTGCACACCCTCCGCAAGGTGCTCAGCCCTGCCCCGAGCGGCGGTGAGTGCTGATGGCCGACCTGCCAGCCCTGCCTGCGCTGGCGCTGGCGCTGCGTGACCTTCGTGAGAGGAGTCCGCTCCCGATGTCGGTGATCGCGGAACGCACCGGGGTACCCCTGTCGACGATTTCAAACTACCTGTCAGGGCGGAGGATCCCGACGGCAGACACCCTCGACAGGCTGCTGGTCACCTTGCAAGCCTCTGAGGTGGAAAGCCGACAGATCCGGCATGACAGGCGCACGCAAGCTAACAAGGTTGCGATCAACCGTAGGCAGGGCATTTCTCCTGAGGTCGTGACGAGTCGGTCTGAGCGGCAGGCCAGCCGGATCGCGGCGATCGGACCGGCGTCACAGTCCGGCAGGCCCGATCCGACGCCGGTCACCACGCCGGCGGAACTTGCCGCAGCTCTGAACGCGGTGCACATCTGGGCTGGCAGCCCGTCGTATCGCACGATGCAGGAGGCCAGCAACGGTGTCCTGCGCCGCTCCACCATCAGCGACATGCTGAACACCAAGAAGGCCGAGGAGACGCAGAGGATCCCGGACTTCGACCGGTACATAGCCTTCGTGCAGCTGTGTGGGATCCGAGACACCGAGGACTGGGTGGCCGCTTGGCGCCGCCTGAAGGCCCGCCAGCGCCCCCAGGCTGGGGGTTGGCTCAACCTCTGACCGGAATGTGGGCGAGTAACTGCTCACGGGTACCACTGCGCGGGGTCGCCACCACATCGGTGGCGACCCCACGTTGCTGTGTGCCGGGTGTTACGGCGGTGACTCGGCCGAGATCAGCCAGCCCGCTCCGTGTTGCTGTTTGCGGCTTCGCGCTGTCCCTCAGCACTGGGCTTCTGGCGTCGTCGGCACGCGATGACCGCAGCTACCGCGGCCATGACCACGGCTGACGGGAGCTGCTCCAGAAGGCCGGTGAGCAGGGTGAAGCAGAGATCGGACCAGGTCATCAGCGCCTCCGTGAGGTGTGTGGATGCTTGTGCGCTCATCTCACGGGGTGTGTGGATCAAGATGCAGAGAACTGATCTTTCTTGCCGTGATCCCGCATGGAGCTGCTGAAACCACAGGTGGGAGGGCCCTCGACTTTCTACGATCTGCGCAGGATTGAGGAGTTCTGAGGGGGGAGACATGGTTGGCCCGGACACGGTGAGTACTCCTGAGCAGTTGGCCCAGGCGCTCAACGAGATGATCCTGAACAGCGGCAAGACCATGGATCGAGTCGCGAGCGCTGCCGGCCTAGCGCCCAACACGGTGCGGGCTGCTGCGCGAGGGACCAGCTTTCCCCAGGAGGGGACCCTCCACGAGCTCGTACGCATCTGCGGAGGTGACAAGGCCGCCTGGACCAGAGCTTGGCATCGGGCCAACAACGCCCGCCCGAAGGCGGAAAGAGGGTCTGCTGCCGACGACCCGCTGGTCGAGGTCCTGAACCGGGTCGTCCTCTTGGAGGAGAAGCTTGAGGACGCCCTGCGCCGAGTGGCAGAACTGGACAAACAGGTAGTGGTCTTGTCGCGAGACCTGGACGCAAGCATCCAGGTTGCCAAGAGCGATGCCGAAGACGATCGGCGTCGCCGAGAACGTGAAGGTCGTGAGCTTCTCAACTCGGTGCCTGTGCGCTTCGTGTACGGGCACCCAGACTTCAACAGAAACTACTACGTGGAGGCAGTCGACCGTTATGTTGCCGAAGTAAAGAAGCTTGCCATCGCCGATATAGAACAACTGAAAACATTTCTCTTGACGACACCATCCGATTTTCCCCGTATCGGCAGGATGGGATATAACCCGACCGAAGTCGATGATTATATCGCCCAATTGAAGGCGGCTGTATTCACCCCGTAGGGAACCTTTCTGAATTCAGTGAAGCGACGTACTCTATTCACCATGGAAAGCTGACGGACTGTCAGATGAGTGTGTTTTGGTGGTGGGTGGGGTGCAGGCCTGAACAGCCGGGGCGCTGTACGGTGTTGTGGGGGCCGTTCTCCATCTGTCTGACCCTGGGAGATTTCCGCAGTTCAGAGGGCTGTAGACGGGCTGTCAGGGGCGTTCAGGGACAGAGTCTTTGGGTCCGGCCAGGGGAGTGTCCCCAAGGCGCCCGGCCCTCCCCGCTGTTGCCAGCCGCCCGCGAAGCGGGCCCAGGGCCAGGGGAGCGCAGCGACCAGGGCCCGCGGCC